>NZ_JBLQTA010000019.1:0-85940 GCF_048159625.1 Ciceribacter azotifigens | reverse complement strand
TTCATTCTGGGAAGAGGGGTTCGACTCCCCTAGGGCGTGCCACTTCCACTCTTCCGAACATCACCGGATATCGCTCAGAACGCCTTCGCGGCGTCGGTCACGCGTATCTGCACGCGCCGCGTTCCCTGCCAGTGCTCGGCGCTCAGCGACCCCGCGAGATGGACCTGACTGCCCCGCGAGGACAGCAGGAAATCGCCGAGCGGCGTTTCGGCCGCACGGAAGGCGATCCCGTCGAGTCGCGACCCGTCCTGCGCTTCGACAGTCACCTTCACATGGTTGACGCCGACGAGGCGCGAATCCCGCACGCGATGCGCAGGAATCGCGAAACAGGGTTGCGGGTGGCCTGCGCCATAAGGGCCGGCCGTCTCCAGCTGGTCGATCAGCGCAATGGTGGCGCCGGATGCGCCGAGCGCTCCGTCGATCTTCAGACTGCGATTGGCGGCAAGCGTCGATACCTGACTGCCTGCAGCCTCGTCGAAGAAGGCGCGCAGCCGCCCGAGATTGGCGCGCTCGACGGTCAGGCCGGCCGCCATGGCATGGCCGCCGCCCTTCACGAGCAGGCCGGCGTCGACCGCTGCCCGTACCATCCGTCCGAGGTCGAAGCCGTTGATCGAGCGCCCTGAGCCGGTCCCCTTCCCCGATGGATCGAAAGCGATCGCGAAGGCGGGCCGCTTGAACTTCTCCTTCAGGCGAGCAGCAAGCAGCCCGACGATACCGGGGTGCCAATTGTCGTGGGCCGTGACGATGACGGATGCCGTTTCGCCGGTGCCGTATTCGGCAAGCGCCTCCGCCTCCGCCTCCGCCAGCATCGCGGTTTCCATCGCCTGACGCTCGCGGTTGAGTTCGTCGAGCCGGGCGGCGATCTCACCGGCGGCGGTGGCATCATCGAGCGTCAGCAACCGGCTTCCGAGCGCGGCGTCGCCTATGCGACCTCCAGCGTTGATTCTGGGGCCGACGAGGAAACCGAAATGATAGGGCGTCACCGGTCCGCCGATGCCGGCCACGCGCAACAGGGCGGCGAGGCCGGCATTCTGCTGATGGCGGGCGGCGATCAGCCCCTTCACCACATAGGCGCGGTTCAGTCCCTTGAGCGGAACGACGTCGCAGACCGTCGCGAGTGCCACGAGATCGAGCCAGGCGAGCAGATCGAGCGATCCGGCGCGACGGTCGCCCTGCTGCCTGAGCAGCCGCAGGGTGGCCACCAGCACGAGGAAGACGACGCCCGCGGCACAGAGATGCCCCTGCCCCGACAGATCGTCCTCGCGATTGGGATTGACCAGCGCATGGCAGGTGGGCATGGCGTGCGCCATCTGGTGGTGGTCGATGACGACGACGTCGATGCCACGCCGGCGCGCTTCCTCCAGGGCCTCGAAACTCGTCGAGCCGCAGTCGACGGTGACCACCAGCCGAGCGCCGCGTTCGATCAACTGACCGATCGCAGCCGGGTTCGGGCCGTAGCCCTCGAAAATCCGGTCAGGAATGTAGATCTCTGCCTCGGCGCCGAAATGCTGAAGAAACCGGTAGAGGAGCGCCGAAGAGGCTGCACCGTCGACATCATAATCGCCGAAAATCGCGATGCGTTCGCCGGCGGCGATCGCCCGCACGATCCGCTCCGCCGCGGCATCACAATCGGTGAGCGTGGCCGGGTCCGGCATCAGGGAACGGATGGTCGGATCGAGAAAGGCCGGTGCTTCATCGACACCGACGCCGCGGCCCGCCAGCACGCGCGCCAGAATCTCCGGCATGCCATGAAGCTGAGCGATGGCGAGTGCGCGGTTCTGTCCGGCCTGGTCGAGACGCGAGACCCATCGCTGGCCGCTCACCGAGCTTTCCACGCCGAGAAACGCGCGCGGCACCGGATCGACCGGTTCAATCATGCCCATCTGTATTCCCGCCCGTCGTCATTCCAGGTTCGCGCCCATGCGAGATCGCATGCGGCAGCCGCCAGCAGCCTCGCCGCCCCGCCCGGAAAGGCAGCGGCGGTCGTCACACAGTCTTCGGCCGCTCAATGCGGATCGTCTGCGGCTCGCCGACAAGGTATCCCTCCGCACGGATGGCCGACACCGCCTTGCGGACCGACTCCTCCATCGTCGCATGGGTCACGAGAATGATCGTCACCGGCGCGCCAATCTCTCCGTCGGGCTGCGAGCGCTGCACGATTGATTCCAGCGAAATACCGTTGTCGGCCATGCGGGTCGCGATATTGGCGAACACGCCGATCTTGTCGGCAACGGTCAGCCGGATGAAATAGCCTCCTTCGTGGCTGCGCATCTGCGCGCGACGATAGGGCTCGAGCAGATGGGCCGGCCGGCCGAGCACCGGCACCTGCTGGGCACCTGGGCGGCTCTTGGCGATGTCGGTGATGTCGCCGAGCACCGCCGAGGCCGTCGCGCTGCCGCCGGCGCCGGGGCCGACCATCAAAAGTTCGCCGAGAATATCGGATTCGAGGGCGACGGCATTGGTGACGCCGTCGACCTGCGCGATCACCGAATCGAGCGGCACCATGGTCGGGTGCACGCGCTGCTCGATGCCCGTGTCGGTCTTCTGCGCAACGCCGAGAAGCTTGATGCGGTAGCCGAGTTCGTTGGCCGCGCGGATGTCCTCGATCGAGATATTGGTGATGCCTTCGAGGTAGATATCATCGGCGGCGATCTCGCTGCCGAAGGCGAGCGTCGTCATGATCGCGAGCTTGTGGGCGGTGTCGTTGCCCTCGATGTCGAAGCTCGGATCGGCCTCGGCATAGCCGAGCCGCTGGGCGTCCTTCAGGCACTCGTCGAAGGAAAGGCCCTCCCTCTCCATACGGCTGAGGATGTAATTACAGGTACCGTTCATGATCCCGTAGACGCGGGAGAAATGATTGCCGGTCAGCGATTCGCGCAGAGCCTTGATGACCGGAATGCCGCCGGCGACCGCCGCCTCGTAATTGAGGAGAGCGCCGTTCTTCTCCGCGATGCGCGCCAGTTCGACGCCGTAACGCGCCAGCAGCGCCTTGTTGGCGGTCACGACATGCAGGCCCCGCGCCAGTGCTGCCCTGACGGACACCTCCGCCGCGCCGTTGGCACCGCCGACGAGTTCGACATAGACGTCGATATCGGCATTGGCGGCGAGGTCGAGGGGATCGTCGTACCAAGCTATTTCGGAAAGATCGATGCCGCGATCCTTGTCTCGGTTACGTGCGGACACTGCCGTAATCTCGATCTTCCGACCGCAGGAGATGGCAAGCTCATTGCTGCGCTGCTGAAGAATGCGAACCAGCGCGGCACCGACGGTGCCCAGACCCGCAATGCCAATCCTGAGGGCATCCGCCATAGATCAATTTCCCGAAACTTACGAATTGCATGAAGGCGGCCGCGAACGGGCCGCCTGGACCTGATAACCAGTGACGTTATCGTCGTCGGCGGGAAAGCTCAACCTTGGCGGTGGGCGTTCAGCGAAATGACGTTGTGCATCGTCTCGTCGGCCGTCGACAGGAAGCGCTTGAGGTTGCGCGCCGCCTGGCGGATGCGGTGCTCGTTCTCGACCAGCGCGATGCGGACGTAATCATCGCCCATCTCGCCGAAGCCGATGCCGGGGGCGACGGCAATGTCGGCCTTCTCGACGAGAAGCTTGGAAAACTCGAGCGAGCCGAGCGGACGGAACTTCTCCGGAATCTTCGCCCAGGCGAACATGGTCGCCGCCGGCGGCGGCACTTCGAAGCCGGCCTTACCGAAAGTCTCGACCAGCACGTCGCGGCGGCGCTTGTAAACGGACCGGACCTCGGCGATATCGGAACCGTCTCCGTTGAGAGCGTGGGTCGCCGCGACCTGGATCGGCGTGAACGCACCGTAGTCGAGATAGGACTTCACGCGGGTCAGCGCCGCGATCAGCCGCTCGTTGCCGACGGCAAAACCCATGCGCCAGCCGGGCATCGAGAAGGTCTTCGACATCGAGGTGAATTCGACCGTGATGTCCATGGCACCCGGGACCTCGAGAACCGACGGCGGTGGTGTGTCGTCGAAATAGATCTCCGAATAGGCAAGGTCGGAGAGCACGATCAGGTCATGCTTCTTCGCGAATGCGATCACGTCCTTGTAGAAGTCAAGCGAGGCAACGTGCGCCGTCGGGTTCGACGGATAGTTGATGATCAGCGCCAGCGGCTTCGGGATCGAATGGCGGACGGCGCGTTCGAGCGGCGGAAAGAAGGTCTCGTCCGGCTCGACCGACATCGACCGGATGACGCCGCCGGCCATAAGGAAGCCGAAGGCGTGGATCGGATAGGTCGGGTTCGGGCAGAGGATGACGTCGCCCGGCGCGGTGATCGCCTGGGCCATGTTGGCGAAGCCTTCCTTGGAGCCGAGCGTCGCGACGACCTGGGTTTCCGGGTTGAGCTTCACGCCGAAGCGGCGCGCGTAGTAGGCAGCCTGGGCGCGACGGAGGCCCGGAATGCCCTTGGAGGACGAATAGCGATGCGTACGCGGGTCCTGGACCACTTCGCAGAGCTTGTCGACGATCGCCTTCGGGGTCGGCAGGTCGGGGTTGCCCATGCCGAGGTCGATGATGTCGGCGCCACCGGCTCGCGCGCTAGCTTTCAAACGGTTGACCTGTTCGAAAACATAGGGCGGCAGGCGCCGAACTTTATGAAACTCTTCCATCTCAAACCCCGTGGGATCGCGCGGCAGCATCCGCGCCAAGCGGGTTCGTTTGTTGCTCCTGACATGTTCCGTAACGAACCCGAAACCGGAACAGACCTTTTGCGATGCAATGGCAAAGCGCTGCGGCAAATCTGTGTCCGCCGGCCAAGGACGGACCGGCCGAAGCGAGCGGTCGCACCTCGATTGCTTTGCTTCCAAATTGCAGCAAAGGCAAGCGCTATTTGGCCAGCGCAGCCTGTACGTCGACGCCGTGCTCTGCGGCAAGCTTGCGCAGTTCTTCCACCCGCCGCTGGTACTCGGCCTCGGAAATCGTGCCGGCCTTGCGGGCGGAGGCGAGTGCCGACAGCTTCGCCTGCAGCGCTACCGCCTCCTCGTCGCTCATCTGAACGCTGGCAGCGGTCAGCGGCTGCGAGAAATCCGGGTAGCCGTCCGGAGACGTGCCGAGCGCCGGCGTCCGGGGGCTGCGGGCCTCATCGCTGACGGTGACGTCGAGCACGGAGGACCGCGGCTCGGTCGCCGTCGTTTGCCCGCCCGTCGACGAGCATCCCGTGGCGAGCCCGAGGGCACAGGCCAGTGCCGGACCGGAAGCAAGACGCCACGTTTTCATTGCCCACATCGCTGCAATCATACCCATATGTCCCAAACCGGCGCCGCACCGCATCCAGCGGTTGATCCCTGCTTCCGAATACGTCAGGGGTGGCCTTCGTATCGCTGGAACTTGTAGTCGTTTTCAGGCAGGATAAGCAAACATAAAAGAGGACTCTCACGAGCACTCTCGGGAGGAACAGCTTGAGCAGAGACACCGAAGACGGTGCTACATCCGGTGCCACGGCCCAAGGCTTCGATCCGAAGCTGATTGAACCCTACATCGTCAAGGATCCCGAAGCGCTGGCACTCAATGTCGCCCGCGCGCTCGAAAATCTCGGCAAGGCCGCTTCGACGTGGCTTGCGCCGCGCGAGCGCGGCGAGATCGTCGACCCGGTGTCGCAGCCGCTGACGGAACTCGTCAAGACGATGTCGAAGGTCGCCGAATACTGGATGTCGGACCCGAAGCGGACGCTCGAAGCGCAGGGCTATCTGCTGGCCGGCATGTTCGGCGCCTGGACACGGACGGCGCAGAGGCTGGCCGGTGGCGAAAGCACCGAGCCTTCGCCACCGCTCCCGAATGACAAGCGGTTCTCCGACGAGGACTGGCAGCGCAATCCGTTCTTCGACTTCCTGCGTCAGGTCTATTTCATCGGCAGCGAATGGGCAGAGCGAATGGTGCGCGACGCCGAAGGGCTCGACGAACACACCCGGCACAAGGCGGCCTTCTACGTCCGGCAGATCACGGCCGCGCTTTCGCCCGCCAACTTCGTCGTCACCAATCCGCAGGTCTACCGCGAAACGGTCGCCAGCCACGGCGAAAATCTGGTGCGCGGCATGAGGATGCTCGCCGAGGACATCGCCGCCGGCGGGGGCGACCTTCGCCTGCGCCACACCGACTACAGCAAGTTTGCCGTCGGCGAGAACATGGCGGTCACACCGGGCAAGGTGATCGCCCAGAGCGATATCTGCGAAATCCTGCAATACGAAGCGGCGACTGGCACGGTCCTCAAGCGGCCGCTCCTGATCGTGCCGCCGTGGATCAACAAGTTCTATATCCTCGACCTCAACCCGCAAAAATCCTTCATCAAGTGGTGCGTGGATCAGGGGCATACCGTCTTCGCGATCTCCTGGGTCAATCCCGACGAGCGACATTCCACGAAGGACTGGGAAGCCTATATCCGCGAGGGCGTCGATTTTGCCCTCGAGACCGTCGAGAAGGCGACCGGCGAGACCAAGGTCAACGCCATCGGCTATTGCGTCGGCGGTACGCTGCTTTCCACCGCACTTGCCCTGCACGCCAAGGAGCGCAACAAACGCATCGCAAGTGCGACGCTCTTCACCACGCAGGTCGATTTCACCCATGCCGGCGACCTCAAGGTGTTCGTCGACGAGGAACAGCTCGACGCGATGGAAGAACGCATGCGGGCGAGCGGCTATCTCGAAGGCTCGAAGATGGCATCCGCCTTCAACATGCTGAGAGCCTCCGAGCTCATCTGGCCCTACTTCGTCAACAACTACCTGAAGGGCGAAGAACCGATGCCCTTCGACCTGCTGTTCTGGAATTCGGATTCCACCCGGATGGCGGCCGCCAACCACTCCTTCTATCTGCGCAACTGCTATCTCGACAATGCGCTGAGCAAGGGACGAATGAAAATCGCCGGCAAGACGCTGTCGCTGAAGGACGTGAAGATCCCGATCTACAATCTCGCGACCCGCGAGGACCACATCGCGCCGGCCAAATCGGTCTTCGTCGGAAGCAGCCTGTTCGGCGGCCCGGTCACCTTCGTGCTCAGCGGCGCCGGCCATATCGCCGGCGTGGTCAACCCGCCCGGCAAGCAGAAGTACCAGTACTGGACCGGCGGCGCGCCCACCGGCGCCTTCGAGGACTGGCTGGAGAAGGCCAAAGAGACGCCGGGTTCCTGGTGGCCCCACTGGCAAACCTGGGTCGAGTCGCTCGATGGCAAGCGGGTCCCTGCCCGCAAGGTCGGCGGTGGTGCGCTGAACGCGATCGCCGACGCGCCCGGCACTTACGTGCTCGAACGGGCGTGACACCTGCGCGATGAAGTTCGATCCACCTCTCGTCCCCGCCACGCTCATCCGGCGCTACAAGCGCTTCCTGTTCGACGCGGTGCTCGACGACGGGTCCGAGATCACCGGATTCTGTCCGAACACCGGTTCGATGCTGGGGCTGACCGATGCCGGTTCACGTATCTGGCTTTCCGATCATGCCGGCTCGGCGCGCAAGCACCGCTATGCCTTCGAACTGATCGAAGCGGACGATACTGTCGTCGGTGTCCACGCCGCGCTTGCCAACCGGCTCGGCGAAGAGGCGATCCGGATGGGTCTTGTCGATGATCTTGCGGGTTACGAGACGTTGCGGCGCGAACAGCGCTATGGCCGAAACTCGCGCATCGACTTCCTCCTTTCCTCACCCGGGCGACCGGACGCCTATGTCGAGGTGAAGAACGTGCATTTCATCCGCGAGAGCCGGCTTGCCGAATTTCCCGACACCGTCACGGCGCGCGGCGCCAGGCATCTCGAAGAGCTCGCGGCGATGATGGATGCCGGTCATCGTGCCGTCATGCTCTATCTCATCCAGCGCGAGGATTGCGACCGCTTCCGCCTTTCGGGCGATCTCGACCCTGCTTACGCCCGCGGCTTTACCGCGGCCAGACGGCGCGGAGTCGAGGCCTATGCCGTCAAATGCCGGGTGAGTGCTGCGGAAATCGCGCCATTTCAGCGCATTGCAATGGACGAAGCCGCCCCTGCTGCATTATGTACGGTGTGACAATCGGAATGCATCCAACCTGAAAGCGGATGAATGGTAAATTACATCGACGCGGCAACGGCGCCGCTCAAGAATACGGGAGCGATCCGGCTCTACGGCCCCGAAGCCTTTGAAGGCATGCGCAAGGCGTCGCAACTGACGGCGCGTTGCCTGGACGAACTCGCCTCTATCGTGAAGCCTGGCGTCACGACGGACGCGATCGATCGCTTCGTCTTCGAGTTCGGCATGGACAACGGGGCGCTCCCGGCGACCCTCAACTATCGCGGCTACACGAAATCCTGCTGCACCTCGATCAACCACGTGGTCTGCCACGGCATTCCGAACGACAAGCCGCTGCGCGAGGGGGATATCGTCAACATCGACGTTACCTATGTCCTCGACGGATGGCACGGTGATTCGAGCCGCATGTACCCGGTTGGAGAGATCAAGCGCGCCGCCGAGCGGCTACTCGAAGTCACTTACGAGTGCCTGATGCGCGGGATCGCCGCGGTGCGCCCGGGCGCCCGCACCGGTGCGATCGGCGAAGCGATCCAGACCTATGCGGAGGCCGAGCGCTGCTCCGTCGTGCGCGACTTCTGCGGCCACGGCATCGGCAAGCTGTTCCACGATTCCCCGAACATCCTGCATTACGGCCGCGCCGACGAAGGCCCGGAACTGCGCGAGGGAATGATCTTCACCATCGAGCCGATGATCAATCTCGGACGCCCGCACGTGAAGGTGCTCTCGGACGGCTGGACGGCGGTCACGCGCGACCGCTCGCTGACCGCGCAGTACGAGCATGCTGTCGGTGTGACGGCGACGGGCTGCGAAATCTTCACGCTGTCACCGGGTGGCATCGACCGGCCGGGATTGCCGCCGCTGCGAGGCTGACGATGGGCAAACCTCCTTCCCTTTCCCCGGCAGACGATGAAGACGACGAAACCGTCGCTCCGGACCGGGAAGAGGCGGAGGAGGATATTGCCGCCGTCGACGAACGAAGCTTCTTCGCCGAACAACCGGGCAAGCCGCGGCCGATCTCCGGAGCGCACGCGCAGGAAGAGGCGCACTACATCGGTCATCGAGACCGGCTGAGGACGCGCTTCCGCGAAAGCGGCGAAGCGGCGCTCGCGGACTACGAACTCCTCGAACTTCTGCTTTTCCGGCTCATTCCGCGCCGCGATACAAAACCGATCGCCAAGGCGCTGATCGGCCGCTTCGGCACGCTCGCCGGCGTGCTGGGCGCACCGCCTGCCCTGTTGCAGGAGGTGAAGGGAATCGGCGAGACGGTGGCGCTCGACCTCAAGCTCATCGCGACCACGGCCCAGCGGATGCTGAGGAGCGAGCTCAAGGAGCGGCACGTGCTCTCCTCGTGGTCATCGGTCATCGACTACTGCCACGCGGCGATGGCCTACGAGACCACGGAGCAGTTCCGCATCCTTTTCCTCGACAAGCGCAACGCGCTGATCGCCGACGAGGTACAGGGGCGCGGCACGATCGACCATACGCCCGTCTATCCGCGTGAGGTGGTGAAGCGCGCGCTCGAACTCTCCGCGACGGCAATCATTCTCGTACACAATCACCCGTCCGGAGACCCGACGCCATCACGCGCCGACATCGACATGACGAAGACCATCATCGATACCGCAAAGCCACTCGGCATCACCGTGCACGACCACATCATCATCGGCCGGCAGGGGCATGCGAGCTTCCGGGGGCTTCGGCTGATCTGAGCGTCCGCAGCAGCCAGTCGCAGAAGCGTACCATTCCGGGCGTCTCCGTTCGCGACTGCAGCCGCGTCAGCCAGTAGCCACCGATCGTCACGGCGGTATCGAAAGGCTGCCGGACCGTTTCCGATTGCAGCAGGCGGGAAAACATCGCCGGCGGGGCGAGCGCAATCCCGGCACCCTGTAACGCCGCCTCCATCATCGCCAGGGAGGAATCGAAGACGATGCTCGCGGAAACCGGCATGGTCTGGCGCAATCCGGCCGCCTCAAACCAGCGGGGCCATTCGTCCGACCGGTAGGAGCGAAGCAGCGTATACTTGAAAAGATCGGCGGGTGTCTCCAGCTGCTTTGCAATATCCGGGATGCAGAGCGGCGAAAGCGGTGCCTCCAGCAGGGGTATCGCTTCAACTCCGTGCCAGGCCCCTGCCCCGAAGCGGATCGCGTAGTCCAGGCCCTCCGCCGCGACGTCCACGCGATTGTTGTTGGTCGAAAGCCGCAGGTCGATGAACGGGTTTTCGGCACGGAAGCCGGCTAGCCGTGGCAACAGCCATCCCACGGCAAAGGTCCCGACCGTCCCGACGGTGAGCACCTCGCGACGGTGGCCACCCTCGAGCCCCTCAAGTGTTCCGGCGATCCGGTCGAAGGCGTCACGCAACGACGGCAGCAACGTCTCGCCCTCCTGTGTCAGCATCAGACCACGGGGAAGCCGCTTGAAAAGCGCGACCTTCAGCTGTGTTTCGAGGCTCTTGACCTGATGGCTGACCGCCGCCTGGGTCACGCAGAGCTCGATTGCCGCCCGGGTGAAGCTCAGGTGACGCGCAGAAGCCTCGAAGGCACGCAGCGCGTTCAGCGGAAGATGCGGACGAACCATCGGGTGACCCTATTTTTTCTAATGGCTCCCGCAAGTTAACGTCGTTTGGGCGCGGAGTGCAATCCGCCTATACCTGAGAGGCTTCTTCACCGCCCGTCGTCGATGATCGCCAAGGCGCATCCTTGACGGGAGGTCGAACACAGCCCTTGACGCAAATCCCCATGACAGACCGGCCGTTGCAACACGCTGCGCGGCCACGGACAAGATACAAGGAGATAAGTTGCCATGAGGAATTCTCTTGTCGCCAGATCGATCGCTTCCGCCACGGTTGCGATATCGATCCTCGGCACGTGCACCGTCGCCACGGCGGATGACATCGAGAGCCGGCTCCAGCGCGCGGCTGACGAGGCGATCCAGCCGATCATGAAGACGTACAAGGTGCCGGGAACGGCCGTGGCGGTGACCGTCCAGGGCCGTCGGTACGTCTTCAATTACGGCGTTGCGTCCGTCGAGAGCGGGAAAAAGGTCGATGACGCCACGCTCTTCGAGATCGGGTCGATCAGCAAGACCTTCACCGCGACACTGGCGTCCTATGCGCACGAAACAGGAGCGCTCTCCTTTTCCGACAGCCCCGGCAAATATGTGCCGGATCTTGTCGGCAGCACCTTCGACAAGGTGAGCCTTCTCCACCTCGCCACCTACACGGCGGGCGGACTACCCTTGCAGTTTCCCAATGACGTCACGCAGAAGAACGTGATTGCTTACTACCGTGACTGGCATCCGGATCACTCGCCGGGAACCCACCGGCGCTACTCCAATCCAAGCATCGGCCTGTTCGGCTACGCGGCTGCGGCGAGCATGGGCGTATCCTTCGACGATGTCATGCAAGGCACGCTCTTTCCAATGCTCGGGCTTTCGAACACGTATATCCATGTGCCGAAGAAGCGGACGTCCGATTATGCCTATGGCTATTCGAAGACCGGTAAGCCGATCCATGCCTCGCCGGGCGCGATGGATTCCGAAGCCTACGGCGTGAAGACATCCGCCTCCGACCTGATCCGCTTCGTCGAGGCGAACATGAACGGCCAGGGCCTCGACGCGCCCCTGCAGCGCGCCATTACCGCCACCCATACCGGCTACTACCGGGTCGCAGGCATGACGCAAGGCCTCGGATGGGAGATGTATGACTATCCTGTGAAACTCGACATGCTGCTTGCAGGAAACTCTCCGGAGATATCCAACAAGAGCAATGCGGTCGAAGCGTTGGACCCTCCGGCCGAACCGCGCAAGAACGTCTGGATCAACAAGACCGGCTCGACCGCCGGCTTCGGAGCCTACGCGGCCTTCGTCCCGGAAAGGCAGATCGGCGTCGTGATCCTCGCAAACAGGAACTATCCGATACCGGATCGCCTGCGCGCCGCCTATCGCATTGTGACTGCGCTCGACGGCGGACTGGGCGACTGACGACAGGGGCAGTACCTGCCCATGCAAAAAGGGGCCGCCCGACGGGCAGCCCCTTCCTAGTCCTGATACAGGAACCGATTATTCGGCGTCGCCTTCGGCAGCCTTCTTCTTCGGTGCTGTCTTCTTCTTCGGAGCAGCTTCCTCGCCTTCGGCGGCATCGTCGGCCTTGGCAGCAGCCTTCTTCTTCGGTGCTGCCTTCTTCGCCGGCTTTTCAGCGCCTTCGGCTTCGTCGTCGGCGAGCAGCTCTTCCTTGCTTACCTTCTTGTCGGTGACGTCGATTTCACCGAGCAGGTGGTCAACCACCTTCTCTTCGAAGATCGGTGCGCGCAGCGAGGCGGAAGCGCCCGGCGTCTTGCGGAAGAAGTCGAGGATCTGCTTTTCCTGACCCGGGAACTGCTGCAGCTGTGCATAGAGGGCGCGCTGCATTTCTTCCTCGGTTACTTCGACGCCGGCCTTTTCGCCGATTTCGGAGAGGACGAGGCCGAGGCGGACGCGGCGCTCGGCGAGCGTGCGATATTCGTCGCGGGCCTTCTCTTCGGTGGTGTCTTCATCCTCGAAGGTCTTGCCGGACTGGGCGAGATCGGTGTTGATCTGGCGCCAGATGTTTTCGAATTCGGCTTCGACGAGGCGCGCCGGGGTTTCGAACTTGTACATCTCATCGAGCTGGTCGAGGATCTGACGCTTGACCTTCTGGCGGGTGACCGAGCCGAACTGGCTTTCGATCTGGCCGCGGACGATTTCCTTCAGGCGATCGAGCGATTCGATGCCGAGCTTCTTGGCGAGCTCGTCGTCGAGGGTGATCTCACCCGGAGCGGCGACTTCCTTGACGGTGATGTCGAAGGTGGCTTCCTTGCCGGCGAGGTTCTTGGCCGGATAGTCTTCCGGGAAAGTGACGGTGATGACCTTCTCATCGCCGGCCTTGACGCCGACGAGCTGGTCTTCGAAGCCCGGGATGAAGCGGTTCGAACCGAGAACGAGTTCGGCATCGGCGTCGGTGCCGCCGTCGAAGGCGACGCCATCGACCTTGCCGACGTAATCCATGGTGACGCGGTCGCCGTCGGCGGCCTTGCCCTTCTTGGTTTCGTAGCTGCGGGCACTTTCGCCGATCTTGCGGATCTGGTCCTCGACTTCGCCTTCTTCGATGTCGACGACTTCACGCACGACCTTGATGCCGGAAACCGGCTTCAGTTCGATCGGCGGAATGACTTCGTAGGAGAGCGTGAATTCGAAATCAGCTTCCGCGTTCAGGATCTTGTCGGCTTCGGCCTCGTCCTCGGTCATCGTGACTTCGGGCTGGGTCGCAGACTTCTCGCCGCGCTCGGAAAGGATCGCGCTCGGCTTTTCGCGGATGATCTCGTTGACGAGCTCGGCCATGACCGACTTGCCGTAGACCTTCTTCAGGTGCGACATCGGCACCTTGCCCGGGCGGAAACCGTTGATGCGGACCTTGTCCTTGGCCTCGGCGAGGCGCTCGTTCATCCGCTGTTCCATGTCCTTGGCCGGAACGACGACCTTGATTTCGCGCTTCAGCCCTTCAGCGAGCGTTTCGATAACCTGCATGTTCTTACCTTCATGTCGTGGCGGCCGTGCTCGGACAGCCGGTGGTTTTCATTGAGCACGACGCCGGAATTCTTCTTTCCCGGGCGTGGCTGGTACGCAATCTTCAAGCATTTTGCCAGGCAAAATGGCGCAAAGGGTGACAGGAACGGCTGTTTCGCCCCTCCCGGCAACCCGCGCGGTAATCCTGGTGCGGGTAGAGAGACTTGAACTCCCACGCCTTGCGGCACCAGAACCTAAATCTGGCGTGTCTACCAATTCCACCATACCCGCGTCCAAAGAACCGCATGCTGCCTTCGCGCATGGCCCCTCCGGAGCGCGCGTCTCTATATCACCCGTTTCCGTCCGCGCAAAGGAAAAATGACAGTCAGAAGCGGTCTCGGCTCAGTAGAGCGGCTCCTCGTAGGCGGGGACGCCGCGCACCCTGAGTTCCCGGATCTGCGCCTGCCCGCCGGCGCCGACGCGGGCCGCCACCGACACCTCGTCGTCGTTACGCGCATCCTCGATCGGCCTGCCCTCGCCCTCCGGCACGTAGTAGCGCTCGATGCCGTAGTCGACGCTGATTTCGCCCTCCTTGTCGTCCGGAGGCGTATAGAGACGGAAGCGCTGCGTGCGCAGCACCACCGACCCTTCCGCCGACGGCAGATCGCCGAAGGCGGCCTCGGCAACCGTCCAGTAACCGTCTGTTCCCGGCTTCAGCCGCACGTTCATCCGCGTCCAGCTTCCGGGGACCGGCCAGTCGCCGGTGACGAGGGAAGCGGGAATCCGCGAAACCTCATAGGAAAGGATGACATAGTCTCCGCGCAGAAGATCACGCGGATCGATCGGCACCGTCTTCAGGACCACCTCGGCGCCGGAGCGCAGGATCGCCGCCCGATGCTCGATCATGTAGAGCAGGACGGCGGTAAAAAGGGCCGACACGCCTGCCGCAACGAGAAGATAGTAGCGTCCGCCTGCGGCTCCGGTTGCAGTGTTCATCGGCCGGCCTCCTCGGCTCTGCGGGCAAAGAGTTTTTCCATGCGGACGACGACGAAGGCGAGCGCTGCGACCACGAGGCCGGAAAGCAGGAAGAAGCCGGATGTGCCGAGCATGGAATCGATCGTCACGAACGAGAGATAAAGCACCTCGCCGGCGAAGACCGTATAGGCGAGATAGCGCACCGCGCCGTTATCACGCCCGGCGAGCGCGAGAGTGAGCAGCACGAAGGCGATGGTCGCCGCGGCGAGCACGGCAAGCCGGCCCCCGGCATCATATTCGAAATGAAGCGCAAGAAGGCCGAGCACTGCCAGGGCGCAGGCATAGAAGGCCGGGGCCGCTCCCGCCCGGCGGGCTATCGCCTCCAGAGGAGAGCCCTTCACCGTCAACGCCACGAAAGCCAGCGTGCCCAGCAGTGCATACGCCACGGCCGGCCAGACCTCCTCGCTGAGGCCATAGAGCCAGCCAAGCCATGAAAGACCGACGAGGTAGGCAAGATGGCGGGCGCGATCCGCGCCGGTCCGGTAGACGAGCGCCAGCACGATGACGGCGCAGGCGATCGGCGACCAGCCGTAAAGCCAGTCCCACTCCCAGTCGAACTGTTCGACCACAGCAGAGGAAACGGCGAAGGCGAGAAAACCGGCGGCGACCGTCACCGCTGCGGAGCGGAAGAGGAAAGCCGAGACCACGGCGCCCGAAAACCAGAGCAGCATAGCATCCGCGGTGTCGCCAGACAGATGGTAGAGCTGCCCGATCAGCGCTATGGCGCCACCGAAGCTCATCGTGCCGAGCACCAGGGCTGCGCCGCCAAGACGATCCGCACCGCGGCCGAAGGCTAGGCCTGCGGAGAGATGGAAGACCCAGACGAGGACGACGTCGGAAATCACCTTGACGCCGCGAGGGATTTCCTCCCAGTTCGCCGCGATCAGCAGCAGGATGGAGGCGGAGATCAGTAGCGCCGCAAGCATGGTCAGCACGCCGCCGACGCTGAAGGCCGATCGGCGCTGGTCATAGTCGGCGAGCATCGCATCGGCGGCGGGACGAGCCACCAGCCCTTTTTCGACCCACAGATCGAAGTCGCGTTTCAGCCTTCCGCGATACATAGTCCCCCCCTGAGATCCCTCGCAACCTGCGGTGCCTTGCCGCATGTCGCCGCATCGCACTCTGTGGCACTCTGATTTGCGAGAGTGGAAATGACAATGCCCTTTCGAGGGCATTCTGCGACACGCTCCTCGGCCATGCATAAACTGCATGTCTTCCATGAAACTATTGCACTGCACAAAGCGAAGTCAGCGTACTATATTCAGATCATAGAGATCGACTTGAGGCGCCGGCGGCGACCAAGGGATCTCGACGAAATTCGGTGCCACACCCTCCTCCTCCCAGTGTCGCACCGATAAGACTGGCAGCACTCCTCCTCCCAGTTGCCAGTCACCCAAAATGACGCTCACCGGACCTCCTCCCCCGGTGAGCGTTATTTGTTTTTGCCATCCCCTGACCGATCTGCTCTCCGCAAGCGCCCTGCGGGTGATGCAAAAATGAACAGCGAACGATCGGCAAGCGGTCGCATCATGCATTTGATGCATAGGTGGCATACAAACTTGGCTCTACACGATTTTGCAGCGCAACATATATTGAGTTCATGAAATCAGGACGGCGCCGAGGACGGCCGCCGCCGCAAGTCCAAGGAGACCATCATGAACTTCGCTCGCTCGCTCAGCAACTGGCGCAAGTACCGTCAGACCATCAACGAACTCGGCCGCATGTCGGACCGCGAACTGCGCGACCTCGGCATTGGCCGCGAAGACATCCGTCGCGTTGCCCGCGACGCCATCGCCGGCTGATCTACAGCCGCTTCCAATCTGGAAGACCTGAACGGCCTCCCTCGCGGGAGGCCTTTTTTGTGTTCATCGGACGGCGGAGCGACCGTCTCCGCCCAGGCTTGGCGCTGGCTTTCTGAGTCCTGCCCAATTTCTCGCCACGACTTGCACATTTGCATAGCAGTCGCTCGTTATTTGCACTGCACAATATTGTTTTACGAGCGTATAAAAGGCTCAATCGCTGATGCGGAGGCCCGCACGACCAGCGGAAACAATATCTTTCGAGGAAAAGACCATGAACCCGATCCGCTATGCCAAGAACTGGATGAGCTACCGCCGCACGATCTCGGAGCTCGGCAACCTGTCCAACCAGGCGCTGTCCGACATCGGCATTACACGCTACGATATCCGGAACATCGCGGCACGCTCGTTTCGTTAAGCACTGATGCCGGCCGCTCCGCAGCCGCGGGACGCCACGAAACAAAGAAGACGCCGAACGGCACCGCGTGGTGCCGTTTTTGATTCGTGGCGATTGGAACCGTCGACGCCGCGTGATAAGCAGCCCGCATGACGAAGACAGAGACCCTCTCCCCCATCCACATCGTCGGCGGCGGCCTCGCCGGTTCGGAAGCGGCATGGCAGGCGGCCCAGGCCGGCGTGCCGGTGATCCTGCACGAGATGCGCGGCGTGCGCGGCACCGATGCCCACAAGACCGACGGACTTGCCGAACTCGTCTGCTCGAATTCCTTCCGGTCGGACGATGCCACCTCCAATGCGGTCGGCGTGATCCATGCCGAGATGCGCCTTGCCGGATCGCTCATCATGGCCGCGGCCGACCGGAACCAGGTGCCGGCCGGCGGAGCGCTCGCTGTCGACCGCGACGGCTTTTCCGCCGCCGTCAGCGCCGCGCTCGAAAGCCATCCGTTCATCACGATCGTCCGTGAGGAAGTCACCGGCCTCCCGCCCGAGGAATGGGGCTCGACGGTCGTCGCGACCGGCCCGCTCACCTCGCCGGCACTCGCCGAAGCGATCCGCCTCGAGACCGGCGCGGACGCACTCGCCTTCTTCGATGCCATCGCACCGATCGTCCATCGCGACTCGATCGACATGAACGTCTGCTGGTACCAGTCGCGTTACGACAAGGTCGGACCCGGCGGAACCGGCAAGGACTACATCAACTGCCCGCTCGACGAGGCGCAGTACAACGCCTTCATCGATGCTCTGATCGCCGGCGACACCGTCGGCTTCAAGGAATGGGAGGGCACGCCCTATTTCGACGGCTGCCTGCCGATCGAGGTCATGGCGGAACGCGGCCGCGAGACGCTGCGGCACGGGCCGATGAAGCCGATGGGCCTGACCAACGCCCACAACCCGACCGTCAAGCCCTACGCGGTCGTCCAGCTGCGCCAGGACAATGCGCTCGGCACGCTCTACAACATGGTCGGCTTCCAGACGAAGCTGCGTTACGGCGCCCAGGCAGAGATCTTCCGGATGATTCCGGGCCTCGAGAACGCGGAATTCGCCCGCCTCGGCGGCCTGCACCGCAACACCTACATCAACTCGCCGGTCCTGCTCGACGAAACACTGCAGCTGAAGAGCCGCCGCGGCCTGCGCTTCGCCGGACAGATCACCGGCTGTGAGGGCTATGTCGAGAGCGCCTCCATCGGCCTGCTTGCCGGCCGCTTCGCTGCTGCGGAGCGAAAGGGCGAGCCGGTCCGCCTGCCGCCCGTCACCACGGCCATGGGGTCGCTCCTCAATCACATCACCGGGGGTCACATCGTCACCGACGAGGAACCCGGCAAGCGATCCTTTCAGCCCATGAACATCAATTTCGGATTGTTCCCGGAGCTGGAGCCCGGTTCCATCACCAAGCCCGAAGGCGTCAAGCGCTTCCGCGGCAAGGACAAGACGATCATGAAACGTCAGCTGATCGCGGCCCGGGCACTGGCCGATTGCCGGCGGTGGCTCGAAGGCGCGTGAGAACGGCTCTTCGTCAGCCCCTGGCGACCGGCTCGTCTGCGTCTTGCCGGTCGCCTACGCTGATATAGTTGCCGAGTAGCCAGAGCGATACCTCGGCCGCCTCGGCAGCCGAGGTGAAAACGAAGTCGCCGTTGTGGAACGGTGCATCCAGAAACTCGATTGAGAGTCCCCGGCCGTTCGGCAGGTCTCGCACCCTGACGGTGCCCGGCTCGATCAGATGACAGGCAAAATGGCTGCGCATGTTGCGCATGAAGCCGGTCTTGTTGTCGTGCAGGCGAACGAAAACCGCCTTACCGTCTGCCGTTGCACGCAGATTACGGATCGCTTCGTTGGGAAAGGCGCGACCGAACTGCAGGATCGCCAGGCCGGTATCATGGGACTCATCGCTCGTCGCCTGCCGCGCCATGCGTGTCGCACCGATGGCGAACAGGGCCGCTAGTCCAAAGATCACCACCCACGTGACAAGCGTCACATCAGCCTCCCTCTTCTCCTCCCGTTTGCGTCACCGATGACGCGAACGGTGCAGGCACCTCCGTGACGTCACGGCCGGGAGCGTCGTAGCAGCCGAGGCTTGCGCGAATTTGGCCCGCCTCAGACCTGCCGCCGGAACATGGCCCACATAAGAAGCAATTGCCGTCGCCATTGCGGCGCTCTGATCTCTTCCGCAAGGACGCGCGCGGGCTTTGCTACGGCCCGATCGAGGACGCTGCCCACGAGTGCGACCGGCAGATAGGCCGGCATGACTGCGGCGGGCAAAGCGCCAGCGCGACGCACTTTCGCGAGATGCTCCCGCCCCAACCCTGCAAAGGCTTCGACGGCGGCGGATATCCGCGCACGATCCTCGCCCGCAAGGAAGCCCTCGCGATCGAGACCAACAGCCTTCAATATCTCCAGGGGAATGTAGAGCTGGCCTCGCGCGTTCGTCCGCGGCAGGAGCAGGATCGACCCTGCGACCGCCTGCGCGACACCGGCGTGACCGGCGCGTTCGGCGCAATTCGCCGCTTCGTCGGGCGCGAGTATCAGGCTTGCGAGCTGTATGAGGGCGGAGGCCGTGTCGCCCGCATATCCCTCGAACATGCCGCGGCTCTCGATCGGGTCGTCGTAGAGGTCGAATATGCGGGCGTCGAGCATCCGCAGGAGGGCTTCGACCGGCAGGTCATGGCGCCGGATGGTCTCGAGGAGAAGGGCTCCGAGCGGATTGGCCGCCGTCTCGCCATGTTCGACCCCTGAAACGAGATCACGCCAGTATTGCAGCCGAACCTCGCCCGGAAGCTGCTCGCGCACCGCATCGCGGATACGCGCAATCTCGGCGTTGAAGCCGTAGAGGGCGACCAGCCCGGCGCGCTTGTCGGCCGGAGAGAGCAAAGCCGCGAGATAGCGGTCCCGATCCGTGTCGCGCAGCCCGGCAAGGCAGATGGCTTCGTTATCCGGCATCGCCTTTTCCAGCAAGAACTCGTCTCAGACCGCAATCAGCGCAGCTGCCACGGCACGTTGTTCGGCAAGCATGATATTGTAGGTGCGAACCGCAGCGCCCGTGCCCATGGGGTCGCTTGCGATGCCGCGCTCCCGGAGCGCTGCCTTGAGGTCGGCAGGGATCGGACGCAGGTCTTTCCCGGTTCCGACCAGCAGCACCTCGATGTCGCCCGCCTCATCCAGCACGCGCTGGAAAGCGTCGACGGAAAGCGGATCACCCTGCGTCAACTCCCAGCCATATATGCCCGAGGGCAACAGAAGCAAGGAGCCGCGATGCGACATGTCGGCGAAGCGGAAGCCGCCCTTGCCGTAGGCGTCGATCGGCGCGCGGCCCGGGAAATGGGCCTCGCGCATCACGATACCCCGGTTTCCCGGCGCCTCCGCCACCGCGATCAGGCCCCCGCCTTGCCGGCCGGCAGGGCCTCGCCTTCGGCGGCCTTTTCGTCCTGCTGGAAGCTCTCAGGGCGCAGCCTGAAGGCGATGAGGACAGGTGCCGCCATATAGACCGACGAGAAAGTGCCGATCAGGACGCCGAACAGCATGGCCAGCGTGAAGGAGGAGATGACTTCCCCGCCGAAGAGGTAGAGGGCGAGAAGCGCAATCAACGTCGTCGAACCGGTCAGCACCGTGCGCGACAGTGTCTGGTTGACCGAGGCGTCGATCAGGACGTCCAGCGGCATCTTCTTGTAACGCCTCAGGTTCTCACGCATGCGGTCGTACACCACCACCGTATCGTTCAGCGAATAGCCGATAATCGTCAGGATCGCCGCGATACTGGTGAGGTTGAACTCGATGCCGGTGAAGACGAAGAGCCCGAGGGTCAGGATCACGTCGTGCAGGGTCGCGATGATCGCACCTGCCGCGAACTGCCACTCGAAACGGAACCAGATGTAGATCAGGATGAGCAGGAGTGACACGCCGACGCCGATCGTGGCGTTCGCCGTCAGGTCGCTCGAAACGGCCGGCCCGACCACTTCCACGCGGCGGAACTCGTACTGGTCCTGCAACTCCTGACGCACGAGCGAGATCGCCGACTGTTCGGCGTTTTCGCCGCCTTCCTGCGACTGCAGGCGAACGAGCACGCTCGACGGGTCCCCGAATCCCTGCGCCTGGATTTCGCCGAGGTTCAGTTCGCTCAACCGTTCGCGGATGTCGGCGATGTCCGCCGTCCCCTGCCGCGCCTTGAGCTCGATCACCGAACCGCCCTTGAAGTCGATGCCAAGGTTGAGGCCGATCAAGATGAAACCGGCGAGAGAGATCGCGATCAACGCGCCGGCGCCGATGAAGGTGAACTTCCGGACCGCCATGAAGCGGATGTTCTGGGTATCGAACATGCCGGTGCGTACGCCCTTCGGCAGATGCTTCGGCCGACGCCAGCGGAGCCACACGGCCATCAGCCACTGGGTCATCGTAAAGGCGGTGAAGACGGTGGTGACGATACCGACGGCAAGCGTGACCGCGAAGCCGCGGACCGGGCCGGAGCCGAGGAAGAACAGCACGACGGCGGCGATGAGCGTCGTCAGGTTGGCATCGACGATCGTCGCGAAGGCCTTGTTGAAGCCCACGTCGATCGACTGGACCAGCGACCGGCCGCTCTTCACCTCCTCGCGGATGCGTTCGTAGACGAGCACGTTCGAGTCGACCGCCATCCCCATCGTCAGAACGATACCGGCGATACCCGGCAACGTCAGCGTCGAGCCGAGCGTCGTCAGGGCGGCGAAGATCATCACGATATTGGCGGCAAGGGCGATGTTCGCCATCACGCCGAAGACGCCGTAGAAGGCGAGCATGAAGAGAACGACCGCAATCGCACCGATCACCGAGGCGACGAGGCCGGCGCTGATCGAGTCCGCACCGAGGCCGGGACCGACAGTGCGCTCCTCGACGACCGTCAGGGTCGCAGGCAGCGCGCCGGCGCGCAGCAGCACGGCAAGGTCGTTTGCCCCTTCGACCGAGAAGCCGCCGGAGATCTGGCCGGAGCCGCCGACGATCGGTTCGCGGATGACGGGAGCGGAAATCACCTGATCGTCGAGGACGATCGCGAAGGGCCGGCCGACATTCTGTTGCGTCGCCTGCGCAAAGCGCTGCGCACCCTTGCTGTCGAAGCGGAAGGAAACGACCGGCTCGTTGGTCTGCTGGTTGAAGGTGGCCTGCGCATCGACGAGGTTTTCGCCGGAGACCAGTGCCCGCTTCTCGACGAGATAGGGCACGGCCGGATCATCCATGGAATAGAGGACCTCGGAAGAAGCCGGCGGACGGCCGTTGATCGCCTCTTCGACCGGCATGCTCGTATCGACCATGTGGAAGGTGAGCTTGGCGGTCTGGTTGAGCAGCGACTTCAGGCGCTGCGGGTCGGTGAGGCCCGGAACCTGGACGATGATGCGATCGTCGCCCTGGCGCTGGATCAGCGGCTCGGTGGTGCCGAGTTCGTCGACGCGGCGGCGAACTACCTCGATCGACTGGGTCAGCGCTGAAGAAGCGCGATAGGTAATGCCGGCGTCGGTGAGGTTGAAGCGCAAAAGGCCACCCTCGCCTTCCGTCATCGTCACCTCCTGCACGGAGCCACCGGTCAGGCCGCCGACGCTGACCGCCTGGGTCAGTGGTGTGAGAGCCTCCTTCGCCGCCTCGATCTTGTCCGCATCCGTAATGCGGACCTGGATCTGCTGTCCGACCCCGGAAAGCCCGGTGTAGCGGATGCCCGCCTCACGCAGGCTATTGCGGATGTCGCCGACGGTCGTCTCGAGCCGTTCCTTGATGATGTCGGCCTTCTCGATCTTCAGCATGATGTGGGAGCCACCCTGAAGGTCGAGACCGAGCGTAACCTTCTTCGAGGGGACCCACGACGGAAACGACGCGAGCTGCTCGTTGCTGAAGAAATTGGGCATGGCGATCACCACGCTCACCGCGACGGTGAGCCAGATCAGGATCGTCTTCCAGCGGGGGATATACAGCATGAAACTCTCGAAATCAGGTTATGACAACCGACGGTTCGGCGCGAGGCATCGTCCGCAAACGATCAGGAGGCGGCGTCGGCCTTGACGGGCTCGCCCTTCACACGGACTTCCGCGACATAGGCGCGCAACACGCGCACCTTTACACCGTCGCCGATCTCCACGTCGAGTTCCTTGTCATCGATGACCTTCGCAACCTTGCCGACGATGCCGCCGCCGAGCACGACCTGGTCACCGCGACGGATCGAGGAAAGCGTTTCCTCGCGCTTCTTCATCTGCTGGCGCTGCGGCCGGATCAGAAAGAAGTACCAGACGACCATCAGCGGCGCGAAAAGGAAAAGCATTTCGAGACCGGAGCCGAAGCCGGTTGCACCCTGGGCTGCTGCGTCCTGCGCGAATGCCTGCGTAATGAACATGGAAAAGAACTCCCTAGACAACAAGGCCTGCCGGCAGCCGCTGCTGCCGCTTCAGGTCGCCGGAATATAGTGGCGAGCCAAGCGATTGCAACAGAAACGGCGGCCGTGCGTACCGATTCAAGGCGTCTTACCCTTTCGTGCTGCAAAAGGCCATGCTACCGCCCGGAAAAAGCGGACATAGCCGCAGGCGTCTTCACCTTCGCGAGGAAACAGTCATGGCCGAGGAACTCAACCTCCTGATCCTGAACGAACTGCGCCGACTGACGGTCGCCGTGGAGCGGTTGGCAGGTCCCGCCCCCGCCGAAAACGACTGGGATGCCGCCGACTGTTTCGTCTGGGTACCGCCACGCAGCCATCTGCAACCGGTCCCGCGCCCCAATCGCGTGGCGCTGTCGCTCATCCGCGGCGTCGATCACGTCCGCGACATCCTGCACGAAAACACGCTGCGCTTCGCCGAAGGCTTCCCCGCCAACAACGTTCTGCTCTGGGGTGCCCGCGGCATGGGCAAATCCTCGCTGGTCAAGGCCGTCCACGCCGACGTGAAGGCCGCGACCGGCATTTCGCTGAAGCTCGTCGAGGTGCATCGCGAGGACATTTCCTCGCTGCCCGTCCTCCTCGACATCCTCAAGGCGGCACCCCACCGGGTGATCGTCTTTTGTGACGACCTCTCCTTCGATCACGACGACACCGCCTACAAGTCGCTGAAGGCCGCACTCGACGGCGGTGTAGAGGGCCGGCCCGACAACGTGCTCTTCTACGCGACGTCCAACCGTCGCCACCTGCTGCCGCGCCACATGATGGAAAACGAGCAGTCGACCGCCATAAACCCGTCCGAAGCGGTCGAGGAAAAGGTCTCGCTTTCCGACCGGTTCGGCCTCTGGCTTGGCTTCCACAAGTGCAGCCAGGATGACTATCTGACGATGATCGACGGCTATGCCGAGCATTTCCGCCTGCCGCTCGACCGCGAGACGCTGCATGCCGAGGCGCTCGAATGGGCGACCACCCGCGGCGGCCGCTCCGGCCGAGTGGCCTGGCAGTACATCCAGGACCTCGCCGGGCGCCTGCGCATCACCATGGATCGCGGCTGACAAACGAAAAAAGGTCCGGACGACCGGACCTTTTCTACGCTCTCCTGGTGCGCAATACCTATTCCAGGAAAGTCATCGGGTTGACCGGCGTCGCGTCCTTGCGGACCTCGAAGTGCAGTGACGGGCGCTTGGCGCTGCCGCTCATGCCGGACGTGGCGAGCTGCTGGCCGCGCTGCACCTTCTGCCCGCGCTGGACCTTGAGCGCGTCGGCGTGGCCGTAGACCGTTACCGTGCCGTCGTCATGGCGGACGAGAACCGTGTTGCCGAGCTCCTTGAGACCGTTGCCGGCATAGATGACGACGCCGTTTTCCGCGGCCTTGACCGGCGTGCCGGCCGGAACAGAGATATCGATACCGTCATTGCGCTTGCCGTCGACGTTCGCGCCGTAGCCGGCGACGACCGCCCCCGTGACGGGCCAGCGATATTTGCCGATTCCGGTGGTCTCCGGCGCTTCGTCCTTGGTCGTTGCCGAGGCAACGTCACCGACGGTCTGGGTGGCAGCGGGCGGCTGATAGGCAGCCGGCGTCGCCTTCTTCTCACTGGCGGCCGGGACGGAAGCCGTCGTCAGCGTCGCGTCGGACGGTTTGGCGGAGGCGACCTTCGTTGCGGCGACCGGTGCGGCTCCTGCGGCCGGGATCGTCAGCGCCTGGCCGACACGGATATTGGTCGAGGAGAGGCCGTTCGCAGCCTTCAGGGCATCGATCGGCGTACCGGTTGCCTTGGCGATCCTGGTAAGCGTATCGCCCGGCTTGACGACGTAGCTGCCGCCCTGCCCGGTTCCCGCAACGTTCTTGCCGGTGGCGCCTGCCTGCTGGACCTGAGACTTCTCGCGACTGCCGGGCGCATTCGGCAGAACGGCGACCTTCTGCTCCTGCTGAGGCAGTTGCGCGGGCGCATTGCCCTTCGCCGGTAGAGAGGCGACATCAGCGGAGGCGCGAGCCGCATTTCCACCGAGGCGCGGGATAATCATCAACTGGCCGGGAGCGGCGTCGGATGCCAGGCTGAGGCCATTCGCCTTCAGGATCGCAGCTTCCGGCACACCGAAACGCTTGGAGAGCGTAGCGACCGTCTCACCGGGCCGGAGCGTGACGCGGGATTCGTTTGCGGTCGCCCAGTTGCCGGCCGGCGGATTGCTGCCGGTGGCGAGATCGTCAGTCACCGTCTTCTGTGCGGCGGGGAAAGGCTGCGCCATCGCCTGCTGCCGCCCGGCGTCAGCCGTCGGGGCGGCGAGTTCCGAACGCTGCACGGCGGCCGGCGAGCTTGCCATGCGAGCAACGGAGCCCGAGGCTGCTGGCTGCGCCGGATAGGGCTGGCTCAGCGCCTGCTGACGGGTACCGTAGTCCTGCTGGTAAGACGGCTGAGCGCTCGCAACTTCCATGGTCGGCGTCGGATGTCCGGCTATCCCAACGCCGCCATCACCCCTCTGGGGAATCGAGGCAGTCGTCATCGTGTCCTGGGAAAAGATGGAACTGAAGCGGGTCGCGTCGGAACTGCATCCGGCAACGACACTCGCCAACAGCATCGCACCTGCGATCCGGACGATAGGCAGTTCGGTTTTCAGCGACGAATTCTCACGCATAACTCGACCCACAAAATACTCAACTGGATGTGGGATGATTAAAGCGCGTTAGTGTTACCGCCCGGTTAACTTGCGGGAATCGCAATGAACTATTTGGAAGCGGCGCCTCTTTCAGCGCGTCCCGCAGCTCACAGGTGGGAGGCGACCTTGGGTACGAGCGGCAGGTACGGCACTTCGAAGAGGTCCTCGCGCTCGAAACGGCTGCCGGTCTTGGTCAGCCGCACCATCACGCAGGTCTCCTCCGCCACCATCAACGGCGCCAGAAAGACCCCGCCCGAAACCAGTTGCTCGGCATAGAAGCGCGGCATCGCCGGAAACGCCGCAGTCGAAAGGATGCGGTCGAACGTCCCTTCACCGGGCAAGCCATTGCTGCCATCGGACTGGCGCAGGACAACATTGCGAATGCCGAGCTTTTCGAGCCGGCGTTGCGCGCTGCCGATCAAAGTCTTGTAACGGTCGATCGAGACGACACGCTCGGTGAGCCTGCCGAGCACGGCCGCCATGAAGCCACTGCCGGTGCCGATGTCCAGCACCCGCTGTCCCGGCTTGACGTTCAGCCGGTCGAGGAGACGCAGGGCGAGATCGGCACCCTCCATGAACGCGCCGCACTCGATCGGGATGGTGCGGCTGGAATAGGCCTGATCGGCGAACTGCGGCGGCACGAATGCCGAGCGCGGGGTCTGTTCGACGGCCGTCAAGAGGTCGAGGTCGGAGATTCCTTCGGCACGCAGGCGCAGAACCAGCGCGGCAAAGCCTTCCTTTTCGACCATTGCCGACTTCAATCGCGCACCCCGTAGCCAAGCGCCTGCGCGATCCGATCCTGGGCGCCGTAATCGGTCAGGTCGAGCTTGAGCGGCGTGACCGAAATCTTGTGGTTCTTGACCGCGTGGATATCCGTGCCGTCACGGAAATGCCCCTGGCGCTCGCCGAAGCGCAACCAGTAATAAGGAAAACCGCGGCCGTCCGAGCGCTGCTCGACCGTCAGCCCGAAGTCGAGCTTGCCCTGCGACGTGACGGCGATCCCCTGTACATCCTTCGGCGCACAATTCGGGAAGTTGACGTTGAGCAATGTATCCGGCGTCATCTCGACCGTCATCAGCCTCCGGATGAGATCAGGCGCCAGCGTTTCTGCGGTTTCCCACGGAATGTAGCGCGGCTCCTCCGGCGTATAGGTGTAGCTCTGGCTGAGCGCAATCGAGCGAACGCCCTGGAGCGACCCCTCGATGGCACCGGCAACGGTGCCGGAATAGGTTACGTCGTCGGCAAGGTTCGAGCCTGCATTGACGCCCGAGAGCACGAGATCCGGCTTGGCGTCCATCACCTTGCGGATGCCCATGATCACACAGTCGGTCGGCGTGCCGCGCAGCGCATACCGCCTCTCCGAGACCTTCCGCAGACGTAGCGGTTCGGAAAGAGTCAGCGAATGGGCAAGGCCGCTCTGGTCGGTCTCCGGCGCAACGATCCATACATCATCAGACAGCGCACGGGCGATACGCTCCAGAACCGCAAGTCCTTCGGCGTGGATGCCGTCGTCATTGGTGAGCAGAATGCGCATCCGAACCTCGTTCCGTCACGCGGCCTTCTCGATCCGCTTCAGACCGCCCATGTACGGCAGCAATGCATCGGGGATCGTGATCGAACCGTCTTCGTTCAGGTAGTTTTCCATGACCGCGATCAGGCAGCGTCCGACGGCGACGCCGGAACCGTTCAGCGTGTGGACGAAGGTCGTTCCCTTGTCGTCCTTGCCGCGATAGCGGGCGTTCATCCGGCGCGCCTGGAAGTCGCCACAGACCGAGCAGGAGGAGATTTCGCGGTAGGTGTTCTGGCCCGGCAGCCAGACCTCTATGTCGTAGGTCTTGCGCGCGCCGAAGCCCATGTCGCCAGTGCAGAGCGTCATGGTGCGGAAATGCAGGCCGAGCCGCTTCAACACCTCTTCGGCACAGGCCGTCATGCGCTCGTGCTCGGCAATCGAGCTCTCCGCATCGGTGATCGAGACGAGCTCGCACTTCCAGAACTGGTGCTGCCGCAGCATCCCTCGGGTGTCACGTCCGGCGGAGCCCGCTTCCGAACGGAAGGACGGGGTGAGTGCAGTGAAGCGCAGCGGCAGCTTCTCCTGCTCGAGGATCTCGCCCGAGACCAGATTGGTGAGCGTGACCTCGGCGGTCGGAATCAGCCAGCGCCCGTCCGTGGTCTTGAACAGGTCCTCGGCGAACTTCGGCAGCTGACCGGTGCCGTACATGGCCTCATCGCGCACCATCAGTGGCGAGGAGACTTCGGTGTAGCCGTGCTCGGTGGTGTGGAGATCGAGCATGAACTGACCGAGCGCGCGTTCGAGTTTCGCAAGCTGACTGGTCAGAACCGTGAAGCGCGCGCCAGAAAGCTTGGCGGCCCGCTCGAAATCCATGTAGCCTAACGCTTCGCCAATCTCGTAGTGCTCTTTTGCGGCATGGTTCCAGCCGGGCTTTTCGCCGACGACGCGCTTCACCACGTTGTCGTGCTCGTCCTTGCCGACCGGGACGTCGTCGAGCGGAATATTCGGGATACGCGACAGCGCGTCGGCGAGTTCCGCCGAGACCTGCCGCTCCGCATCCTCGGCAGCCGGCATCGCATCCTTCAGATTCGCCACTTCCGCCTTCAGCTTCTCGGCAAGTTCCATGTTCTTCTGCGCCATCGCGGCGCCGATCTCCTTGGAGGCGGCATTGCGGCGCGACTGCATGTCCTGCAGGCTCTGGACGACGGAGCGGCGTTTCTCGTCGAGCGCAATCAGATGTGCCGCCTGCGGTTCCGCACTGCGCGTTGCCAGCGCCGCGTCAAGAGCCTCGGCGTTTTCACGGATCCATTTGATATCAAGCATTGTCGTTCCAGATCGTGTTGTCTTGGTCGTCGGGCGAGAACGGTCTTAGCGGCGGCACACCAGCCGCCGCATCTCCGAAGCCGGCGACGGAAGGACCGCTGCCGGCGCAGCTCAAACCTTGCCGGCGTCCGCGGACTCGCCCGCCTCGACCAGGGCCGCGGCGTCGCGCTTGCGCTCCACGAGTCGCGCAGCATAGATCGCTACCTCGTAGAGAAGGATCGTGGGCAGCGCAAGGCCGATCTGGGAAAGCGGATCGGGCGGCGTGAGCACGGCGGCGATGATGAAGGCGACGACGACGAAATACTTGCGCTTCGCCGCCAGCCAGGAGCTCTCAAGCAGGCCGACGCGAGCAAGCAAGGTCGTCACCACCGGCAATTGGAAGACGAGCCCGAAGGAGAAGACGAGCGTCATGATGAGGCTCAGATACTCCGACACCTTCGGCATCAGCGAGATTGCGATGCCGTTCTGCTCCGGTGCCTGCTGCATGGCCAGGAAGAACCACATCACCATCGGCGTGAAGAAGAAATAGACGAGCGCGGCACCGATCAGGAACAGGATCGGCGAGGCGATCAGAAACGGTAGGAAGGCCTGACGCTCGTTCTTGTATAGGCCGGGAGCGACGAACTTGTAGATCTGCGCGGCGATCACCGGAAAGGCAATGACCAGCGCCCCGAACATGGAGACCTTCACCTGGGTGAAGAAGAACTCCTGAGGTGCCGTATAGATGAGCTCCGCCTTGGAGACGTCGAGGCCGGCCCAGATCACCGCCCATTTGTAGGGAATGACCAGAAGATTGAAGAGGTCCTTCGCGAAAGCAAAGCAGCCGATAAAGGCGACGAAGAAGGCAACGAGCGACCAGATCAGCCGCGTGCGCAGTTCAATAAGGTGTTCGACGAGCGGCTGCGGCTTGTCTTCGAGATCGCCGCTCATTGGCTATCCTCTTTCTTGGCGGTACGCGGCTTGCGAGCGGCCGGTTTCGCCGCCGTTTCTGCTTTCTTCGAAGCGGAGGCGGTACGCTTGGGCGCCGTCTTTGCGACCGGTGCGGCAGCGGCTTTCTCGCCCTTGGGCTTGGTTGCCCTCTTCGCGGCCGGCTTTGCCTTCTCCTGTCCAGCGGAGACCGCAGTCGGCGCGGAAAGCTCCGGGGGGACGCCCGTCACCGGCGCGGCCATTGGCGGAGCTACGGGTGTGACGGTGCTTTCGCTTGCGACAGTCTCCGGCGACGCCTCCGCCGGCTTCACGTCCGGCGTGGTCGCCTTCTGCAATTCGCTCTTTATCTCGTTGCCGGCCTGCCGCAGCGGGTTGACGGCATCGCGGAGCGCATTCGCAGGATTGAGGCTTCGAACATCGTTGACCGTCTGGCGCAACTCGTCGAGCTCCGCCTCACGCAAAGCCTCATCGAACTGCGCGCGAAATTCACCCGCAGTCTTGCGCAACCGCGCGGTCATCTTTCCGAACGCCCTGATCATCGGCGGCAAGTCCTTCGGCCCCACCACGACGATCAGGATCACGGCGATGACCAGCAGTTCGGTCCAGCCAATATCCAGCATAAATCAGGCTCCTGAAGCCACCGACCCTTGGAGGGACCGCATGCACCCAGGCCGGGAACCGGCCTTATTTCGTTTCGTCGGCCTTGTGCTCTACGGTCTTGCTCGGCGTTTCCGGGGTATCGTCGTCGGACATGCCCTTCTTGAAGCTCTTTATGCCCTTGGCGACATCGCCCATCAGTTCCGGAATCTTGCCGCGGCCAAACAAGAGCAGCACGATCGCCAGAACGATCAGCCAGTGCCACATGCTAAAAGAACCCATTACAAACTCCCTCGGTTTTGCGTTCCATCGATGTAAGATGTTTACGCATCTTTTTCAAATGCCAAAATGTCTCGCGGATCGACCCTCACGGTCACGTCCTTGAGGCCCGGCGGCAAGAGATCGGCGCGGATTCGCGCGCGAACCGGCTGCTCCCGTCCGGGAACTGCAAGCGTCAGCATCTCGACCACGCCGAGAAATCGCCGCGACATGATGCGGGCCGGGATCGGACCGCCTTCGGGCAGCACATGCACGCCCGACAGACGCACCGCGACGGAAACATCACGCCCCTCCGGAATCGTGCCCGCAGAAGCGACACCGAGCGGTGTGTCCACCACCCCGTTCCTCACGACACCGGAGAATTCGTTGATCTCCGAAAAGAAGGCCGCCGCGAAGAGGTCCTTCGGCCGCCGGTAAAGATCATCCGAGGTCCCGACCTGAACCAGCTTTCCGTCGCGCAGAAGGGCAATCCGGTCGGCCATGCGCATGGCTTCCTCGGCATCGTGGGTGACGACAACGGCGGTCGCCCGCGTCTCCCGCAGGATCGCCAGCGTGTCGGCGCGGATCGTGTCCTTCAGGCGGGAATCGAGCCCCGAAAACGGCTCGTCCATCAAGAGCACACCCGGCCGGGGTGCCAGCGCCCGTGCGAGCGCCACACGCTGCTGCTCGCCGCCGGAGAGGACGTGTGGATACTTGTCCGCATAGTGGGCGAGACCGACGCGCTCGAGCGCCAGCATCGCCTCGGCCCTCGCCTCGCCGGCCGGAAGCGCGGTGAGGCCGAAACGGACGTTGTCGATCACGCTCATATGGGGAAACAGCGCGAAGTCCTGAAACATCAAGCCGATGCCGCGCTGTTCGGGCGGCACGAAACCCGATGGCCCCGCCACCTCGCGCTCGTTGAGGAGCAGCCGGCCGGCGGTCTGGACCTCGATGCCTGCGGCAATGCGCAGCAGGGTCGTCTTGCCCGATCCGGAAGGACCGAGCAGGCAGAGCACCTCTCCCGCTTCGGCGGCGAGTGTCACGCCGCGAATGGTTTCCTTGCCGTGATAGCTGTGACGGATGTCCTCGAAGCTCAGGCGGGCCGCAAAGGTCACACCGGCCGTGCGTCTGGCGCTGCCTCGGGGTGCGATTGCCGTGTTCGAATTCATTCCACCGTCCGAGCGGTTGCGCTCTTTGCCGTTACGGCGGCCTTACGGCTGCCCGCAAATCCGGGCGCAACCCGTTGCAGTTCAAAACATGAACCTATTCGTCCGGTTCACCACCCGGTGTCAAGAGGCCGAGTTCCTCCAGATCAAGCTGCGTGATCGGATCCTCGTCCTCGGTCAGGTCGTCGCCGACCGCAGGAATGGCGATGTTGAAGTTGGCGGGTATGCGGCCGGAAAGTAGGCCCGCTCCCTTCAGTTCCTCGAGGCCGGGCAGATCGCGAAGCTCCTCGAGCCCGAAATGATCGAGAAAATCACGCGTGGTGCCGAGCGTTACCGGCCGCCCCGGCGAGCGCCGCCGTCCGCGGAAACGAACCCAGCCCGCCTCCATCAGCACGTCGAGGGTTCCCTTCGACGTCTGGACGCCCCGGATATCCTCGATCTCAGCGCGCGTCACCGGCTGGTGGTACGCGATGATCGCCAGGACTTCGAGCGCGGCGCGGGAGAGCTTCTTCGCCTCGCTTTCCTCCTTGCGGATGACGAAGGAGATGTCCGCGGCGGTGCGGAAGGCCCAATGGTCGCCGATCTGCACGAGGTTCACACCGCGAACGGCATATTCGACCTTCAGAGTCTGCATCAGCGCCGTCACATTCGTGCCACGCGGCAGTCGATCCGCCAGAAACTTCTCCGAGACGGGCTCGGCGGATGCGAACACCAGTGCTTCGGCGATCCTCAGGGCTTCGCGTTCGGCACGGTCGCGTTCGGGCGTGAATTCCTCGTCGTCGCCGAGATCCAACCGCTCCTCCTGCAAGGCCTCCACCATCGCGCTTACTCCGACGATGCGAGTTCGGCGGCCCGCGGGCCACCGCGCATGTAGATCGGCGCGAAGGCCCCCTCCTGGCGGATTTCGAGCCGGCCCTCGCGGACAAGCTCCAGCGAGGCCGCAAAGGCACTCGCAATCGCCGTCACCCGTTCCTCGGGCGTCGTCGCATAGCGCAGAAGATACTGGTCGAGCGTCGTCCAGTCGCCGATCTCGCCGATCATTCGCGTCAATATGGCGCGGGCATCGGCCAGCGACCAGACGCGGCGCCGTTCGATCGTCACCTGGGTGATCGACTGGCGCTGGCGCAACGCTGCATAGGCCGTCAACAAGTCGTAGAGCGTCGCCTCGTAGGCGGATTCGACCCGCGTCGGCACATGTTCGGGCGCACCGCGCGCATAGACATCACGACCGAGGCGGTTGCGGTTAATGAGGCGCGTCGCCGCTTCGCGCATCGCCTCCAGCCGCTTGAGCCGAAAGGCAAGCGTTGCGGCCATTTCCTCGCCAGAAGGACCGTCGTCCTTCGCCTGCTGTGGGATCAGGAGGCGCGATTTCAGGTAGGCGAGCCAAGCCGCCATCACCAGATAGTCGGCGGCCAGCTCGATGCGGATGCGGCGGGCGGTCTCGATGAATTCGAGATACTGTTCGGCGAGTGCCAGAACGGAAATCCGCGAGAGGTCGACCTTTTGGTTGCGGGCGAGATAGAGCAGCAGGTCGAGCGGGCCTTCGAAGCCCTGCACGTCTATGACGAGCGCCGGTTCGCCGGACAGGCGTTCGGAATCGGCTTCCTGCCACAGCTTGTCCATCGGCATGGCGGCGGACGCGCCCTGCGCTCCGGCTCGCTGACGGTCGACCGGAACCTGTCCGGGGCGGCCGTTCATGCCGACGCCCTCAGGCTCTCGAACTCCTCACGCAATGCGACCTCGTCCGCCTCTCCCACTGACGCCAAAGCCGCTTCGACAGCGGCGGCCCGTTCACGAGACCTGCCGGCAAGCGGCGGAACCTGCGCGGCGACCGCCCGCATTTCCTCCATCACGCCATTGCAGTGAAGGACGATGTCGCCACCACCGGCGACGATCGCCGCCGCGCGTTCGCCGAGCGTGCCTTTGAGCGCGTTCATCGAGGAATCGTCCGAGATCAGCAGACCGTCGAAGCCAATGCGGCCACGGATGACGTCTTCGATCACTTTACGGGAGGTCGAGGCCGGGTGATCTGGATCGACCGCCGTGTAGACCACATGGGCGCTCATCGCCATGAGCTCGTTCCTGAGCCGCCTGAACGGCGCAAAGTCATGGGCTTCCAGTTCCGAAAGGCTGGTCGTCACCACCGGCAGTTCGTGGTGGGAGTCCGCCATGCCGCGGCCGTGGCCGGGGATATGCTTCATGACCGGCAGCACGCCGCCGGACCTGAGCCCCGCCGCCGCCGCCTCGCCCATTTCACCGACCGTCACCGGATCGGTTCCGTAGGCACGATCGCCGATAACGCTGCTTGCCCCCTCCACCGGCACGTCGAGCACCGGCAGGCAGTCGACGTTGATGCCGAGTCTAAGAAGATCGAAGGCGTGAAGCCGCGACATCAGCCAGGCGGCGCGCAGTCCCTGGCCGCGGTCGCGGCGGTAGATATCCCCCAGCACGGCGGCGGAAGGATAACGCGGGGCGATCGGCTCGCGGATACGCTGGACGCGGCCGCCTTCCTGGTCGATCAGCACCGGCGCGTTGCGTCCGCCGACCGTTTCGCGCATTTCCGCGACCAGATCCCCGATCTGCGAAGGCTCGGACAGATTGCGGGCGAAGACGATGAAGCCCCAGGGCTGCTCGTCCCGGTAGAAGGCCTTTTCGTCGGCGGTCAGCTTCAGGCCGCTGCAGCCCAGGATCATCGCTTTGTTGGTGCTCATGCCCGAATCATAAGAGGCGCGGGTGAAAAGCCGAAGCGCCGCGCAAGGTCATGCACAAGAAAAATGGCGGAAACACGGGGTTTCCGCCATCTCATCATGGAATTTTCGGGTTCGGGCCCTACTTCGCCACCAGGCAGGTGCCGCCGGCCGCCCTGTAACGCTCGCAAAGGGCGACGGCTTCGTCCTTGCTCCCGCCTGCAATACGGACCCGATAATAGGTCCCCTTGCCGGCAATCTCCGCCTTCTTGATCTCGTAGGCACGACCGCCGATCACGTTTCCGAACTTCGCCGAGAGATTCTTGTAGGATCTCTGCGCATCCGCTTCCGAAGGCAGCGAGGCGATCTGGATCACGTAACCGCCGGCAGGCACTGCCGGGGCGGCCGCAGCGTCGGGTGAAGCCGCCGCGGTTTCGACCGGCTTCACGTTGCCGCGTTCGGTCACCGTGCTTACCACGTTGACCGGTTGTTCTGCCGGGCGTGCCGTCGGAACCGGAGCGGAGACTGCCGGAGCGGCGGTCGTCTCCGCGGGTACAGGTTCCGCGGGCGTTTCGGCCGCAGGCGTCGTGGCGCCGGCGGCAGGTTGCGGAGTGACCGGTGCTGCAAGTTCGGCAACAGTCTGCTGCTGGTTCGCCGCATCCGAGGGCGCGGCGGCCGCAACCGGGACTTGCCCGACGGGTTCCGTCGTCGGCGGAGCAAGCGCCGGCGCCGCCGGAGCCTCAGCCGTTGTTGCTTCGGTCGCAGGCTGTTCGACTTCCTGCGCCACCAGCGTTCCATCCGGACGGACAATCATCGTCCGCACCTTGCGCGGCGCGATCGTCACGGGGTCGCTGGTGCTGCCTGCGGCCTGCTGGTCCGCAGACTGATCGCTCGGCAACAGTCGCGGGTCTTCCGTTTCGCCGACCGGCGTCGGCATGGCATCGGGCTCGTTTTCACCCTCGAGCGGCAAGGTCTCCGGAATCAGCGTCTTCTGGACGACATCGACCGGCTCCTCGCTCGAGGAGATCAGGCTCGGCTGCTTGGGATCGTCGACGGCGGCGCCGGCGACCCTGTCGTAGACAGCCTTGTCCTGGTTCGGCACCGTCTTGCCGCCCTTGTCCTCCGGAACCACCTTGACCGGCTCCTTGTCGGCGGCGATGACGACCGGCTCGCCCGAGCCGAGAACGGACGATTCCGACCCCGTCATCCAGGCATAGAGACCACCGCCGGCCAAGAGCACCAGCACGCCGGCGGCGGAGGCAGCCAGGAGCCGGGCGCGGGAAGGCCGCGGTTCATCGTAATCAAACTCTTCAGCGGCCGATTGGAGCGGAATGCGGTTGACGGCGCCGGCAAAACCCTTCTCGCCCTCGTAGGAGCGTTTGAGGTCCTGTTCGAGTGCCTTTTCGAACGCCTCGAAATCGTCGGCGATCGCCGGCGCGGCAGCAGCCGCCGGGGCCGCAGCCGGCTGTGCGGCAGCAGGTGCCGCTGCGGCGGCGGGAACGACCGCCTCGCTCAGAAGCGACGCCAGCTCGGTATCGATGTCGAGTTCGTAGTCGTGGCGCGGAGCGACAGGTTCCTTGTGTTCGTGAACCGGAATCTCCGGCACGTCGAGGACCGCGATTGTTTCGGGATTTTCATCCTGTTCGGCGATTTCCGAAAGGTCGAAGGGCAATTCCTCGTCCTCCGGCATCGCCGGCATGACGCTGGCAGGTGCAGTGACGAAAGCCGGGACCGGAGCGGCGGCAGCAGCCGGAGCGACCGCAGGTCTTGCGGTTTCAGCCGGTGCAGGCGGCGCCACAGCGGCCGCGGGCTCGCCACGAAGGCTCTCGGCGTCGACAGGCTTCTCTGCTTCCGGCTCTACCTCGAGGTCCGAGAAATCGAGTTCGATGTCGTCGAGATCGAGTTCGAACGCGCCATCAGCGAAGGGATCGAACACATCCTCGTCGATGGCCGCCGAGGGCGCGGCAGCCGTCGCCGCCGGTTCGGCAGCGGCCTGCGGAACGGGCCGGGACTGGTCCTCGTCGGCGGCAAGCTCGTCTGCAAAGGAGAAAGAGAAATCGGGTTCCGCCCGCGCAGCAGGTGTCGTGGAAACCGGCGGGCGCTCAGGCACTGCAACGGCCGGTGCGTCGTAGCCCGGTGTACCGGCGGAAAACACGTCAAAGTCAGAAACAGGCGACGGCTGCTCGGTCGCGTGACCGTCGGATTCAGCACGTTCGATCGTCTGCAGCCCGGTGCCGGACATCCAGTTCGATGTCTCGACCGGACTCAAGCGCGGCGCCTCGTCCACTGCGGCGGCCACAGGTTCTTCGCGCTCGATCGCGAATGAGGGCTCCACTCGGGGGGCAGAAGGTTGAGGGACGTGGAAGTTCGCAAGTGGCAACCTCAGGCGAGGTTCCGCTTCGCTTCTGGGCCAGACCGGTTCGACGGGAGCGGCGGATACCGCCATCTCGAGTTCGTCGGCGAGGTCGGCGGAAATCGTCTCGGCGGCTTCGGGGACAAAGGCCTGCTCAGCATTGCGGAGGGCATCTTCGGCCTCCGCCAGCACGGCCTCGTTTGCTCCGGCCGTGTGCAGCTCGAGTTCCTCGCCTTCCTCGATCGCATCGAGAACCGGCACAGCCTCTTCGACAACCGGAATGACGTCGACCGGCGCCATCGGCGTGTCGACCTGCGGAACGACAGGCTGACCACGTTCGTAGTTTTCGAACTCCCGCAGCAGCTCGTCTTCCAGACTGAACGGACGGTCGACCGATGGAACCGGGATGGCGCGGCTCTCGACGATCTGCGGTTCGCGCGGCACGTCGCGAGCGGCGGGCGGCTCGAAGCCGACAATCCGGGCCAGCTCCGCCAACGGATCGTCGTCAGCGAAGTCTTCACCGCCCAGTCGACTGTTGAATGCGGCTTGTTTCTGTACCATTACCTAGTTCCACTCACTAACGCGACTACACGCCATGCCAGTGCTTTGTGGGGAAATGGTGACAATACTATCGCATTTCAACCGGAGCATCAGTGCCCGTAATGGTCAGTCCGGACTTCAGAACAGAGGCGACAGCACGCACCAGCCCAAGCCTGGCGATGCTCAATTCTCGGTTCTTATCGTTAACAAATCGTAATTCCGGCTGATCCTTGCCTTTATTCCAGTGCGCGTGGAAAGAACTGGCGAGATCATAGAGGTAAAACGCGACGCGATGAGGCTCCTGCGACAGTGCCGCACCTTCGATCACGCGCGGATATTCGGCAAGCTTCGCAACCAACTGCAGCTCGGCCGGATCCTCGATCATCCCCTTCACTGCGGACGACAGATCGAGCCCGTCGAAGTCGATATCGGGGAATGCTTCCTTTGCCTGGCGGAACACCGACATGCAGCGGGCGTGCGCATACTGCACGTAGAAGACCGGATTGTCCTTCGACTGTTCCGTCACCTTGGCAAAGTCGAAGTCCAGCGGCTCGCTGTTCTTGCGGTAAAGCATCATGAAGCGGACGGAATCCCGGCCGACTTCCTCGACGACGTCGCGCAGCGTCACGAAGTCTCCCGACCGCTTGGACATCTTCACCGGCTCGCCGTCGCGGTAGAGCTTCACGAGCTGGCAGAGAAGAACGGTCAGTTTCGTCTTGCCACCCGAGACTGCGCGCGCGACCGCTTCCAGGCGCTTGACGTACCCGCCGTGGTCAGCGCCGAGCACATAGATCATCTCGTCGTAACCGCGATCGAACTTGTCCTTGAAGTAGGCGACGTCGGCGGCGAAGTAAGTATAGCTGCCGTCGGACTTCATCAGCGGCCGGTCGATGTCGTCACCGACTTCGGTGGAGCGAAAGAGCGTCTGCTCGCGATCCTCCCAGTCCTCCGGGAGTTGCCCCTTCGGCGGCGGCAGGGTTCCGCGGTAGACGTGGCCCTTGAAGGTCAGATCGTTGATCGCCGTGCGGATCGCCGCCGCGCCATTGGCGTGCAGCGTGCGCTCCGAGAAGAAGATGTCATGGTGGACGTTGAGTTCGGCGAGATCCTCCCGGATCATCGCCATCATGGCGTCGATCGCCTTGTCCTTGACGATCTGCAGCCACTGCTCTTCCGGCATGTTGTGGAGCTTGACTCCGTATTCCTCCGCCAACGCCTTGCCGACCGGAACCAGGTAGTCCCCCGGATAGAGGCCGGCCGGGATCTCGCCGATGTCCTCGCCCACGGCTTCGCGATAGCGCAGGAACACGGAGCGAGCCAGCACCTCGATCTGCGCGCCGGCGTCGTTGATGTAGTACTCCTTGGCGACTTCGTAGCCCGCGAACTGCAGGAGATTGGCGAGCGCGTCGCCGACCACCGCGCCGCGGCAATGGCCGACATGCATCGGACCGGTCGGGTTCGCCGAGACGTATTCGACATTCACCTTGCGGCCCGCGCCGACCGAAGAGCGTCCGAAGTCGATTCCTTCAGCGATCATAGCGGAGAGCAACCGCTGCCAGTACGCCGTCGACAGGCGGATATTGATGAAGCCGGGCCCCGCGACGGAGACTTCGGAAATGTCCTCGTCTTCCTTCAGCTTCTCGCAGATAATCTCGGCAAGAGCACGAGGATTCGTCGCCAGCGGCTTCGACAACACCATCGCCGCATTCGTCGCAGCATCACCGTGGCTCGCATCGCGCGGCGGCTCGACGACAATTCGTCCGAAGTCAAGCGAGGAACGCTTTTCCTTCACGATTTCTAATGTTTCTAGTGCGTTCTTAATTCTTGTTTCGAAGTCTGCGAAAAGATTCATCGTCGTTTTCCACGCCGGAAGCCACGAGCTCCGGTTATGTACGGGGGAATTTGCTGGCCGCTGCCTAGCGCAAATCGGGAGTCCGGTCAAACAGACGGCGGTGGGCGTTGACCGCATAGGTGTCGGTCATACCCGCCAGATAGTCGCCCACGTGACGGGCCTTGGCCGGCTGGTCGAGTCCGGCGATGTGGTCGACCCAGTAGTGGCTGCTCATCAGCGACGAATCTCGCATGTAAGCATGAAAGAGATCGGTGACGATCTGGGCCGCGCCGGCGCGGATGCGCATGATGTCGGGATGACGGTAGATGCGGCTGAACAGAAGGCGCTTGATCTGCCGGTCGGTCTCGGCCATTTCCGCGGAGAAGGTCGCGATCACGCGGTCGGCGTGGCGAACATCCGCCGCACAGCCGGGCTTGATCTCCCGCAGACGTTCTTGTGCGACAGAGATCACGTCCTCCACCATCCGGGTGATCTGTCGGCGTGTGATCTCGTGGGTGAAGCGGCTCGACTCCAGCCGCGGGTAGAGACCATGCACTTCCGCCATCAATCCTGCGAGGAAAGGCACGTCCTCCAGCATTTCGAAGGTCAGGTAGCCGGAGCGCAATCCGTCGTCGATGTCGTGCGTGTTATAGGCGATATCGTCGGCAATCGCCGCCACCTGCGCCTCAAGGCTGGCGAAAGTGTCGATTTCGAGATCGTGAAGCTCGCAATAGTCACGGATCGGCTTCGGGACGGGTCCGCGCGTCCCCTCGCCCTGCGACGTCAGGAGCGGCCCGTTGTGTTTGACCAGTCCCTCAAGCGTCTCCCAGGTCAGGTTCAGCCCGTCGAATTCGGCATAGCGGCGCTCGAGTTTCGTCACGATCCTCAGCGACTGCGCATTGTGGTCGAAACCGCCGTACGGCTTCAGCACGTCGTGAAGCGCATCCTCGCCCGTGTGTCCGAAAGGCGTATGGCCGAAGTCGTGCACCAGCGCCACGCCCTCGGCGAGGTCCTCGTCCAGCCTGAGGGCTCTGGCGAGCGCGCGGGCGATCTGGGCGACCTCGATCGTATGAGTGAGCCGCGTCCTGTAGTGATCGCTGTCCGTTCCGATGAAGACCTGCGTCTTGTGCTTCAGCCGCCGAAAGGCCGTCGTGTGGACGATGCGGTCGCGGTCGCGCTGGAAGTCGGAGCGCGTCGGACTGCTCAATTCGGCAAACAGCCGCCCGCGGGACGACCAAGGGTCGGCCGCATAGACCGCCCGCTCACCGGTGCCGAAACCCAACGCAGTCCTGTCGATCGTCATCGTCCGTTCCGTCTCATCCCCATTGACGCCCGTTGCCCGCCTTCATACCTATAGCAGATGATCCCGCAAGCATGAGAGCGTGCCGGGAGCCGATTTGCCGGCAAAATGAGGCGGACGGACCCCGCTTCCCGCCGGCGGCCGGGATCAACCATCGATTTTCCACGGGCCTTGAACCCGTCAGGAGGACAAATGAGCGAATCGACCATCACCCTCTCCGACGCCGCAGCGAAGAGGATCGCGGCCGTGGTTGCCGCCGAACAGGACAAGCGCGCCCTGCGCGTCTCCGTCGAAGGAGGAGGCTGCTCCGGCTTTTCCTACAAGTTCGACCTCGAAGGCGCGCCGGAATCCGACGATCTCGTCATCACCAAGGACGGTGCGACAGTCGTCATCGATCCGATCTCGCTCGTCTACATGACCGGTTCGGAGATCGACTTCGTCGACAACCTGCTCGGCCAGTCCTTCCAGATCAAGAATCCGAACGCGGTGGCCAGTTGCGGCTGCGGGACCAGTTTTTCGATCTAGTTTCGCGAATACCGCTGTGAAGACCGGCCGGGCTCTACCCCGGCCGGCTTGTCGTTGTCAGTGACCTCCATCGCCGGCCATGGCAGCCTTGCGCACTTCCGCTTCGCTGGCGGAAGAGGTCCCGTTGAAGAAGACATTCAGTACCACGGCCGAGATCGAGGCCAAAAGGATGCCGGAATCGATCAGCGGATGAATGCTATGCGGCATCCACTGCTTGAAGTTCGGCGCGACCAGCGGGATCATGCCGAACCCGATGGATATCGCGACGACGAATAGATTGTTGCGGCTGGTCTTAAAGTCCACGCCCGAAAGGATCCGGATCCCGGTCGCGGCGACCATGCCGAACATGACCAAACCGGCGCCGCCGAGGACGACGGTTGGCAACGATTCCACCAGCGCCGCCATTTTCGGAAGCAGACCGAGGACGATCAGAATCACCCCGCCCGCGACGCAGACGAAACGCGATTTGACGCCGGTGACGCCAACGAGGCCGACATTCTGCGAGAAGCTCGTATACGGGAAAGTGTTGAAGATGCCGCCGATCAGGGTGCCGAGGCCGTCGGAGCGAAGGCCCGCCGCCAGCATCGGTTGAGTGACCGGCTTGCCGGTCATCTCACCGAGGGCCAGAAACATTCCGGTCGACTCGATCATGACGACAAGCATGACGATGGTCATGGTGACGATCAGGACCGGGTCGAAGATCGGCATACCGAAATGAAAGGGAAGGACCGGTGCAAACCAGGCGGCACTCGCCACCTTGTCGAAAGTCATCATGCCCGTGGCTGCGGTAAGGATACCGCCGATAACGATGCCGAGGAGCACGGAAATATTGGCGACGAAACCCTTGGCGAAACGTGCGATCAGCAGGATCGATGCCAATACGACGGCCGAGACAGAGATCCCCGACAGGGGAGCATAAGCCGCATTGGGTACACTCGCCGCAAGGCCGAGCTTCGGCGGGATTTCGGGGATCGCGCCGGCACTGGCCGCCGCCAGGGTCTTGATGTCCTCGAGCCATTTGGCGTGCGCTGGATCGACAAGGCTTGGCGCCGTCGGCCCGAACGGATTTCCGAAGATCCAGTTGATGCCGATCTTCATCAGCGAAACGCCGATGATAAGGATGATCGTGCCGGTTACGACCGGCGGGAAAAAGCGCAGCAGGCGGCTGACCAGCGGTGCGATCAGCATGGCGACTATGCCGGCACCGATGATTGACCCGAATATGAGGCGTGCGCCATCGGCACCGCCCGAGAGATCGGCGATCGAGACCATCGGACCGACCGACGCGAACGTAACGCCCATCATCACCGGCAGGCGGATGCCGAACCACTGGGTGACGCCGAGCGACTGAATCAATGTAACGATGCCGCAGGCGAAGAGGTCTGCGGAGATCAGAAAGGCGACGTCTTCCGGCGGCAGCTTCAACGCGCGGCCGATGATCAGCGGTACGGCGATGGCACCGGCATACATGACAAGAACGTGCTGCAGACCGAGTGTCGCGAGCCGCGACATCGGCAGCACTTCGTCGACAGGATGCGTCTTCGTACTGACATTTGGCATGAGTAGTGTCCCCTCTTTTTTGCGAACGTTTGTCGCCCGGCGCTACTTGCCCCGAATGGAGCGTCCACCGGCTCGTCCGCCCCCATGAGCCGGCCAGGGAAGAATGGAGTGTTGTCATGGAATGTCAAAGGGGCCGCGGCCGGCAATGCACAAAAGCCGGTGGCAAATTCCGCCCTGTCGTCTATGAAGAAGGGAAGACGAAGGGAAGCAGTCCATGAAGATCGCCACTTGGAACATCAACGGAGTGAAGGCGCGCATCGCAAATCTCTGCGAGTGGCTGAAGAGTTCCGCGCCCGACATCGTCTGCCTCCAGGAGATCAAGTCGGAAGACGCCGGCTTTCCGAGACTGGAGATCGAGGCGCTCGGCTACCATGTCGAGACGCACGGCCAAAAGGGCTTCAACGGGGTAGCCCTGCTTTCGAAAATCAAGCCTGACGAGGTCAATCGCGGCCTGCCCGGCGATGACGGGGACGAACAGGCGCGCTTCATCGAAGGCGTGTTCTCGGTCAAGGGCGGGGCGCTGCGCGTCTGCTCGCTCTACCTGCCGAACGGCAATCCCCCTGACGATCCGGTAAAGTATCCCTACAAGCTCGCCTGGATGGAGCGGCTGAAGACGTTCGCCGAAGACCGTCTCGCGCTCGAGGAACCGCTGATCCTCGCCGGAGACTACAACGTCATCCCCGAGCCTTACGACTGCCATGACCCGTTGGTCTGGGCCGGCGACGCACTTTTCCTGCCGCAGACGCGCGAGGCGTTCCGCCGGCTCGAACATCTCGGCCTCGTCGACGCAGTGCGCGCGACGACCGACGAAACCAAACTCTATTCCTTCTGGGATTATCAGGCCGGTGCGTGGCAGAAGAACAACGGTATCCGCATCGACCATCTTCTGCTCTCGCCGGAGGCGACCGACCGCTTCCGGGCCGCGCAGATCGAAAAGCACGTGCGGACGTGGGAAAAGCCCTCCGACCACGTGCCGGTGTCGGGCTGGTTTGATTTCGAGGCGGCCTGAGGGCAGCCGTCATTCCGGCTGGTGGTAGATCTCCGGAGCGAGCGCGATCGCAACACGGCGGTCGTCTTCGCTGGAAAGAGAGAAGGCCTGCTCCTGCAGGTCCTGCATCCACAGACAGTCCGACGGTTTGCACTTGTCCAGTGCAGCGGTCATGAAGGCGAGACCGCGGACACTCTGGCCTTCCTGGAAAATCAGGTTTCCGAACACCGCCATGGCGCCGGGATGCCCGCTCTTGCGCGCCAGATTGAGCCACTTCTTGGCTTGCTGGATACTGGCCTTGCCGCCCTCACCCGACAACATCATTCTGGCAAGCTGGAACTGCGCCTCCGGCACGCCGAAGGTCGAGGCGACCTGGAAATAGAGTTGACGCGCCTGCGTCAGATCGATCTTGACCGGGCTGCCCGGAATGCCCTTGCGATAATAACCGGCAAGCGCGAGCAGCGCGTTGACGAAGAAGCCGGTATCCTCCGAACCGGGCTCGACGCCCTGGCTTGCGATCTCAGTATAGATCTTGAATGCCTCGAAATCGTCCTCGACGACGCCGTCGCCGTCCGCATACATGTTCGCCAGCGCCCAGCGCGAGCCGGTATGCCCCTTCTCCGCGGCATAGCGATAGGCTTCGACAGCCTCCTGCTTCTGACCGTTCTTGTAGGCCTTGAAGCCGAACTTGAAGAGGTCGAAGGGTCCTGACTCCTTGCTCACGCCGGCGTTGATGTCGAAGGCGTGGCCCGCCGCCGTCCCGGCCAGGACGAAAAGCAGCGAGGAGAACAGCAGCTTACCCGGATATTTCCAGTCTGGCGTTTGCATGATTGCGTATTTCTTCCACATCACCACAGACGACGGTAGCCTTCGAGGCCTCGTCCGGCTCGACTTACCATGTCCGTGAAACTATTGTCCGCGACACTGGTGAACATACCGTTCACCGTCACGCCTCCTCCGGCATGCTTTGCTTTGCCAGGCATCGAGAGGTCATCGGCGACCTTCATCAAGGTAGTTTGTATTTCGGGCAAGACTGCGGCTGTGGAGGTCGCGAGCGCCAAAAAAAACAAGGCGCAATCCCTGGATACCGATCTTCTCGGCGCATCTGCGGGATTCAGAAGGTTTTCTGCGGCTACAAGGCTCATGTCTTACTCAACCGACGAACTACGCAACACCCAACTCAAGCATTCGTCACGGCATCGCTGCGCTCAGTTTGTGGCGGGAAATGGACAAAATCCCCGGATCTCCGGCACCCCTGCAACGATAGGGAAAATGTTGCAGATTCATCACATCCTGGAGACTGCCACAACCATATACAGCGAAAAGCCCGGACGAACCGGGCTTTTCAGTATCAAGCAAAGTGTCTTCAGAAGGTGATCCGGTAGGAACCCGAGACCGCGTATGCCCAGTCTCCGTCTGCCGTAGCGTCATAGCTCGCACCGTCCGCCAAGGACTGGCTGCCTTCGGTCAGGTAGCTGACCGCGCCACCGAAACGAAGCTCGCCGGGACCCGCTTTGACGGAAACGCCGGCCGCGACCGACCAAGTGTCGGAGTAGATGTCTGCACCGGTGCCGACGCCGCTGTCCCAGGTGACGTTCACCGTGCCAGCGAACTGTTCGTTAAACTGGTGGGCTACGCCGGCCTGAAGCGTCCAGCCGTCCTTCCAGTTGTAAACGTCCTGCTGGGGCGTGTAGCCACCCGGCGCCATCGGATTTCCGACGCTGTAGTCGAGGGTCTGCAGAACACTCCAGTCTGTCCACTTGACCGAGCCGTAAACCAGCCAGCCGGGCGCTACACCCGTCTGCAGGCTGAGCTTCAGCGACTGCGGCAGCGTGCCACTACCGAAGGCGTCCTGCAGTCCGAAAGGCGCGATCGCCGGATCCCAATCGAACGAGCCCTCATCGGCATCGTGCTTGACCTTGGAGCGATACATCAACTGCGCGCGCATCGCATATTCCGGGATGTCGTAGGCGACACCCAGGCGATATCCGAAGGCTGCGTCATCCTCCAGCTTCAAATCGCCGCGATACGCGTTCGCGGTGTACTTAAAGTCCTGCAGGAAAACGCCACCGAGAAAATGGACGCGCCCCTTGCCAGCCTGCGCACTCACGTCGCAGGTCGCACCATATTCGTTGGTGGTGAAATCCTTGTGGCTCGCTCCCGCGCCGCCGCTGGCGAGGCTTGCCATCTGAGCCTGCGGACCATAATCCGCGTCGGCACCGAAGGGCTGTGTATACGTGAATGCGCAGCCCAAGTTCTCCGATACCTGAAACTTCGCGGCGAAGCTCGGAATCCAGAAGTCGTTGCTATATTCGTCGTCGGTGGCCGCAGCGCCTGCGATGGTGTCAAATTTGCGATGCGGAGAAACATAAATGACGCCGCCCCGCGCCACATACGTACCGTCCTCGAACAGGATGTCGGTATCGGCTTCACCACGGCTGAAGCCACCGGCATTCGCCACCGACGCCAAGGCGCCGAAACCGACTGCGAATACGACACCGGACCTAAAAAATTGCTTTGCCATATCTCTCCCCACTCCAAGGCATTGCGACTGCGAGCATTGTAATCACGAGCTTCGATATCACAACGTTACCACGCGAGAGATCGCAGCCGCCGGAAACTGCCAAATTTACGTAAAAATACTGACGTGGACGTAAGATATCAAAAACTGAAGAAAATATTTCCGAAAGCTTCAACTCGCCTGACTCATCTTGGAACATTTTTCCAACACACGCGCAATCTGTTGCCGTTTGAACACACTCACAGATTTGTGATGTCCGTATCCGTGCGGGTTTCCACCGAAACGGTCGACGCAATTTTTTTTGCCGAATCAAATCGATAATGAGAAAGCCGCATGCCATTTCGGCATGCGGCTCCACCAAAACCCGACGAAAGTCCGGAGAGGGGCGTTGGGCGGCGGCGACTCAGCCGGCCTCCGCCAATCGCCTCACTGCCGTCTCAAGGCTCGCGCGCTGGATCTCCAGTTCGCCGTAGCGCTCGCGTTCGGCGGCGACGACGTCCGGATTGGCATTGGCGACGAACTTTTCGTTGGCCAGCTTGGAAGCGATCCTGTTCATTTCCTGGTCAACCTTGGCGATCGCTTTCTCCAGCCTGACCCTTTCCGCGCCGATATCGATCAGGCTTCCGAGCGGCAGGCAGGCAGTCGCCTCGCCGATGACGATCTGGGCGGCGCCCTTCGGCGCCTCGGCGGCAAGCGAAATGCTCTCTACGCGCGCCAGCCGCTTGATCGACGCTTCATGGCGCCGCAGACGTTCCTGCGTCACGCCATTCGCAGCGACGACGACGAGTGGCGCAACGGCTCCGGGCGGCACGTTCATCTCGGCACGCGCCGAGCGGATACCCGACACGAGATCGATCAGCCAGTTGATGTCGCTCGCAGCGCCCTCGTCGGCAAAGTCGGGCGCCGGCCATGCCGCGTGGCAGAGCAGGGTTTCCCGCTCGCTGCCCTCGCCCGCCGTATGGGCCCAGAGTTCCTCCGTGATGAAGGGCATGAAGGGATGCAGGAGCTTGTAGGTCTCTTCGAGCACGTAGGCTGCGCAGGCCTGCGCCTCCTTCTTGGCAATCTCGTCCTCGCCCGCAAAGACCGGCTTCAGCAGTTCAAGGTACCAGTCACAGAACTGGTTCCAGACGAAGCGGTAAAGGGCACCCGCCGCATCGTTGAAGCGATAGTTGGCAATTCCCTCCGTCACGTCGCGCTCGGTCCGCGCGAGTTCCGTCAGGATCCAGCGGTTGATTTCGAGTGTCGTCGTCTCCGGAAGGAAGTGCGGATCGGTCGCGGCACCGTTCATCTCGGCGAAACGGGTCGCGTTCCAGAGCTTGGTGCCGAAGTTGCGGTAGCCGGCTATACGGGCGGGGTCGAGTTTCACGTCACGCCCCTGCGCCGCCATGATGGCCAGCGTGAAGCGCAGCGCGTCGGCGCCGTATTCATCGATCAGTTGCAGCGGATCGATGACGTTGCCCTTCGACTTCGACATCTTCTGGCCGTTCTTGTCGCGGACCAACGCATGCACATAGACCGTATGGAAAGGCTCGACCGGCGTGCCGTTCTCGTCCTTCATGAAGTGCATCCCCATCATCATCATCCGGGCGACCCAGAAGAAGATGATGTCAAAACCGGTGACCAGCACGTCGGTCGGATAGTACTTGGCGAGCGCCTCGGTCTTCTGTGGCCAGCCGAGCGTCGAGAACGGCCAGAGCGCGGAGGAGAACCATGTGTCGAGGACGTCCTCGTCACGCGTCAGAATCTCGCCCGGCGCGAAGTTCTCAAGCTTCTCCTCGACCCAGGCCTTCCAAGGACCTTCATGCGAGATGTAATGCTGAATGGCGGCGTGCAGGGCCTCTTCCTCGGTCTTCTCGACGAAGACCTGGCCATCCGGGCCATACCAGGCGGGAATCTGGTGTCCCCACCACAGCTGGCGCGAGACGCACCAGGGCTGGATGTTCTCCATCCACTCGAAATAGGTCTTTTCCCAGTTCTTCGGCACGAATTTCGTGCGGCCTTCACGAACCGAAGCAATTGCCGGCTTGGCGAGCGTCTTGGCGTCGACATACCATTGTTCGGTCAGCCGCGGCTCGATCGGCACCCCACCGCGGTCGCCGTGCGGCACCATGTGCTTGTGCGGCTCGATCCTGTCGACCAGCCCTTCAGCCTCGAGGATCTCGACAATCTTCTTGCGGGCGGCGAAACGGTCGAGCCCTTCCAGTTCGGACCAGACCATCTCCTGCTCGCGGGTCGGCGTCAGTCCTTCGAGGAAATCGTCATTGCCGACGATGCCCACCGTCGCATCGACATTCAGGATGTTGACCATGCCGAGGCCGGCACGCTTCCCGACCTCGAAGTCGTTGAAGTCGTGGGCCGGCGTCATCTTGACGGCACCGGTGCCGGCGGTCGGGTCCGGATACTCGTCCGCGACGATCGGAATGCGGCGCCCGACGATCGGCAGGATCACGTGCTTTCCGACGATCTCCTTGTAGCGCGCATCGTCCGGATGGACGGCGACGCCGGTATCGCCGAGCATGGTTTCAGGACGGGTCGTGGCGACGACCAGATAGTCGCGCGTCTCCCATTCGGTCGGATTGCCATCTTCATCGAAGGCGACCGGATGCTGGTAGGTGACGCCGTCTTCCAGCGGATAGCGCAGGTGCCAGAGATTGCCGTTCACCTCGATCTGCTCGACCTCGAGGTCGGAGATCGCCGTCAGCAGCTTCGGGTCCCAGTTGACGAGCCGCTTGTCCTTGTAGATCAGCCCCTCCTTGTAGAGGCTGACGAAGACCTCGACGACCGCCTCGGAAAGGCCCTCATCCATGGTGAAGCGTTCGCGCGACCAGTCACAGGAGGCCCCGAGACGGCGCAACTGGTTGAAGATCAGGCCACCGGATTCGTTCTTCCACTCCCAGACCTTCTCGACGAAGGCGTCGCGACCCATTTCGCGCCGTCCGGGAAGCTGGCGCTCCATCAACTGCCGCTCTACGACCATCTGCGTCGCGATGCCGGCATGGTCCATGCCCGGCTGCCACAGCACGTCCTTGCCGCGCATGCGCTCGAAGCGGATCATGATGTCCTGGAGCGTATTGTTGAGCGCGTGACCCATATGCAGCGAACCGGTCACGTTCGGCGGCGGTATGACGATTGTGAAGCTGTCCTCGCCGGCCTGGGCATTGGCGCCGGCGCGGAATGCGTCCGCATCCTCCCAGGCCTTGGCGATTTTCGGTTCGACTGACGTGGCGTCGTAGGTTTTTTCGAGCATTTCCTGACCAAACCCAGAAAGCGTTGAAGGGATCAACACGATTGATGTCATTTAAGCGGTAAACCGGACGGGGCCGCCAGTGTCAACAAGAAAGCCGCCCCGGACACCGGAGCGGCCTGTTCCTGTCTTCGTTGAGGGAAACGTCAGCGGCGCGGGCCGCGCGCGACCCGTTCGATCTCCTCGCGCACCAGCCGTTCGACGAGCGTCGGCAGATTGTCGTCGAGCCATTCCTGCAGCATCGGGCGAAGCATCTCCTCCGCCATCTCGTCGAGCGAGCGACGCTGGCTGCCGTCGATCGCCTCGGCGAGTTCGCCGAAGGAACGGGCGACCTGCTCGTGCGTCTCCGCCGAGACGAGCGCCTTGCTCTCGCTCTCGGCCGACTGCAGTGTTTCGATAACCGCCTCTGCACCCACATCTGCCGCAACGAACGTCCCTGCCGGAACGGCGGAATCCCGCACCGCTTCCCGCTCGGGCTCGACCTGCGGGACCGACGAACGAAGCTCGGCCATCCGGCTCGTCATCACCGGGCTGACGGAGGGCGAAGCCTCGACGGGGCGGCCGACCACAGGTTCAGGGATACGCTGCTCGACGTGCTCGTTGGACGAGCGGACGCGGGCGGCGAGATCGGCAAGGGAAATGTTCTTCGGGGCCGGCTTTTCGACCGGCTCGACAACCTGGAGGGATGCGGCTCCTCGGTCGTTTGCGGGATACATGGCGGGTGCAGCTTCGCCGATCGCCAGCGCAAGATCGTCGTCACCGTCCTCGTCTTCGTAGACCGGCGGCAGGGAGGCGGAATCCAGCTTGGCGCTCTCCGGATCGTTGCTCTCGATGATCCGGCGGATCGATGCCAGGATCTCTTCCATCGACGGTTCACGCGCTACGCTTGGCTGAGCCATATTCTTCCCCGTTTTCCCTGAAGATTCAACTGTCGGCGCGGCGACCGATTATTGATTCGTTCTCAGCTTAGGATACTCCTAAGGGGAAAAAAATCACGCCGCAGGCTCGCTTCGGCGTGATGCACAGGTTTATTCGGGAGGAAAGACCTCAGCGGCCGTCGACGGTGCGCAGGCCGATCCACTTGTCCTTGACCGCCTCGTAGTGCACCTCGGAGCGGTATTCGGCAACCTCCAGCCCCTGACTCTGGACCGTCAGCTTGCCGGATGCAGCAAGGACCGAATAGCTCGCGACGACAGCGTTCCGCTGGTAGCTGACGAGGCTCTCCTTGGCCTGAAGCACGGTATCCTGGGCATTCAGGACGTCGAGCGTCGTCTTCTGCCCGACATTGCGCTCCTCGATGACGCCCTGGAGAGCGAGATTGGCGGCGCTCAACTGCTTGCGTGCAGCCGAAATCGCCGCGGTCGCGGCCTGCATTTGCGCATAGGCCGAAGTCACCTGCTGGAGAACTGCCGCGCGAGCCGAGTCGACCATGATGCGTTGTTCGCCCAGCGTCTCCTTCGCCTGACGGATGCGGCCGAATTCCGCACCGCCCTGGTAGAGCGGTACCTTCAGCTGGGCGGTGATCGAGGCGCTCGAATAATCCGTATCGCTCGTATTGGTATTCGATGTCGTATGGCGGCCGACATTGCCCTGGATGACCACACCGGGAAGCAGCATGCCTTCGGCAGACTTCACCTGATAGCCGGCAGCATCCACCGCATGCAGGGCGGCAAGTACCGACGGATGCTCGCGGATTGCCGAGGCGACCGCGTTGTCAAGGCTCGACGGCAGCGCCTTGCTCGCCGGATTGGGCTGCTTGATCCCGGAGGGCATCTCGCCGACGACCTGCACATAGGTCGCCTCGCTCTGCTTCAACTGGGCGATCGCGGCGGCGAGAAGCGCCTGCGCACCGGCAAGCTGCGCCTCTGCCTGGCTTACGTCGGTGCGAGTACCCTCACCCACTTCGAGACGGGCGTTCGCCGCGTTCAGCTGCTCCTGCAGGAAGGCGAGGTTCTGCTTGCGGATGACCACGATCTGCTGGTCGCGCGCCACGTCCGCATAGGCCTGTGCGGCTGCGAGCAGTATGGAAATCTCATTGGCCTTCAGGTTTTCACGGCTGGCGAAGACGCCCGCTTCCGCTGCTCGAACATTGTTCAGCGTCTGAAATCCATCGAAGATCATCTGCGTGATCGAGAGGCCGACGTCCGTCTGATTGTAGTCATTGGTGTAGCCCGAGGGCATGCCGCTCATATGACTGACCGACAATTGCGTCGCCGAGGCGGTTGCCGCGACCTGGGGCCTCATGCCCGCCTTGGCGATGGTGACGTTTTCGTCGGTCGCCCTCAGGCGTGCCCGCACGGCGTTGAGATCGGGGTTGTTCTCATAGGCCTTTGCCATGGCGCCGAAGATTGTTTCGGCGGCCGCCATTCCCGGCATCAGCGCCAAGACGGACGCCAAGCTGACGGCACATACGGTCTTTCGAATGAACGACACGGGACATCAACTCCAATTTTTCCGCCGATCCATCCCGTCGTGAACCAAAACCATGGACTCAGTTCCGGGCCGGCGCGGCCGCTCCCCTCACCTAGATGACCCGGCGTTCGCAAAGCCGCAACCCGGGCTGGCCGGCCGCAAAAAGAAAACCGATTCGACGTTGCCAAAAAACAACATGCCGCATCGGTTCGATCAAAGGCAATTCGGGACGGCTCCGCCGTCCCCGGCCAATATGTCGCAGGTACGGTTCAGAAGACGAATTCTGCGGCCTTGCGGAAGCCCGGCAGCGGCTTCACCGACGTGTTGAAATGCTCGCCGAAGGAGGACACGCCGTGCGCGCGGACGTAGAGCCGTGCGCGGGCGGCGTTGCCGTAGCCGACGACGGCGACCAGTCGTCCCCCTTCGTGGAGCTGGGACAACAGCGCCTCGGACACCTCCTCGACGGCGCCGTTGATGAAGATGACGTCATAAGGGCCCTCGCCGGCATAGCCTTTTTCAAGTTCGCCGGTCACCACCGCCACGTTGTCATAGCCGAGTTCGGAAAGCGTTGCCGTCGCGTTCGTCGCGAGCGTCCCGTCGCACTCGACGGCGACCACGGAGCCGGCAATCTGCGAGAGAATCGCCGCTGCGTAGCCTGCGCCACAACCGATCTCAAGGACAACATCATCCTTGGTGATCGCGGCGAGCTGGACGAGCTTGGCGAGCGGCGAAGGCTCCATGATGTAGCGGGGCGGGTTGCCGTCCTTGGCGGGCGCAATCTGCAGGTCCTCGTCGATATAGGCGAGCGGCTTCAGGTCAGCCGGTACGAATGCCTCGCGCGGTACCGTCAGGAACGCCGAAAGCACGGAATGCGACGTCACATCGGTCGTGCGTATCTGGTTGTCCACCATCTTGGTGCGTGCAGCTTCGAAGTCCATCATGATTGTCGTCCCACTTGCGGCCGGGTGTCTGTCTCTGGGCGTGTCATAATTGCAGGAAGGCTCGCTTTCAAGGCTTCCCCTTCGGGATCAGGGGAAATCGCGACGAACTGATCTCGAAAGCACAGACAAAACGGAGGGGAGAGCCGACATGCGGGACAAAAACAAAGGCCGGTTCGGAAACCGAACCGGCCTTGCATTCAGCATTTCTGCTGAGAAATCTGGCTCCCCGGGCCGGATTCGAACCGGCGACCTGTCGATTAACAGTCGAATGCTCTACCGCTGAGCTACCAGGGATCACCGCTCGCCGCGGCGTGAGGGGGCTAATACAAACGCTTGCTCGATTTGCCAAGCGGTTTTTTCAAAAAAATGCCGTCCCCTTGTTCAAATCTCCTCAGTCCCCATCTTTTCCCCCAGGCAGGACAAGGTTTTGGCGCCTTTCGATGATATAGGTAGCAAATGGCCGAGAAGAAATATCGCATCGACAGGGAGAAAGGACGCCTGATCCTCGGGCGTTGGGAGCTGCCCTTTCCCCGCTCGCGCAACGGGCGCGTCGCCGTGGGTTCCGGCCTCGTCGCCGGCGGCATCCTCGGCTTCCTCCCGGTCCTCGGCTTCTGGATGATTCCGCTGGGCCTGCTGATCCTCTCCCAGGAACTGCCCGCCGTTCGCCGGCGCAGGCGCAAGGCCGCGATCTGGTGGCGCAAGCGCTATCCGCAGGTCAACCGCGCCGGGCGTTGAGCTCGACCCGCTTTCTCCCGCGCAACGAGATACCCGACAAAAAAACATGCCCGCGCAGTGGTTCCCCCTTGCGCTCGTCTTTGATCCGTTCTAAACGCCCGTCACCACTCGCTTTTAAAGCATCGGACGGCCTCGTGGCGGAGTGGTTACGCAGAGGACTGCAAATCCTTGCACCCCGGTTCGATTCCGGGCGAGGCCTCCACCGCTCTCCGATATCGCTATTTCGCCCGGGCTCGTACGGACTAATTCGGTCCCTCCTCTCTTGCATGTCGTTCGTGCCCGATCTGCTTCTCTTGCGGAACATTCCCGTGGCCAATGCGTTTGGCGGTGCCGGCGTGCGCACCCCCCTGAGGCGCGGCGGCAAAAAACGGCATCGTTCCCCGCTTCCTCCCCCGGGAAGCGGGGTTTGCCGTTTCTGGTCTCGTTCCTGAAAAAAACTTCCGTCTAGATGGAACAAAGAAGCCGGAGACGCGTTTGTCGCGATCGCCGGGCCGCGCCATCCATCTTGTGCAGTCCTGCGAGGTTGCTCCCAGCCCGGTCTCTACTCGGAGACGGAATAACTTGCGGCGGGTACGAACCCGCCGCATTTTTCGTTTCTCGCCGGCCCGCGAAGGAGGCGCTTCGGAACAATCCCTGTCCGCGACCATTCTTCTCCGGAACCTGCGAAGGAGAAAACGATGAACCAGCTCATCTATCTTGTCGGCCTCGTCGTCGTGGTGATCGCAATCCTGTCCTTCTTCGGCTTTGCCTGAGCAGATACATCATGCCGTAGCCCGTTCGCCTTGCCTCCCGTATAAGATTCCTAAGGCAACGAAGGGCGAAACGGCAGATGCACGATGCAGGCGGCACCCCGGTCATTCTCTGGTTCCGCAAGGACCTCAGGCTCGGCGACAACCGTGCACTGGCTCATGCTGTGGCGACCGGACGGCCGGTGCTTCCCCTCTATATCCGCGAGCCGGACAATGGGCCGCTCGGCCGCGCGCAATCCTGGTGGCTGCACCATTCACTTGCCGCCCTCACTCGCTCGCTGGAGAGACTGGGAAGCAGGCTTCTGCTCCGCAGCGGCCCTCCCCGTGCCGTTCTCTCGACGCTGATCGCTGAAACCGGCGCGACCGAGGTGCTCTGGAACCGGCGTTACGATCCCGGTGGAATCGAATCCGATTCGGCCCTCAAGGCGGCGCTTCGTGCCGACGGGGTCACCGCCCACAGCTTCCCGGGACAGCTGCTGCACGAGCCGGCGCGGATGAAGACGGGCACTGGCGGCTTCTACCGTGTCTATACGCCCTTCTGGCGCGCCTTCGAAAGTTCCGGGGAGCCCGAGGAACCTCTCGGCGCGCCGACCGCCCTGCCCGCACCGGACGTGTGGCCGAATACCGAAACGCTCGACGACTGGCGCCTCCTGCCGACGAAGCCGGATTGGGCCGCGGAGTTCCGCAAGGTCTGGACGCCGGGAGAAGCCGGCGCCCAAAGGCGGCTCCAGGATTTCATCAAGGCCGGACTTCAAGGCTATGCCGTCGGTCGCGACTTTCCCGCCGAACCGCATGTCTCCATGCTCTCGCCACACCTCGCTCTCGGTGAAATCTCCCCGGCGCAGATATGGCACGCGACCCGCGGACTTGCCGACCGTGTGCCGGCACAGGACCTTACGACCTTCCGCAAGGAGCTCGTCTGGCGGGAGTTCAGCTATCACCTGCTCTTTCACTTCCCCGAGCTCGCACGGCGCAACTTTTCGGGAAAGTTCAGCGGCTTTCCGTGGCGCAGCGATCCGGAAGGGTTGCGACGGTGGCAGCGCGGCGAGACCGGCTACCCGATCGTCGATGCCGGCATGCGGCAACTCTGGCAGACCGGCTGGATGCACAATCGCGTGCGCATGATCGTGGCCTCGTTTCTGATCAAGGACCTGCTGGTCGACTGGCGCGAGGGCGAGCGCTGGTTCCGCGACACCCTCGTGGACGCCGATCCGGCGTCGAATGCCGCGAGCTGGCAATGGGTCGCCGGTTCCGGCGCGGATGCCGCTCCCTTCTTTCGTATCTTCAACCCGGTCGGCCAGGGCGAGAAATTCGATCCCGAGGGCGTCTATGTCCGCCGCTTCGTGCCCGAGCTCGCGCGCCTCGGTGCCCGCTATATCCATCGCCCGTTCGAAGCGCCCGCCGCAATCCTTTCCGAGGCCGGCATCGTCCTCGGCAACACCTATCCGCGACCGATCATCGACCACAAGATGGCGCGCGAACGGGCGCTCGCGGCGTTTCGCGGGCTCGGTGGCTCGGGCGCCGGATAGGCAGTTCTTGCCGTCCGCGGTCGGCAAAGCACGGTTTTTCTATGCCCGCGCGCCGCAGGAGAACCGAATTCCTTGTCTTCTTGGTCTTGAGATTTGAAAAGTCGCTCCTTAATCTTCCGACAGAGAGAAGGCTCATCCCATGGCATTTCATCCCTCCGTCCTCGAGGCGATCGGCAATACGCCGCTCATTCGGCTGACGAACGCCTCGGAGGCGACCGGCTGCACCATTCTCGGCAAGGCGGAGTTCCTGAACCCCGGCCAGTCTGTCAAGGATCGCGCCGCGCTCTACATCATCCGCGATGCCGAGAAGAAGGGCCTGCTGGCGCCCGGCGGCGTCATCGTCGAAGGTACCGCCGGCAATACCGGCATCGGGCTCACGCTGGTCGCCAAGGCGCTCGGTTACCGGACGGTGATCGTCATCCCCGAAACCCAGAGCCAGGAAAAGAAGGATGCGCTGCGTCTTCTCGGTGCCGAGCTCGTCGAGGTTCCGGCCGTTCCCTACAAGAACCCGAACAATTATGTGCGGCTCTCCGGCCGACTCGCCGAACAGCTGGCGAGAACGGAACCGAACGGCGCGATCTGGGCAAACCAGTTCGACAACACGGTCAATCGCGATGCCCATATCGCGACCACCGCGCGCGAAATCTTCGCGCAAACCGAAGGCAAGGTGGACGGCTTCATCTGCGCCGTCGGCTCGGGCGGCACGCTGGCCGGCACGGCGGCCGGGCTGCGGGAATTGAAGCACGACGTCAAGATCGGCATCGCCGATCCCGAGGGCGCCGCTCTCTACGAATTTTATCGGAATGGCGAACTGAAGTCCTCCGGCTCCTCGATCACCGAGGGCATCGGCCAGGGTCGTATCACCGCCAACCTCGAAGGCTTTACGCCCGATTTCGCCTATCAGATCCCCGATTCGGAAGCACTGCCGATCATCTTCAACCTTGTCGAGCAGGAAGGGCTCTGCCTCGGCGGCTCGTCCGGCATCAACATCGCCGGCGCGATTCGCCTTGCCCGCGAGCTCGGTCCGGGTCATACCATCGTGACCATGCTCTGCGACTACGGCAACCGCTACCAGTCCAAGCTCTTCAACCCCGCCTTCCTTGCGTCGAAGGCCCTGCCGGTCCCCGGCTGGCTCGAGACGACAACCGAATTCGATCTGCCTTTCGAGGCCGCATAGGGAGACACCATGCCAACGACCGCCCTCTACCGCGACGATTTCTATCTCTCCACCTGCGAAGCGGTGGTGACGGCGGTCAACGAGGACGGCAGCATCGAAACCGACCGGACCTGCTTTTACGCGACCTCGGGCGGCCAGCCGGGGGACACGGGTTTCCTGGAGCGTACCGACGGTTCGAGGATCACGCTCGACGTGACCCGGCACGGCGCGACGAAGGACATCATCCTTCACATGCCGGCGGAGGGGCAGGATCTTCCGGCGGTCGGAGAAACGCTCGTCATGCATGTCGACTGGCCGCGCCGGTACAAGCTGATGCGCATGCACACCGCCTGCCACCTGCTCTCGGTCGTCTGCCCTTTCCCGATTACGGGCGCCGCCGTCGGCGAGGACGAGTCGCGCGTCGACTTCGACATGACGGAGACGATCGACCGCGACACGGTCACGAGCGAATTGATGCGGCTCGTCTCCGGGAACCATCCGGTCTATGTGCAGTGGATCACCGACGAGGAGCTTGCCGCCAATCCCGGCATCGTCAAGTCGAAGAACGTGCGCCCGCCGGTCGGAATGGGCCGGGTGAGCCTCGTCTGCATCGGCGAAGACTCCGCCGTTGACAGCCAGCCCTGCGGCGGCACACATGTTTCCGAGACCCAGGAGGTCGGGGCGATTCACATCGCCAAGATTGAAAAGAAGGGCAAGGAGAACCGCCGGTTCCGCATTCGTTTCGGAACGCCGGATGCCCTTGCCTGACGGCAACGGGAGAAAACCATGCCTGCGGAGAAAAGCCGTTTCGTCGTGTCCGCCGATTGGGTGGAAAAACAGCTCGGCGCCCCCGAATTCAAGATCGTCGATGCGTCCTGGTACCTGCCCGCGCACGGCCGTAACGGTGCCGCCGAATACGCCGCCGGGCACATCCCCGGTGCGGTCTTCTTCGACCAGGACGTGATCGCCGATCAAACGACCGGGCTGCCGCATTCGCTTCCCTCGCCGGAACTCTTTGCCGAGGAGGTCGGAAAGCTCGGCATTTCGGCGACAGACACCATCGTCGTCTATGACGGCCCCGGCATTTTCTCCGCGCCGCGCGTCTGGTGGATGTTCCGCGTCATGGGTGCCCGCAACGTCTACGTGCTCGACGGCGGCCTCGATGGCTGGAGGGCGGAAGGCCGACCGCTCGAAACGGACCTGCCCGAACCGGCACCGGCCAACTTCATCACCAATTTCCAGCGTGAACGGCTGACCTCTTTCGACGAGATGCAGGAGATCGCCGGCAGTGGCTCGCGTCAGATCGCGGATGCAAGGCCGGCCGGCCGCTTCACCGGCGACGAACCGGAGCCGCGCGAGGGCATCCGTTCGGGGCACATGCCCGGTGCCCGCAGTGTGCCGGCCCTTTCGCTCTCCGAGGGTGGACACCTCAAGGACCTCGCCAAGCTGCGCTCGATCTTCACCGATGCAGGGATCGACCTCATGAAACCCGTGGTGACAAGCTGCGGCTCCGGCGTGACGGCAGCGGTGATCACGCTCGCGCTCGAATCGCTCGGCCATCGCGACAACACGCTCTATGACGGCTCCTGGTCGGAATGGGGCGGCCGAGCCGAAACCCCGGTCACCACCGGACCCGCCGGACCTGTCGCACCGAGGGCACACGGCCCGCTTCGCGCGCACGTCACACGGCTTGAGATGACGACGCCGCCGAAGGCAAGCCTACCCGTGCCGGTCAATATCCAGACGGCGATCATGCGGGCGGTCGAAATTCCGCTGCCCTTCTACCGCTTCCTGCAGCGCCAGGTCGGCGGACGCTGGCATTGGCATGCCCGGCTGCGCATGAACGACACCGAACTGCGTGCGATCGTCCACGACCCGAAGGTCAGCATCAACGTTCTCTACGTCAACGGTGCGCCTGCCGGCTTCTTCGAACTGGCACAGAAGAACGAGGACGTCGTTGAGCTTTCCTATTTCGGACTGATGGAGCACGTGCTCGGCATGGGCCTCGGCAAATGGTTCCTGCTGCAGGCACTCTATCTCGCCTGGCAGAGCAATCCGAAAAAGGTGACGGTCACGACCAACACGCTCGATCATCCGCGCGCCCTGCAGCTCTATCAACGCTTCGGCTTCTCGCCGGTAGAGACCTTCGACGCGCTCGTCGAGCCGCTCACCGAGGAGGAACTGCTTCAGATGATCCGCCGGGATGCGGCCTCCCCGTGAGGCCGCGCGGCGTCCGTCATTTCGCCTTGTTCAGCAGGTAGTCGGCAATCAGCGTCATGTGCATCTGCGCGAGTTCGTAGCAGTAGGTGAGCTCGCGTTCACCCGGATGCCAGACGGCGTTCGGCTGGCCGCAGGCCTTGGCCGTGACGCGGATTCCGTCCTTCAGGTTATAACTCTCGGCGAACACGTCCCGCACGACCTCCAGCAGTCCCGCCGACTGGATCATCGAGGCGTAAGCAGCGAGCTCCTCGTCGGCGGCCTTTTCGTAGGTCACCTTCATGTCGGCCTTCTTTCCGTCGGTCCGATTGTGCGGTGCAAGCAGGCTCATCCAGCTCTGTGCCGTCTGCGCGTATTCGACGGCGCATTCCTCACGCCGCTCCTGCGGATAATCGATCGAGTCCGCAAACTGCTTGAAGCCTTCGGCGTCGTTGCCCACCATCATGCAGACCATCTGGTAGGCACGCTGTTCGTCGAGCCCGTGACTGTCCCAGAAGGCGAACTCGTCACCGTTTTCGGCACTCTTGTCGCTCGCAAGGAACCAGCCGTCGGCCGAGTCCGTGATCGCCTGGTCGAGCGTCTCGTCATGGGCCTCGAGAAGCAGGATGGACGACAGCGCGTCCACCGCATCTTCCTCGCGGCCGAGCACCGGCAGGCCGAGCTCGGAAACCAGCATGTGGCCTGCCTCGTGGAAAAGAACGAAGATTGCATTGCCGGTGACGAAATTGACGGCTTCAGTCATCTGTTCGTCGTTGAGCTTGCCGAGATCGAGCACCTCTTCCGACCGTGCGGCATGAGGCATGGCGAACGCGACGCAGGCAAGCGCCGCATGCATTAGTTTCCTGAGCATAATCCCCCCGAATTCTACAGCCCGATCACATTGCATAGTGCATCCGGGCACGCGGCGACAATCTGCGCAAACAACCAAATTTGGGCCGAACTTTTCGCAACCCGGCAGGAAACGGGTGGCCTGCGAACGACCGGGTCGGAAAATGGTGCCATCGAAAGGAGACACCATGTCCATGATCCGATTTTCCGCCTTATCGTCTGACACCGCAGCCGGCTATCGCGAGGGAGAGCCCGACGCCTATGGCCTTGCCCCGGAACGACGTATCTCCGACGGCGACGGCGTTCCCTGCCGTCACTGTCTGCGTCTGGTCGGCGCCGGCGAGCCTTACCTCATTCTCGCGCACCGCCCCTTCCCCGAACTCCAGCCCTATGCGGAGACCGGCCCGATCTTCCTGCATGCGGAGGCCTGCGAACGTTATGAAGGCGAAGATGCGCTGCCGCCGATCCTCCGCCATCCGAGCTATATCCTGCGCGGCTACGGCAAGGAGGACCGGATCGTCTACGGTTCCGGCGCCGTCGTTCCGCGCGAAGAGATCAGGCAGTATGCCACTGAGCTTCTCGAACGAAACGACATCGCCTACGTGCATGTGCGTTCGGCCACCAACAACTGCTATCAATGCCGTATCGATCGAGCATGAGTGGAAATGCGAACGACCGGCCAGAAACTGGCCGGTCGCGAAGCCTGCAAGAATATACTGCCGTCCTTACGTAACGGAATGCCTGTCGCGGAGGCGCAGCTTTACGTTACGCAACGTTAAGGACCATCTCCGGCGCATGCATCTCGTAGCCGAGCGCTTCGGCGACCGGGCGGTTGGTGATGCGCCCGCGGTGCACGTTGAGGCCATTGCGCAAGTGCCGGTCTTCGGCGAGAGCCCGCAGGCCGCGGTCGGCGAGCGCCAAGCCGTGCATGAGGGTGGCGTTGTTCAGCGCCTCGGTCGAGGTGACCGGTACCGCGCCGGGCATGTTGGCAACGCAGTAATGGACGACGCCGTCGACTTCGTAGGTTGGATGCGAATGAGTCGTCGCATGCGAGGTCTCAAAGCAGCCGCCTTGGTCAATCGCAACGTCGACGATGACCGCCCCCTTCTTCATGCCCGAAAGCATTTCACGGGTGACGAGCTTCGGCGCGGCAGCACCCGGGATCAGCACGGCGCCGATCACCAGGTCGGCGGCGAAGACGGCCTGTTCGAGGCTGTCGATCGTCGAATAGAGCGTGCGCACGCGACCGGTGAAGATGTCGTCGAGCTGGCGCAGGCGCGGCAGGGAACGATCGATGATGGTAACTTCGGCACCGAGGCCGGCCGCCATCCGCGCAGAATGCAGACCGACGACGCCACCACCGATGATGGTGACCTTGCCCGAAAGCACGCCGGGAACGCCTCCGAGCAATACGCCGCGGCCGCCATGGGCCTTCTGCAGCGCCGTCGCACCGGCCTGGATCGCCAGGCGACCGGCGACTTCCGACATCGGAGCGAGCAGCGGCAGGCCGCCGCGGTCGTCGGTCACCGTTTCGTAGGCGACGGCGGTAACGCCTGATTCGAGCAGACCCTTCGTCTGCTCCGGATCGGGAGCGAGGTGGAGGTAGGTGTAGAGGATCTGGCCTTCACGCAGCTGCGCCCATTCCGACGGCTGCGGTTCCTTGACCTTCACGACCATGTCGGCACGAGCGAAGATGTCCTTGGCCGAACCGACGATCTCGGCGCCGGCCGCAATATAGGCATTGTCATCGGCGCCGATGCCGCCGCCGGCGCCGGTCTCGACCATCACCTTGTGACCGTGCGCCACGTATTCGCGCACGGCGCCGGGGGTCAGCCCGACGCGGTACTCGTGATTCTTGATTTCCTTGGGGCAGCCTACCAGCATTTTTGTTCCTCTCTTGGGCGTTTTCGCCTCGGGTGTCTTGACCCCAAATTTGAAGCACCGAAGGCACCAAATGTCCTTGCAAATTTCGTTTTTGAGCATCATTAATTGGCCTATTATTGCGCCCAATGACGAATTCATCGAAGGATATTCGAATGCAGGAACTGGATGCGATTGATCTTGCGATTTTGAAAGCGCTTCAGCAGAACGGTCGCATGACAAACGCCGAGCTCGCCGAGAAGGTCGGCCTCAGCGCTTCGGCCTGTTCGCGGCGCCACGACATCCTCGAGCGATCGGGTGTGATCAGTGGCTATCACGCGCGGCTTTCGAACAAAGTACTCGAATATAAGATGATCGCAATCGTGCACATCTCGCTTTCGGGCCAGTTCACAAAGACGCTTTCGGATTTCGAGGCCGCGGTCAAGCGTTGCCCGAACGTGCTCGTCTGTTATCTGATGTCGGGAGAATATGACTATATTCTCCGCGTCGCGGCCAAAGACCTCGAGGATTACGAGCGTATCCATCGCGACTGGCTGTCCGCCCTGCCGCATGTGGTCAAGATCAACTCCAGCTTTGCGCTCCGCGAGATCATCGACAGGCCGAATGTCGGCCTTTGAGGCACTTGGCGACAATTTTAGTGACCGGATTCAATTACCGGCAAAAAAATCCCCTTATGGTTGCGCTTTTAGGCAGCCTTTTCGGGGGAAACATGACGAAATCCAATCTGAACCTGGAGACGCGCCGCACGCCGCGGCAACGCTGCCGGCTCGACAGCAAGGTCAAGTATCTGCAGCAGGAAGCTGCGGCGCGGATGGTCGACGTCTCCCGCACGGGGCTCGCGCTCGAACTCGCCACACCGCTTCACGCCGCCACCGGCAGTACCGTACAGATCCACAACGATCACCTGGGGCTGATAGAAGCCACGGTGCGCTGGCGCAAGGCGAGCCGTCTCGGCGTTGAAGTCCTCAACACGAGCAATACGCTCGCACAGATGTCCGCTTATTTCCGGCACTTCCACAAGGAAATCCGGCCCGTCGTCACCCGCTGAATTGCGGGTCCATGACGTTGCGCATCGCGCCGGCGAAGGAATATGTCCGCCGGCTTCGGCGCGACGGCGCCCGTATGCTGCGCCGTTTGCGCGCCTGCGAAGAGCAATGCCGGCTGCAGCCCACAAGCCCGGGATACAACCGACACATGCCTGTCATTTTCCGGATGCACTTGTGCCCAAACGGCTCTAGTCTTGCCCGTCGCGAAGACAGCCACCGGAGGAACAGCCTACATGTCCCTGTCTGATCTGCATCCCATTTCGCGCCGCAGTCTCCTCGGAGGCTTCGCAGCGACCACCGCCCTCATCGCGCTCCACCCCTTCGCAGCCAGGGCGAACGGCAACCAGGCGCATTTGCGGCTCATGGAGACCACCGACATCCACGTCAACGTGCTCCCCTACGACTACTATGCCGACAAGCCGAACGACACGATGGGACTCGCCCGTACTGCCGCGATCATAGATCAGATCCGTGCCGAAGCCGGGAACTCGATGCTGATCGACAACGGAGACCTGCTGCAGGGCAACCCTATGGGCGACTACATGGCCTATGAGAAAGGCATGAAAGCCGGCGACCTGCATCCGATCATCAAGGCGATGAACGTCCTCGGCTACGATTGCGGCACGCTCGGCAACCACGAATTCAACTACGGCCTCGACTTCATGTTCAACACCCTCGGGGGGGCAAACTTCCCGATCGTCTGCGCGAATCTTACGAAGGGCATGCTTGCGGATGATCCCAAGAAGGACGAGCTCTATTTCAAGCCCTACACCATTCTCGAGCGCAAGATTCGTGACGGCGCCGGCAACGAGAATCCGATCCGTATCGGCTTCATCGGCTTTGTGCCGCCGCAGATCATGGTGTGGGACGCCAAGAACCTCGAAGGCCGGGCACAGACGCGCGACATCGTCGAGACGGCGCGGGCCTGGGTGCCGGTGATGAAGGAGGACGGCGCCGACCTGATCGTCGCGCTGTCCCACTCCGGTATCGACGGGCACGGCCAGAGCGAGCGCATGGAGAACGCCTCGCTCTACCTCGCCGGCGTCGCCGGTATCGACGCGGTCTTCACCGGCCACCAGCATCTGGTCTTCCCCGGTCCGAAGACCTGGGACGACGTGCCCGGCGCCGACCCGGTGAAGGGTACGCTGCTCGGCAAGCCGGCGGTGATGGGAGGCTTCTGGGGCTCGCACCTGGGGCTCATCGACCTCCTCCTGGAGAAAGACGGTGCGAGCTGGAAGATCGTCGACTTCACCTGCGAGGCGCGGCCGATCTATCATCGCGACGACAACCGGAAGATCGTCGCGGACGTGTCCGACAAACCAGAGGTCGTCGCCTCCGTCAGTTCCGAACACGACGCCACGCTGCAGTACGTCCGCACACCGGTCGGCAAGACCTCGGCGCCGCTCTATTCCTATTTCGCGCTCGTCGCCGACGACCCGTCGGTGCAGATCGTCTCGAATGCGCAGACCTGGTACATCCGCGAAATGCTGAAGGACTCCGAATACAAGGACTATCCGATCCTTTCGGCAGCGGCGCCCTTCAAGGCTGGCGGACGCGGCGGTCCCGACTATTATACCGATGTCGCCGCCGGCGACATCGCGATCAAGAACGTTGCCGACCTCTATCTCTATCCGAACACTGTACAAGCGGTGCTGGTGACAGGCGAGCAGGTCAAGAACTGGCTCGAAATGTCGGCCGGCATGTTCAATCAGGTGGCGCCCGACGCAAAGGACGCGCCGCTCCTGAACCCGCACTTCCCGTCCTACAATTTCGACGTGATCGACGGCGTCACCTACCAGATCGACCTCGCCCAGCCGCCGAAATACGACGGTGACGGCAAGGTCATCAATCCGGAGGCCAACCGCATCGTCAACCTGCACTTCGGCGGACAACCGATCGATCCCGGCCGCAAGTTCGTGGTGGCGACCAACAACTATCGTGCCGGCGGCGGTGGCAAGTTCCCGGAAATCGCAGCCGACAAGGTGATCTTCGTCGCTCCGGACACAAACCGCGACGTCATCGTCCGCTACATCGTCGACCAAGGCCAGATCAATCCGTCCGCTGACGGCAACTGGTCCTTCGCCCCGAACCGGGGAGCGACAGCGATCTTCGAGACGGGGCCGAAGGGCCGGCAATATGCGAAGGACATCAAGGGCGCGAAGATCGAGGAGGCTGGCGACGGAGCGGAGGGCTTTGCCAAGTTCCGCCTCATCCTCTGAAGCCCGGGCACGAAGTCGGAGGCGGCCTCAGATCAATCTGTCCGGCCGTCCCTCCGTGCGGTTGCGGCCGGCATTTTTCGCCCGATAGAGGCGATGGTCGGCCGCCGCGAGGAGGCTTGTGAAATTCGCACCGTCTTCCGGTGCCGTCGCAACACCGATGCTGACGGTGACGGGCTCGCCGCCATGGTCACGGACACCCGCGACGATCTCCTGCCGCATCCGCTCCGAGATCAGCATCGCGTCGGCATGATTGGCCTCCGGCAAGACGACGACGAATTCCTCGCCCCCGTAGCGGAACAGCAGGTCGCCGGTGCGGGTGCCGCGATGCAGTTCGTCGGCCACCGCGCGGAGCACGCTGTCTCCGTAGAGATGGCCGAAACGGTCGTTCACCGCCTTGAAGTGATCGACGTCGACGATCGCGACGCTCAGCGCCTTGCGGCGCTCGAGAGATTCCCGCGTCAGGCGTGGCGCCTCGATCTCCATGCGCCCGCGATCGAAGGCCCCGGTGAGCACGTCGCGTCCTGTCCGCGCCAGCAGGTCCTCGTAGCGTTCGCGAAAGGTCAGATCGGTGAAGACGTCCCGGATCGGGCGGCGCGCCAGCACCATTCCCGGATCACGGAAGAACATTTGATAAAGCGCGAACATCGCCGAATAGAGAAGTGCCGCCGCCATCTTGGCTTTCCAGCCGCCTCAGAACACGGCCGCCGGCGCGTCATAGAGGTAGGCGAGCAGACCATAGAAACCGAGCTGGTCGAAGGTGAGCACCAGCACGCTGCTGGCCGCGATGCGCGTGAGCGCCGGACCGGGGAACAGGCGACCGATCCGCTCGTAGAGCAGGATGATCGCAAGCGAGTCGATGTAGAGAAGAGCGGTCCCCCAGAGCATCAGCAGCCCCATCTCGCGCAGGAATTCCACGTCCGCCGTCTGTCCGGGCGTCAGCGAAACCGTATGGTGGAGCAGCAGGAACTGGGCGATGACCAGCGTTACGGCATTACCTATGAACAGGCCGTAGATCGGCTGGCGAACGGTTGCGGCGTCCTCCTTGATGTAGAGCATCAGGATCATCACCAGCTTGCCTGCGAAAAAGATCGACGAGCCCGGCGAGACGATACCGATCGGCAGATCGACGTAGAAGACGGCGGCCAGATAGGTCTCGACAAAATGCATGACGCCGAGCGCGGTCAGGAAGACGCCGAGTCCGATGCGGTGGCGAAAGTGAAGGAGAGTGGTCAGAAGGGTGAAGTACAACACCGCCTCGACCACGAAGAGCGCAAGATTCGTGCTCTGGTTCATCCCCGTTTTGCCCCCTTGCCCCTACGCCTTCAGCCGAGCCGCGCGGTTGCCATGCAGCAGCGCTCCGGCGAATGCGCCGCGAGTCGCTATACCCTAGCGTAGTTCTGAATTTGAAGATCGTCCCGGTGCAAGCCGCGGAATGCGAAAACCGTCCGAATCCCTCAGCTGTTTTGCGCCAAAGCGTTCGCCGCAATCAATGCCGGAACAGGCCGGGCAGGAACAGGCCGGGCAGGAACAGGCCGGGCGATCGAGTGCCGACGTCAGACCGGACGCGACTTGACGCCATCTGCGAAGAGAGCGGTTCCGTTCTGATCGATGATCTGGCGCGCCTTGCGGAAGGTGCATTCGAGAGCATCGTCGACGGAGGTGAAGACGTCCGCCCGGATGAAGGTGCGCTCCAGCGTTTCCCCGTCGACCACCTTTTCGATGCGTCCGGCCAGACGATACTGGCTTCCTTCACGGATCGGAGCGGCATGGATCGTGCAGCCGTCATGGGCCTGAGGTTCGGAGCCGACCGTCGGGGCAGCCTTGTCCTTGGATGCGCCGGAGAAGGCCGAAAAGATGTTCGAGAAGAATGATGCCATGCAGTCTGGTTAGCATATCCGCGCGGCACGAAGAAGGCCCCCTGACCACCGAAATGCCGGAATTGGAGCGAGGCTCGTCACCAAACCGCTCCCGGAGACGCCATGATTCGCCGCGCCTTGATCGCCTCGACTTTGCTGATCGCCCTCCTCTGGGCTGTGAACACCAGCCTGTTTTCGCGCTTTCCAGAAGGAGAAGCGCCGCGCCTGCTCGCTCATCGCGGACAACACCAGCTTTTCAACCGTGAAGGGCTGACCGCCGAAACCTGCACGGCAAGTCGCATCCGTCCGCCCGAACATGCATTCCTCGAAAACACGATACCGTCGATGCGTGCCGCCTTCGATGCCGGCGCGGCCGTGGTCGAGCTCGACGTGCACCTGACGCCCGACGGCGCCTTCGCCGTCTTCCACGACTGGACGCTCGACTGCCGGACAGAGGCGAGCGGCATTACCGAGGAAACGCCTATGGCGCGACTGAAGCAACTGGACATCGGCTACGGCTATACCGCGGATGGCGGCAAGACCTTCCCCTTCCGTGGCCGTGGGATCGGCATGATGCCGACGCTGACCGAGGTTCTCGACGCGCTGCCGGAGGGGCGCTTTCTCGTCAATTTCAAGAGCCGCCGCACCGAGGAGGGCGAGACACTGGCAAGGCTGCTGAATTCAAATGCCGCCTATCGCATGGCGGTGTTTGCCGTCTACGGCGGTGGCGAGCCGACCGAGGCCGCCATTGCGGCGGTGCCGGATCTCAAGGGCTACAGCGCGCGGAGTGCGAAGGAATGCCTGCTCGGCTATCTGGCACTCGGCTGGAGCGGTTACATGCCGGAAGCCTGCCGTGACACGCTCGTGCCCGTGCCGGTCAATTACGCTTTCCTGCTGTGGGGCTGGCCGGAAAAGTTCTACAACCGCGTCCGCGCGGCCGGCTCCGACGTCATCCTGCTTGGAGCCTACGAGAAAGGCGACACCGGCAGCGCCGGTATCGACGACGTCGCGACCTGGGGCATGGTGCCCGCCGGCTTTCCGGGTTTCATCTGGACCAACCGGATCGAGAAGGCCCGCACCTATGCCGAGGAGAGCGGCTTCTGTGCTGCCAGCCGCGGCGAATGCCGATTCGGCACCCTGCCCTCTTTTGCGGTCAAATGATGAGATTGGCGAGAATCTCGTTCTCGGTGATGTCCTCGAAACCGAGCCCCGCCCCTTCGAAGCGGCCGACAAGCTCGTGGAAATTCCGCCGGTCCTTCGTCTCGATGCCGATCAGGATGGAGCCGAAGTTGCGCGCCGACTTCTTCAGGTATTCGAAGCGGGCGATGTCGTCGTCGGGGCCGAGCAGGTTCAGGAAATCGCGCAGTGCGCCGGGGCGCTGCGGCAGCCGCAGGATGAAGTACTTCTTCAATCCCGCATAGCGCATCGCCCGTTCCTTGACGTCCGGCAGACGTTCGAAGTCGAAATTGCCGCCGGTGACGATCGCCACCACGGTCTTGCCCTCGATCGCCTCGCGCGGGAGCAGTTCCAGGGCGGCGATCGACAGCGCACCTGCCGGCTCCAGCACCACGCCTTCGATGTTCAGCATGTCGGTGATCGTGACGCAGATGGCATTTTCCGGCACCACCTGCACCTGCTCGGGAGCAAAGTGCTTCAAGGCCGCGAAATTGAGATCGCCGATCCGGGCGACCGCCGCGCCGTCGACGAAATTGTCGACCTTGGCGAGCGTCACCACCTCGCCCGCTTCGAGGCTCCTTCTGAGGCTCGGTGCTCCGGCCGGCTCGGCAAGCAGAAAGGCCTCCGGCGACAGGGTGTCGGAAAGATAGCCGATAACTCCGGAAGACAAACCACCACCGCCGACGGGAATGGCGACAAGATCTAGCCTCTCGCCTTCCGGCAGTTGCTCCTCGATCTCGGCAGCGACCGTTGCCTGTCCCTCGATGATGTCGGCGTCGTCGAATGGCGGCACCATTTGGCCGCCGATCGTCTCCACGTGTTCGCGAGCAGCCGCATAGCACTGGTCGAAGATATCGCCGAAGAGGCGGATGGTGATGAATTCGCCGCCGAAGATGCGGGTCTTGTCGATCTTCTGCTGCGGCGTCGTCACCGGCATGAAGACCACACCCGGCACGCCGAAATGACGGCAGACGAATGCAAACCCCTGGGCGTGATTGCCGGCGGACGCACAGACGAAGGTAGTCTTGCCGCCGCCTGCGGCGATCACCTTCCGGAAGAAATTGAAGGCGCCGCGAATCTTGTAGGAGCGGACCGGCGTCAGGTCTTCCCGCTTCAGGTAGACCTTCGCCCCGAGCCTCGCGCTCAGGTGCTCGTTGAACTGCAGGGGAGTTGCCGGGAATATCTCCCGCATGGCTTCTGCGGCCGCCCGCACGTCATTGCGCGTCACGTCATCCATCCATTGAAAAATTACACTTCTCCCGCTATGGCATATGGCCAGTGCGGAGACAAAGGTTCTTTCCGCGGCACCGCGAACGGGAACGCCTCATTGAACGTCAGCCTTTTCCGCTTCTCGATATACATCGCCGCGATCTGCGGTCTCTATCTCGCAACGGCGATGCTCATCCCCGCGATGGTGGACCTCTATTACGGTCATGCGGACTGGCAGGTTTTTGCGCTCTGCTCCTTCATGGTGGGCGGTCTCTCGCTGATGACGGCGATGGCGACCCGCTGTCCGCCGCCCGTCTTCACAAAGCGACTGGGTTTCTTGCTCGTCAACCTGCTCTGGGCTGTCTTTTCGCTGGTGGGCGCGGTTCCTCTGATGTTCGCAGGCCCGGGACTGACTTTCCCGCAGGCGCTGTTCGAGGCCATTTCCGGCATCACGACGACAGGATCGACGGTCATCGTCGGTCTCGACCACATGCCGCCCGGACTTCTGATGTGGCGCTCGCTGCTCGCCTGGCTCGGCGGGATCGGCATTGTTGCACTCGGTCTCTTCGTGCTGCCGTTCCTGCGGGTCGGCGGCATGTCCTTCTTCAAGATGGAGTCCTCCGACATCGCCGACAAGCCGTTTGCCCGGCTTGCCACGTTCACCCGGGCCTTCTTCGGGATCTATGTCGGCATCACGGTCGCATGCATCATTGCGTATGATTTCGCGGGGATGAGCCATTTCGACGCGATCAATCACGCCTTCGCCACCGTTGCGACGGCAGGTTTCTCCACCCATGACGCATCCTTCGGCTATTTCCGCAGCGATCTTCTCTTATGGGTGTCGACCTTCTTTATGACGCTCTGCAGCCTGCCGTTTTCGATCCTGATCGTCTTCATCGTTCGGGGTCGTCTCGATTCGCTGCGCGATCCACAGATCGTAGTCTTTCTCGCCTATTTGGGGGCTTTCTCCTTGGCGACGGCGGTCTTTCATCACCTTGTCAATCACGTCGAGTTGAACGACGCGCTCACCCACGCTTTCTTCAATTTCTCCTCGATTCTCTCCACCAGCGGCTTCGCCAGCCAAGACTACACACTCTGGGGACCTTTCGTCGTGATGGCCGCCTTCTTCGCCACCTTCATGGGCGGCTGTTCCGGCTCGACCGCGGGTGGCATCAAGTCCTATCGCTTCGTCATTCTCGCCAATATCGTGGTCATCGGCCTCAAGAAGCTCATCTATCCGAACGCCGTCTATTCGGTCCGTTACGGCCGGCAGACGGTGGACCCGGAAACGCAGCGCACGGTCTTCCTCTTCTTCAGCGCCTATCTCTTTCTCTGGGTGGTGGGATCGATGGCGATGAGCCTTTTCGGCTATGACCTGCTGACGGCCACCTCCTCCGTCATCACCGCTCTATCGAACGTCGGCCCGGGTGTCGGCGAGATTATCGGTCCGGCCGGCAATTTCTCGACGATGAACGAACCGGCGCTCTACCTCCTCTCGCTGATGATGCTGCTCGGTCGTCTCGAGGTGCTGACCGTCCTCGTGCTGCTGATGCCGATGTTCTGGCGCACCTGAAGCGGCCTCTTGACGGCCGGCTCTTTTGGAAGAACTCTCGACATCATCGGGGTTCATCATCGGGGACGGGAGGGTTTTTCAAATGTCATTTTTTCGCAGCGGGAGCCGCCGTCGGTTCCTCCATACCTGCGGCGTTCTTTGCGCATCGCTGCTTGCTGGTTTCCCGGCGGCAGCCGGTCCGCTGGCCGACGCCGCCAAGGTGGCGGAGGAGAAGGCCGCAGCCGGAGACGTCATCAGCGCTTACGAGACGATCGCGGAAGCAACTGCCGACTTCTCCATGGCGCTTCCCTTGACGGTCAAGAAGGCAGTGTTCGTCGCGGGAAAACCGACGGCCTACGGCGCCTACGACGAAAGGTCCAATTCGGTCTTCAAGGCCGGTGAACCACTGGTCACCTATGTCGAACTCCTCGGCCTCGACTGGAAGCCCGTCGAAGGCGGCAAGCGCCAGTCGAACTTCACCGTCGACCTCGCGATCACCGACACATCCGGTCAGACGCTCGCCTCTCAGGAAAATTTCGGAAACTTCACCTTCACCGGCTTCGTGCGCAACCAGGAGATATTCACACACCTGACGCTGGACGTGACGGGCGCCGACCCAGGGGACTATGTATTGCGCTACACGATCAAGGATACGGTCGGCAGCAACACCGCGACGGTGGAGCAGCCATTCACGCTCGCTGCGCAATAGAAGACTGACTGCTTGCTCTATTGGTGCGGACGACGGGGGTCGAACCCGTACGGATCGCTCCGAGGGATTTTAAGTCCCTTGCGTCTACCAGTTTCGCCACGTCCGCGCGGCTTCTGTTTCAACGAGTTGCTCGCAATCGTCAAGGGTGCCCGCGACGATTGAGATTTTCTGCGCAAGTGCGCGCCGGTACGCGCCCCCGCTCTCTTCAATCCTCGAAAGAGACGCCGAGTTCGGTGGTGGTGCGCCAGCGTACGGCGCAGTTGTGACGCTTGCCGTCCTCGAAGTTCAATCCGAAGGAATCGGGAATACCCGCCGTCGAAGGTAACACGAGCTTCGCGCCGCCCGGCGAGAGATTTCGCGCCATGCAGTCCATCGTCGAGAAGCCGTTGTTGAAGACGATCCGCGCTCCCTTGAGCGAGCGCAGGCGTGGTTCTGCCCTCTTTTCGTCCATCGCGTTCTACCCCCTGCCGAGAACATGCAATGTCACGCATAACACATACAGGGCGAGGAGGATTGCTCCAGCGCAAATCGTTGTCCCGGCAAACAAAAAAGGCGCAGGAACATCTCCCGCGCCTTGAGTGTCGAACGACTGAAAGAATCAGGCGAGCTTGGTCGCGATCCGCGCCACGTGCGCACCCTGGTAGCGAGCGCCCTCGAGCTCGACTTCGGAAGGCTGGCGCGAGCCGTCAGCGTCGGTGATGGTGGAGGCACCGTAGGGCGAGCCGCCCTTGACCGCCTCGACACCCGACTGTCCCTGGAAGGCATAGGGCAGCCCGGCGACCACCATGCCATGGTGCAGGAGCGTCGGGATGAAGCCGAGGATAGTCGATTCCTGGCCGCCGTGCTGGGTGGCGGAGGAGGTGAAGACGGAGCCGACCTTGCCTACCAGCTTGCCGTTGAACCAGAGGCCGCCGGTCTGATCCCAGAAATTGCGCATCTGCGAGGCCACGGTGCCGAACCGCGTGCCGGCGCCGATGATGATCGCGTCGTAGTCGGCAAGTTCGTCGACCTTCGCAATCTCGGCCTTCTGATCCAGCTTGAAATGGGAGTTTCTGGCAACGTCCTCCGGAACGAGCTCCGGCACCCGCTTGACGGTCACCTCCGCACCGGCCGACTTCGCGCCTTCGGCAACGGCGTATGCCATCGTTTCGATATGGCCGTAAGACGAATAGTAAAGAACCAGGACCTTAGCCACGGAATGTCTCCTTCGTTATGGGCGATCGCCCGTTTTTCTGATGCTCATGTAGCACTCTGCCTCACCACGAAAAGATCGCGCCTGCGAGACGCAGTGTTCACCATCCATCGCGGTTGCACCCGTGGCCGCCTTCGGTGTTTTCGTGAACGGTTCGGCCCGGCTGAGCTTCTCAAAGCGGGCGCGGCCGGCTAGATAGGAAGCGATCACCCCTTACCGGACGACCTCCATGACCGATGACATCAAGACGGCCGCCATGCTCGCGATCGGCGACGAACTCCTCTCCGGCAGGACGAAGGACAAGAACATCGGCCACCTCGCCGATGTTCTGACGCTCGCCGGCATCGACCTGAAGGAGGTCCGCATCGTCGGCGACGAGGAAGACGCGATCGTCGAGGCGCTCGATGCGCTTCGCGCCCGTTACGACTATGTCTTCACCTCGGGCGGAATCGGGCCGACTCACGACGACATCACCGCCGATGCGGTCGCCCGCGCCTTCGGGGTTCCCTGCTCCCACGACGCGCAAGCCATGCGCCTGCTCGGCGAGATGTATGCGCGCCGGAACATGGAATTCAGCGAGGCCCGCCAGCGCATGGCACGCATGCCGGAGGGAAGCCGTCACATCCCCAACCCCGTATCCACCGCCCCCGGCTTCATCATCGGCAACGTCTACGTAATGGCCGGCGTACCGCAAGTCTTCCAGGCCATGGTGGACAACGTGATCGCCACCCTGCCGGCCGGTGCCCGTGTCCTCTCGCAGGTTATTCGCTGCCCCTACGGCGAGGGAGATATCGGGACCGCTCTCGCCGCGGTGCAGGACGCTCACCGTTCGACGAGCATTGGCTCCTATCCGAAGTTCGACGGCGCGCGCTTCTCGACCGAACTCGTCGTGCGCTCGCGCGACAAGGGCGCGCTCGAAGCGGCGGCTGCGGCGATCTCGGCGATGATCGAGAAAATCGCCGAACAAAAACAGGCTGTTCAGGCCGAACGAGGACATCCCGCAGAGCCGGTCTGACTCGATCTTTTCTTCGTGACGCGGATTGACCGAAGTCAAGGAAGCGCGCCACAATCGCCTGCATAGAATTCTGACGCGGGGCTCTCCCGCGTCACCGCTGAGGAGGCAATCATGGCGTACAAGACCATTCTCGCAGTCCTGGACACTCCCAAGGACGCGCGGCAGATTACCGAGTTCTCCCTCTCCATAGCCGACCGGTTCGGCGCTCACCTCGTCGGCCTCCACGCGGAAGCCATCGCCTCCGTACCGCTGGTGGCGCCGATGGAAATCCCGGATCCGGCAACCGTACAGGCGCTGCAGGACATGGCGCATGACGAGACGGTGACGATCGAGCAGTTCTTCCGCGACCGGTGCGCGCGGGAAGGCGTTTCCTACGAGTGGCGCAGTTTTCTGTCGTCCGCGGGCCTCGGTGCCGCCTCGCTGGTCGATAGCGCCCGCAATTGCGATCTCGTGATCGCTGCACAGAGCGACGAAAGCCTCCTCTCGGAAAGCCGTGCCGAGATGGAGCATTTCCTGTTCGAGAGCGGCCGCCCCGTCCTCCTCGTTCCTTATATCTTCAAGGAGCCGAAGCCGATCAAGCGCGTGCTCATCGCCTGGAACGGTTCGCGCGAAGCGGCGCGGGCGACCTTCGACGCCCTTCCGTTCCTGAAGGGAGCCGACTCGGTCGAGGTCTTTTCCGTCGAGCGGCCTGAACAAGGAGGCCGCTCCACCACCGTCGCCGGCGCGGAGATCGCCGCCACGCTTGCGCGCCACGGCATCAAGGTCACGGTTTCACAGGCGGCATCGGACGAGATGCCTGCTCCCGCAGCCATCGAGAACCGGCTGTCGGACAGCAGTATCGACCTTCTCGTCATGGGAGCCTACACCCACAAGCGGTGGTGGGAAGCACTCTTCGGCGGCGTGACCCGAACCGTGCTCGATTCGATGACGGCACTCACGCTCCTCTCCCGCTGAGCGGGCGGCGCTGCGCCCTTGCCATGCGCCGGTAAAACCCGCTAATAGCAGCGGTCAAAGACGGAAGCCCCCAGGGCGACATTCGCGCGGTGCCATCCGCGCGAATCGTGTTTTTGGCCTCGCGCTGAACACGACGGTCGCTTCGGGGCAGTCCATCCGAAAACCCGCCGGTCTCCGGCGCCTAGCTGCCACGAATATTCTTGCGGAGCCCGAAGATGTCTCTCCCCGACAAAGCCTTTCCCGTTTCCTGGGACCAGTTCCACCGCGATGCGCGGGCGCTTGCCTGGCGTCTCGCCGGCCTCAGCCAGGAATTCCGCGCAATCGTCTGCATCACGCGCGGAGGGCTCGTTCCGGCCGCAATCATCTCGCGCGAGCTCAACATCCGCCTTATCGAGACGGTCTGCATCGCGTCCTACCACGACTACGTGAACCAGGGCGAGATGAACGTTCTAAAGGGGATCACCGCCGACCTGATGGAGAACGGCGGAGAAGGCGTCCTGGTCGTGGACGACCTGACAGACACCGGAAAGACCGCTTCAGAGGTGCGGGCGATGCTGCCGAAGGCGCACTTCGCCTGCGTCTACGCGAAACCCAAGGGCGTGCCGACCGTCGACACGTTCGTGACCGAGGTCAGCCAGGACACCTGGATATACTTCCCCTGGGATATGGGCTTCACCTATCAGGAGCCAATCGCCAAGGGCCACAAGGGCTGATTTTCCCGACGTTTGAAAGCAAAAAGCGCCGGCGAAACCCGCCGGCGCTTTTTGTCTTTGGTTGGCTGAAGACTGGCGAACCGTTAGACCACCAGGAAATCCTGATAGGTCAATGCAAGACCTGCCTTCAGGTGTGCGAACATGATCCTGCCGCCTGCGGCGCTGCCGTTCGAGTCATAGTAGAGATTGCCGGTATCGGTCTCGTAGATGATCCGGTCATTGGAGTCGTGGGCGAGGCCCGCGGCACTGGCAAAGAATGCCGAAGAGGCGAGCGCTCCGGTCTTCGTCAACGACTTGAACACGGCATTTTCCAGCCAGATTGTGTCATCGGCAACGGAGAAGTCGCTGATCGTATCGACATTGCTCGAGGAATTCAGCGTCGTATTGAAGACAAAGGCGTCAGCTCCCACGCCGCCCGTCAATTTGTCATTGCCGAGGCCGCCGTAGAGCCGGTCTGTACCGACGCCGCCATTGATGGTGTCGTTTCCGCCGGCGCCATTCAGCACGTTGTTGCCGCCGTTGCCGTTCAGAATATTCGCCAGCCCGTTTCCGGTGCCGCTGATATTGCCTGATCCCGTCAAGACGAGGTGTTCGACTGCAGTGTAGGAGACGAGCGACATGGTAACGGAGGCATAGATCTTGTCGACGCCGCTCGCGTCGACAATCTTGTCCCCTGTTGCACTCATAATGTAGGTGTCGTTGCCGGCGCCACCATTCAGGGTGTCCGTCCCACCGCGACCGTCAAGGACATCGTTCCCTGCTCCGCCGGTCAGAACATTGGCGGCGCTATTGCCGTAGATCCTGTCATTGCCTGAGCCACCGATCACGTTTTCGATAATCGTCCCGCGGGCGATGCCGAGATTACCGACGAGGCCGGCGGCATCGGAATACGTCTCCGGATTGAGATCGATCCGCTGCGCGACCTTCACCCAACCGAAATCGATGGTGTCCACGCCGCCGGTATCGACGATCGTCGCCGCAATGGGGTCACCGTTTGCGAACGAGCTGTAGTTGTACGTCGTGTTTCCGGAATTGATCGCGGTCGTGCCGTAGAGGTCGCGGATCGCCAGCACATCGGCGATCATCGGGGTGACGATCCAGGCGAAATCCGCGTCGACATAGGTGTTATCGTCCTGTGAGAAGTACGACATGATCGTCGCCTGCCAGGAATCGTTCAGATAGATATTGTCGGTGCCGTAGGTGGCGTTGCCGTTGTACGGTCCGGCATGTCCGAGACCGAGTGCGTGCCCGATCTCGTGAATATAGGTCTGCATCGAATAGGTGTCTTTTGTCAGACCATACCAGTCTATCCAGTCTGTCGAGATGTTGACTTCGGAGGAGACGATCGTGTTGCCGCTGGTCGTCGAACTGGACCAGGCTTCGTTGCTGCCGGCATCGTCGAAGGTGATCTGTGCCGAGCCGGTCGTGTAGGAGAACTTCAGCCCCGATGCCGCGGTCCACGCCGCTAGCGCCCACTTGGCGAACTGCTGGCCGGCCGCGGTCAATGCCGCGATGTTGACGGTGATGGTGCCGCCGGCGGAGACATCAAACTTGCGCCAGCTCGCACCTTCCGAATTCCAGTAGCCGTCCGTCAGATAGGCGGCAATCTGGTCGTTGGTGTAGACCGGCAGCGCGGCCTTCGTGACCGTTCCCGCAAACGATGTCTAGAAGGCGGCAAACGCGTCGTTCAGCCGGTCGGTTCCGTCGTCATCCGCGGAGCTTGCGTGGTGTTCCGAATGGAACGCATCATCTGCGACCTGCAAGTCGTAGCTGCGCTCATGCATCTCGAAAGCATCAACGCTATTCAGGCTTCTCGACATCTTCTCTACCCCCAATCGTCAAAGCCGGTTGAAATCAATATCCGAAACCTGCACCAGGTCGCGGGCAAACTTCGCGATCGTGCGCGCGTTCAGCGCAGCGTCCGAAATGCTGGTGCTAATGATCGGACCGTGTGTCAAGCTCCCGCCGGAGTGCCCCGCCCAGGAAAGCCTGCCGGAAATCCGCCGCTCGTCGAGCGCAATGATTTCGAGCCGCACGGCAGACCCGGCGGGCGGAGCGGCCAGGCGCTTGCGTACCTCGCCCTCGACAGAGGAACAGGCCAGCCGGAAATTTTCCGCCGCTACAACGCCTGTCCCTGCCTGACATTCGAAGACGAGTGATTCGGCATCCGCACTGCCGGCCATCGACGTCACCACCACAAGGGGCAATAGCTTCCCTATCTTCTTCATAATCCGGCCCAATTGCTTACGACGCTAAGCTACGAGGCAGCCTTTAGCGGACCGTAAACGCAAATGATCGCGCATTCGTTGTGCGTTAGCGCAGTCGCGCCCCATCGTGCAACAACGCGACCAGGCTAACGCACGATATGGACGCAATCGTGGATATCGTGCGGCGAGAACGTGACGGCGGGCCGCCCCACGCGCCCCGTCCAGGCGGGACCCAAAGGAAAACACAAATGATTCCATCAAGATCGCCGCTTTCCCCGTTTTCCACAGATGAACACACAAGATGTGGTGTTAACCATTTCAGGGCAAACCAGCCCTTGACGGAATCGCCCGTTTCAAAGTTAATGCATTCTTATGTTGCGGCGGCGGCTGGACCGGGATTAACGAGACCGGTTCGTTCCAGAAAATCGCGATGCGAAGCGAGGGGGCAGTTCACATGACGTGGGCGCAACCTGCAGGTATTCGTGCGCGTTTTTTTTGCCAAAGCGCGATGCAGGGACTGGCGGAAATAAACTGTTAATACTATATTTAGTGTTTGCAGCCACATTCACCACAAGATACAGGTCGATCATCACAGGAATGATTCACCTGAACAATATGAAGTGAGACCGGCTGCACGCGTCGAACCGAGTGGCCGGACGGGATTTGTCGCGCCGTCTGGCGCCGAACAACGAGGGACGAAGGCAGATGCGCATCGAACGCCGATTTACCAAGCCGGGTCAGTCGCCCTATGCGGAGATCGAATTCCGCAAGGCGGTGAGCGAAATCAAGAATCCCGACGGCTCGACGGTCTTCCGGGCTGCGGACATCGACGTGCCTACGCAGTTCAGCCAGGTGGCGACCGACGTTCTGGCGCAGAAGTATTTCCGCAAGGCCGGCGTGCCGAAGATCGTCAAGAAGGTCGAGGAGAATGACGTTCCTTCCTTCCTGTGGCGGTCCGTACCGGATACCGAAGCGCTGAAGGCGCTGCCGGAGAAGGAGCGTTACGGCGCCGAGTCCGATGCCCGCCAGGTCTTTGACCGTCTCGCCGGCACCTGGACCTACTGGGGCTGGAAGGGCAAGTATTTTTCGTCGGAAGAAGACGCCCTCGCCTTCCGCGACGAACTCGCCTACATGCTCGCCACCCAGCGCGTCGCGCCGAATTCGCCGCAGTGGTTCAACACCGGCCTGCATTGGGCCTACGGCATCGACGGCCCCGGCCAGGGCCATTTCTACGTCGATCCCTTCACCGGCAAGCTCGTCAAGTCGAAGTCGGCCTATGAGCATCCGCAGCCGCATGCCTGCTTCATCCAGTCGGTCGGTGACGATCTCGTCAACGAGGGCGGCATCATGGATCTCTGGGTGCGTGAAGCGCGCCTCTTCAAGTACGGCTCCGGCACCGGCTCCAACTTCTCCTACCTGCGCGGCGAAGGCGAGAAGCTTTCGGGCGGCGGCAAGTCCTCCGGCCTCATGAGCTTCCTCAAGATCGGCGACCGTGCTGCGGGCGCCATCAAGTCGGGCGGCACCACGCGGCGCGCCGCCAAGATGGTCGTCGTCGACATCGACCATCCGGATATCGAGGAATACATCGACTGGAAGGTCAAGGAAGAGCAGAAGGTCGCCGCCCTCGTCACCGGCTCGAAGATGGTCGCCCGGCACCTGAAGGCGATCATGAAGGCCTGCGTCAATTGCGAGGCCGACAATGGAGATTGCTTCGATCCCAACAAGAACCCGGCACTGAAGCGCGAAGTCCGCGCCGCCAAGAAGGACCAGGTTCCCGAAAGCTATATCAAGCGGGTCATCCAGTTCGCCCAGCAGGGCTACAAGGACATGGAGTTCAAGACCTACGACACGGACTGGGATTCGGAGGCCTATCTCACCGTCTCCGGCCAGAACTCCAACAACTCCGTCTCCTTGAAGGACGACTTCCTGCGTGCCGTGGAGAATGACGGCGAATGGAACCTGACCGCCCGCAAGGACGGCCGCGTCATGAAGACGCTGAAGGCGCGCGACCTGTGGGAAAAGATTTCCTATGCCGCCTGGGCGTCGGCGGATCCCGGACTGCACTTCAACACGACGATGAACGACTGGCACACCTGCCCGGCCGCCGGTCCGATCCGCGCATCGAACCCGTGCTCGGAATACATGTTCCTCGACGACACGGCCTGCAACCTCGCCTCGCTCAACCTTTTGCAGTTCAAGGACGCGAAGACCGGCAAGATTGCGATCGGCGATTATGAACACGCCGTACGGCTGTGGACCGTCGTCCTCGAAATCTCGGTGATGATGGCACAGTTCCCGTCGCGCCAGATCGCCGAACTCTCCTACGAATACCGCACGCTCGGCCTCGGCTACGCCAATATCGGCGGCCTGCTGATGTCCTCGGGCATCCCTTACGACTCCGCCGAAGGCCGCGCCATCTGCGGTGCGCTGACCGCGATCATGACCGGCGTTTCCTATGCGACGTCTGCCGAAATCGCCTCGGAACTCGGCCCCTTCCCGGGCTACCAGCCGAACCGCGACGACATGCTGCGCGTCATCCGCAACCATCGCCGCGCCGCCCATGGCCTGTCCGAAGGTTATGAGGGCCTGTCGGTCAACCCGGTTCCGCTCGTTCATGCGGAATGCACCGACCCGGCGCTCATCGCCCATGCGACCGCCGCCTGGGACAAGGCACTGGAACTCGGCGAAAGGCACGGCTACCGCAATGCCCAGGTCTCGGTCATCGCGCCGACCGGCACGATCGGCCTCGTCATGGATTGCGACACCACCGGCATCGAGCCCGACTTCGCGCTGGTGAAGTTCAAGAAGCTCGCCGGCGGCGGTTACTTCAAGATCATCAACCGCGCCGTTCCGGAAGCGCTGCGCACCCTCGGTTATTCCGAAAGCCAGATCGCCGAGATCGAGGCCTATGCGGTCGGCCACGGCAACTTCAACCAGGCTCCGGGCGTCAACCCCGGCACGCTGAAAGCCAAGGGCTTCTCCGACGACAAGATCGCCGCCGTCAACGCCGCGCTGAAGAGCGCCTTCGACATCAAGTTCGCCTTCAACCAGTGGACGCTCGGCGCCGACTTCCTGAAGGAGACGCTGAAGGTCACCGACGAGCAGCTTTCCGACATGAGCTTCAACCTTCTGGAGCATGTCGGCTTCTCGAAGAAAGAGATCGAGGCCGCCAACATCCACATCTGCGGCGCGATGACGCTGGAAGGCGCCCCCTTCCTCAAGGCCGAACATCTGCCGGTCTTCGACTGCGCCAATCCGTGCGGCAAGATCGGCAAGCGCTACCTCTCGGTCGAAAGCCATATCCGCATGATGGCGGCCGCCCAGCCGTTCATCTCGGGGGCGATCTCCAAGACGATCAACATGCCGAACGAGGCGACCGTCGAGGATTGCGGCAGCGCCTACATGCTCTCCTGGAAGCTCGCGCTGAAGGCGAACGCGCTCTATCGCGACGGCTCCAAGCTCTCGCAGCCGCTCAATTCCGCGCTGGTCGAGGACGAGGAAGACGAGGACGCCATCGAGGATCTGATCCAGCAGCCGGCCGCCGCCCAGGCGGTGACGGTCACGGAAAAGATCATCGAGCGGGTCATCGAGCGGGTCACCCGCGAACGCGAGAAACTGCCGAACCGCCGCCAGGGCTATACCCAGAAGGCAACCGTCGGCGGCCACAAGGTCTATCTGCGCACCGGCGAATTCGGTGACGGACGCCTCGGCGAGATCTTCATCGACATGCACAAGGAAGGCGCCGCCTTCCGTGCGATGATGAACAACTTCGCCATCGCCATCTCGCTCGGCCTGCAGTACGGCGTGCCGCTGGAAGAATATGTGGAGGCCTTCACCTTTACCAAGTTCGAGCCGGCCGGCATGGTCATCGGCAACGACGCGATCAAGAACGCGACCTCGATCCTCGACTACGTGTTCCGCGAACTCGCCGTCTCCTATCTCGGCCGCCACGATCTCGCCCATGTCGATACGTCGGACTTCTCCAACACCGCGCTCGGCAAGGGTATCAAGGAAGGCAAGACCAACCTCGTCTCCACCGGCTGGACCCGCGGCTACAAGCCGACGCTGGTCGGCGGCACGGGCGTCGACCGGTCGCTTTCCGAGCCGAAGGGTGCCTCGACGGCCGCTCCCGCCAAGGCATCCGCCGGCGGCAACGTGACGGCATTCGCCGGCTCCGCCGCCCGCAAGCTCGACACGACGGTGGCGATCTCCACCTCCGAGATCGTCTCCTTCAAGCGGGACTACGAGGAGCGCGCCGCCGAACTCGCCGAGGAGATCGAGGCCGAGACGGTGACCGACGAGGCCGGCCAGGAAAAGACCGCCCTCTTCTCCGACAAGGCCGCCGCCGACGCGGCATCGGCCAAGGCGGAGGCGAAGAAGGTCGAGGCCGAGCGCCGCATGCGCTCGATCGCTCAAGGCTACACCGGCAACATGTGCTCGGAGTGCCAGAACTTCACCATGGTGCGCAACGGCACCTGCGAGAAGTGCGACACGTGTGGTGCCACGAGCGGCTGCAGCTGAGGATGAACCACTCGCCGACGATGTGGGATGACATGAACTTTGCCATTTTGACGTAAACTTTGTCACAAAGAGCAGCTTCTGTCGCAGACGTGATCTTTCCGGGCACCGAAAGGTGCCCGGAAAATGCCTCAAGGAACAAATAGTGAACCAATCGTAGAAGTAGGCTCAGCCACCTTTACGCTACCAGGCAACATGCAGCACTCAGAACGGCCACACGGCGAACGAGAAGGAAGTTGTAATGAGTTGGTCCCGACACACGAGTCTTCAGCGAATTCGATCGTTCCGTGCCAGTGCGCCAGCCACCGCGATCAACCTCAGGAACTTTGACCAAGGTTACATGAGTGCGCGAAAGTCTTCGATCCAGGCGGGGATGAACCGCGGTGGACGGGCGGAGCCCTTGATCTTCGACGTTCCGCCGGATGCCGCGATCCTCGTAGACGGTGTTCACGTCTACATTCAGATGCTGGACTTTGCGGCCGCGATGATCGAGCGCGAGCGTGAGACAGAGGCGAGCCATCGTAGAGTTCTATCGATGCTCCACCTCAATTATGCAGCGTGCGATCAGGTCGCCGAGGAATTCGAAGCTCAACGGGTGGACTTTCATGGTGCCCGTATGCACGCGTTCATTGTCTCACCTCCGGCGCCGGGAAACGAGAATGAACGTGCCGAACGGGCGTTGACGTTCGCGGATGCCGTGAAGCGGGCGATCGAGGAAGTTGGTCGGACCACCGAAAACGGCCGTTACTCCACCTGCGTCCGTGTCGGTGTGGATAGCGGGCCCGCCGTGGTCGTAAACAGTGGGACGAAGGATGAGCGCGAGCCTCTGTTCCTGGGAGCGCCGGTCAACTATGCCGCCAAGCTCGCCGAGGAGCACGAACTGACACCCTAGCCGATGGTCCACGAGCATACCCGCAACAAAGCTGCAGACCACGTAGCTCGGCATCTGGAAATACCAGCAAAGACCTGAAGCCGTTGCGGCCTGCGGGCCAGCCAGCCGAAGCGACATTCCGATGGTTACGGTCCCCAGCCCGCCTGCACTAAATAGGATCAGTAGCTGAGAGTGACGACGAGTGTGTGTTTCGGCGTGGAACATTGCCCCCCTCTGGCAGGGTGACTGGAGTGAACCCATCATGCTGGACCAGGGGACACAGAAAACTTGAGACGCCCTGCGGGTCTCAATCGGAGAAGGCTCATGAAGTCCCGAGGTCCATATCGACGGCATTCGACACCGTTCAAGTTGCAACTCTGCCAGGATATTCGAATCGGGATTTGGAAAAGCCCGTGCTGAACTGCAACCGCGTGGCCCGCTCTCTAGGGACAAAATTGACTGCGGATGGGAAAAGTTGAACTGCGGTTCAATGCCCGGAAAACTTGGCGAACGCACTCCGTTCCTGCCATACGTTGTCACAATCCAGACAACTTGACCGATGTCAAAGAATGAAAGGTATTGCTAATTTAGCATAAGACCATAGTCTAATCGAACAGACACCGTTTCAAGCCCGGGGTCCCCTCTCGACTAAGGAGAGTTGAGTATGGCTGCTCGCAGAGTCTCGCTAGTCACCGGCGGCGCCGGCTTCGTGGGGTACAATTTGTGTCATCGGCTGTTATCGCAGGGCGATGAGGTTATTTGCCTTGATGACATGACGTCGGGCATGCCGCAGCACGTCGATGAACTCCAGCGGCATGAGCGCTTCCATTTCCTGCGCCACGACGTATGTGAACCGGTGACACTGAAAGTCGATCGCATCTTCAATCTCGCGTGTCCGGCCTCGCCGCCCGCTTATCAGGCGGATCCCATTAAAACGGTACTCACCAGTGTTCTCGGGGTACGCAACATGCTTGAGTTGGCTCTGGCAAACGATGCCAGATTGCTGCACGCCTCAACCTCTGAGGTCTATGGCGACCCGCTGGAGCACCCTCAGCGGGAGAGCTACAACGGCAACGTGAAGACAATGGGACCCCGTGCCTGCTACGATGAAGGAAAGCGCTGTGCAGAGACGCTGCTCCACGACTATCACCGGGTCCGCGGTGCCGACGTGCGGGTTGCGCGCATCTTCAACACCTATGGGCCTGGCATGCGCACCGATGATGGCCGGGCGGTATCCAATTTCATCGTCCAGGCGCTGGCAGGCGAGGACCTGACGGTTTACGGGGACGGCAGCTATACCCGGTCCTTCTGCTACGTCGACGATCTGATCGACGGGATCTTGCGGCTGATGGAACTCGATGGCGATCATTCGCAGCCGGTCAACCTCGGCAACCCCCACGAGATCGCGATCAAGGAATTGGCCGAACTCGTGCTCGCTGCAACAGGGTCCCAGTCACGCATCGTGCATCTGGCGAATGCTGTCGACGACCCAAAGGTCCGCTGCCCAGACATCACGCGGGCGACGGCACTGCTCGGCTGGCGGCCGAAAGTCGATATCGGGGACGGGCTTCGCCCTACCATCGACTATTTCCGCGTGCTGACGGGCACGGTCGATACCGTGGCGTAGTTCTCTCAGCTCGGTGAAGGACGGACGCAATGAGCGCGATACCGCGTGTCAGTGACGATGCCAACCAATTAAAGGGCCCGATAGTGGAGCGACAGCTCTTGCAGCCCGTGTTTTCCGGATGGAAAAAGGCCGTCAACTGGACCGGCATACTCGTATGGTTAGCCTGCGTCGTCCATCTCGCCGAATGGTGGTTCGACCCCGCTCACATCGAGAGCTACCCGCGCTTCATCGCAGTCACCATTGCGCTGTCATGGGTCACATTGATCCCCTCCTATTTCATCTTCATCTTCGCCTTCGCAAAGATACCTTCGGAAAACCTGGAAGTGCCAGCGGACTGGCGGATCGCTGCCGTCGTCGCCAAGGCTCCATCAGAGCCGCTGAGCGTCGCGCAGAAGACCTTGCTCGGAGCGCTGAACCAGGAGGGCGTGCGGCACGACGTGTGGCTCGCCGACGAGAAGCCCGACGCGGAAACGCTCGCCTGGTGTCGCAAACATGGCATTCAGGTCTCGACCAGGCACGGGGTCGAGGAATACCAGCGGCCCGACTGGCCCAGACGGGCCCGCTGCAAGGAGGGCAATCTCGCCTATTTCTACGATCACTACGGCTACAGCCGCTATGATATCGTGTCCCAGTTCGACGTGGACCACATACCGTCTCCCGGCTACTTGAAGCACGCAGTAACCCCGTTCCTCGACCCGAAGGTCGGCTACGTGTCGGCGCCCAGCATCTGCGACACCAATGCTTCGGAGAGCTGGTCAGCGCGAGCACGGCTCTATGCCGAGGCGAGCCTGCATGGGGCGTTGCAGGCCGGCTATAATGCGGGCTGGGCCCCGATCTGCATCGGCTCGCACTATACCGTGCGCACGGCAGCGCTAAAACAGATCGGCGGGCTGGGTCCGGAACTGGCCGAGGACCACTCCACCACGCTGATGTTCAATGCGGGCGGTTGGCGCGGGGTTCATGCCATCAACGCGATCGCGCACGGCGCGGGACCGGACATCTTCAGCGACCTTGTCGTACAGGAATTCCAGTGGTCGCGCAGCCTGATGACGATCCTCCTGAAATACTCGCCGGCCTACGTGCCGAAGCTTCGTGGGCGCATCCTGTTCGAGTTCCTGTTCTCGCAGCTCTGGTACCCGCGATTTTCCCTCATAATGCCGATTATGTACCTGATGCCGATCTATGCGCTGGTCAGCGGTGCGCCGATGGCAAACGTGACCTATGTGGATTTCATGGCGCATATGCTTCCGGTCTCGACGGTGGTTCTTATCCTGGCCTACTGGTGGCGCTGGACAGGGTTGTTTCGCCCCGCGGACGCAAAGATCCTTTCCTGGGAAGGCATGGCCTTCCTCTTCTTGCGCTGGCCGTGGTCCCTCTTCGGCACGGTGTTGGCGGTCTTCGACTATCTGCGCGTGCAGCGCGGCAAACAAGGTGAGACGCAGCGTCAATTAGGATG
>NZ_JBLQTA010000018.1:0-88377 GCF_048159625.1 Ciceribacter azotifigens | reverse complement strand
GCGGCTTCGCTATCACCCAGCTACACCACTCGCCGGGACACGATCAAGAATAAGGGTGGTCTGGTCGAGATTTCGCCGAACGCCGGCGAGGTTCGCTATGGTCCTACCTCATTGATCGATGCACTGCGGCCGCTTGTTGTGCCCGAGTGACCTCGAGCCGAGACCGCCAGCCGAACCAGTTGCAGAAACAGTTCAGCGTTAGCTTAGGACGATGTCCTCTATGGGCCGAACCCGGACCACTGACGGTAAAGACAATGATGTCCGCTTGTCTTGGTGATGCCCCGGCAGCGAAACTTCAGCTTGCGGCCCCAAAGGCGACACTATCGAGTTTGCCTGGACAAAGCGGCGCTTGGCATCTTTCGGCAGAACACCGCGCGAGAGTGCCGTAGCATGACTGCGCTTCCTCCGAAACTGGGAGGCGCGACGCTCCGAGAAATAGCCGCCATCAAAAACCGCGCTGACGACGATGGTTAGCCCCGAGGGAGACCAGAGCCTGAGCGTTGTGCGGCAAACGCCTTGCAAGCCGATCCCGTTTGCGATTAGGATTCCTGCCGAGGCAGATACGCAGCTGCCTTGGGGCGTGCAAACCCCTCACGAAGACACGGGTGCCGGTCGGTTCGGCACCACACTCCTTGACCTTTATGGTCGGGGAGCCTGTGGCGTATGCAACAGGTTCTCCGAACTAAAGGCCACAGGGCCGTTTCGTGACGGTTTGCAACTCCCCGATCACCAGGGGTCAATGAGCAAGGACGCGGGGGCGCACCGCGAATGCTCTGGAAACCGGTTGAAGCAGGATCTGCCATCCCGCGTTTCCATTGATCCCCGCCTCGCACCAAGGGGAGCCGCCATGGACACGCAGCAGGCAGTGAGTTGCAGTATCTACACCTATGTTTACGGCGACGACCTGACGAGGACGAGCCGCCGCTTCTACGACACGCAGGACAAGGCGCGGCGGGATGTCGTGACCTTCCGCCGACAATTGCTCGCCAAGAAGGATCGCGACGACCCGCTACCGGACATGAAGATCGTCCGAATGGAGACGGTGCCGGTGACGCCGCAGGCGCTCGTTTCTCTGTTCAACGACCTCGACGGCAAGCTCGGCGATTTTATCCGCCTGCGGGAAGTGGTCGAGGTGATCACCGAGCCGCAAGTTGGGGCAGGGCAGGTCGGCCCCGTCGCCCGAGGCTGATAGGCCCTTTGTTTCGCTCGGCAAGGCGTTGTAGTCTGGAACGGAACGGGTCTGCGACAGGAGGTATGGTGATGGCGAGTGGTTGGGACAAGTCGCCCGGCCCGGAAAACGACTACACCAGCAGGCCCTGGACGCGAGTGCAGGCGGTCTTGCTCGTGGTGGCCGTTGTCGGGCTGTTTGTGGGGGTGAGCCTGCTCGAACTCAGGTAGTACCGGTTCTTCGGTGGTGCGGCGGGCTTCTTGGTTTAGCGTCCGGCGACCTCTCGCATGGACTGCCGAATTTACAGACGGGGAAGCGCCAGACGGTCGCCTGGAACAACGTCCTATCTCGGGACACATGCGCGGCCGCCGTCAAGCCCGTCACCGCGAGGTAGTCGTGCCACGAGATAGGGGTAGATGTGCTAAGCGAGTGATCCTAGCGGCCGTCTCGCCCATCTCATGCATGTCCAGTCCGCTTCGCCCGCCGCCTTGATTTCTCCGAGTTCCGTCGGCTCGGGTTGTGTCGTTGCGGGCCAGCCAGTTTGAGAATTCAACCAATCGTCCGAGTAGACCGTAGACAGGTAGCGGTGTCCTTCATCCGCCATGATGACGGCGACGATGTCCTGCGGATGCGTCCGCGCATACCAGTCCGCGACAAGTGTCGCGGCCCCGCTCGTCGGGCCGACGAACATCGCACGACTGCGATAGAGGTTTCTTGTCGCACTGAATGCCGGGTATGCTCCAACCCAATGGACGTCGTCTATAAGCGCATGATTCAGGTTCTTCGGAAGGATGCTGTTGCCCAGTCCGCGTAGCAGACGTGGTCCCGCCTTGTGGCCGAAGAGAACACTGTTGTTCGTGTCGACCGCTATGGAGCGCACATCGGGAAAAAGCGACCGGAGATAGGACGTCACGCCACTGAGGGATCCGCCAGAGCCTACGCACCCAACGACGCAATCGATCCGTCCGACTCTTTCGACCATGAGAGCCGCGAGGCGCGAATAGGAATGCGGATTTTCCGGGTTGTCGTATTGTCTTGGCCAGAAGGCACCCGGTGTGTTTTCAAGGGTGCGATGCAGCTCTGCGAGGCGACTTTCCTGCGCGCCGGTGCGGTATTCGTCCTCAACAAGGAGAACGGTGGAGCCAAGTTGTTCCAGTCTTTCCTTGTAGGCCGTGTCCATGAGGGTCGCGGCGCTGACGATTGTCAGGCTGTAGCCTCGGACAGCAGACAGCATGGCCAGCGCCATGGCGAACGTGCCGGAACTCGTCTCGACGACGTGTCCACCGGGCCGCAACACGCCATTTGCCTCTGCGCGTTCGAGAATGTAGCGGGCCGGTAGAAGCTTCATCAGGCGAAACTGGGCTGCATATAGGTTCCGCCTCAGACCGACGATCTGTGGCTGTTCATAGGCGGCAAGAAAACTATCACTGATCATCGCTACCCCCACAACGGTATTCCATCGACGTTTACGGAAAAGCGGAGGACGTCAACAAAACCACACTCGCGAGCAAGGGCAGCGGCCGCCGTCGCGCGGCGAGCGGCATGCGGGTCGCGCGCGTCGATCAGAACGCCCATGAGATTTCCGCTGTGGGCAACCTGCACGCCGCAGCCACCGACTTCGTCTGAGATCTTCAGGAGTTGGTCAAAATGGCGCTTGGGTAGATGACGTTGGCTGATCCGGGCGCTGGCAGTGGAGACCTGACCGAGCAGTCCTGCATCGCCCTCCCGGATCGCATGGCGTGCAAGGCCACGTAAGACGCGGAAACTTTCGATTTCCGAAGGGTCGTATCTTGCAGGCATTGCTGAAAGTGTATCTACCGGCGGGTCGTCGCGTGAGACAAAGCCAACCACATACAGTGGAGGATACTCCCCCGAAAAATACTCGAATACGGTCCCTTCTCGCTGCGCAAAAAGGACGGCTTGTTCGCCAAAGACGATGGCGTCACTCGCCGTCTCCGCAGCGACGGCCAGTCGGCAAATCGCCTGGCGATGAAGTTCTGCGCCTGCCGCGGCGGCAGCCGACCGTATCGCCGCAATGACATCAGCGGTCGACGACCCATAGCCATAGCCCACCGGAATGCTGGTCTCGATCGTCAGGGATCCGCGCGCGTCCCAATATCCCAACTCCTGGAATGCCAGAGTTGCGGCCTTGGCGGCCTTGTCGCGGCCATCCGGGCGCGTGCGGATCGCCGCCCCGTCGTCCGGCCAGAATGTCACGATCGACTCGGCCCGATGGCAAGGCAATGTCAGGAGTGCTCGGTGGAGCCTGCCTGCCTCGTCGGAAAAGACACCCTGAAGAAGCTCGCCGTGGTGACCAGTTGCCCTGCCAATGCCGACCCGCAATGGACGGGAGAAGACGTGATTAGGAGGCGTTAAGGAATCGAATGGAAAGCAGTTCGAGATCGACATGGAGCACCCGCAAAACGTGTCGCGCTGTTCCGCAATCTTCCGGCGCGGTATCGCCGGTGTCTCTCCTCACTTTTGGGGAGAATGGACGCATCGATGCGCATCGGCTTTGCTTTGAAGCGTTGGCGACCGGCTTCTGCAAATTCGACAATGGGGCTGTGCCTGGTGTTTCGGCGTCGCTGGCTGCCCGCTTAAACTACAATTTAATATTTTATGGCAAGGTAGTTTAAGCGGATCTGTTGCCGTGGTCCTCGTGTGCTAAGCGGGCTGAAAGCTGCGAATCTTCTCAAATATCTGCGGAGCAATCTCAAACTGACGTGCTTTGCCGCGACCCATTGAGTTCTTCACAAATGTCTCGGTCAACAGCCCGCGCTTTACCAGCGGGTCGATCGTTTCCACAACCCCTGTGCGCGTAAGCTTTGTTTTTTCTGTTATGTTTGAAATAGTTAACGCCTGATGCCCCTGATGCATGATGTAGAGAATACTCATCATGCCAATCTGCTTCAGACGCGATTGGGGCGTTTCGTCCTCGAGAGGATTGTCTAGGATCTCCCGAAATATGAAGGCCGAGAAGGCGAGATTGTGCCATTGGGCGTCGAGGGTGCTTGTCATTTGTTTAACTGCATAATATAAGGCTGTTTAAATTGAGCAGATGCCGAGCGATCGCTGCGGTCATGGACGGCACGCCGGTCTCGGAGGGTGTGGCATATGAGGAGCCTTCGTGTTGGGTGGTTCGTATCGCTGGCCATTGCCAGTTCATCACATCTCGTTCCTGGCGGCAACGCGCGCGCAGGCGATTGGGGATGCCAGGTGATCCTGTGTCTCTCCAATCCCGGAGGCGCGACGCAATTTGCCGAATGCCGTCCACCCGTCGAGAGATTGTGGCGTGAACTTGCGCAAGGGCATCCGTTTCCGGTCTGCACCGGCGTGGGGTTCCGGGCATCCAGGCCAGGCTACGAGCCTCTCTACTGCGACGAAGGCTACAGGCTTTCGCTTCGCTTTGGTGATCGCGGACGGGAGGCAAGCTGTGTGTCGATCACACCGCAACTCGTGAAGGATCCCGAATGTTCTCCAGACAGAGATCGCGCAGAACCCATCACAGCGCGGCGCATCGGGGACGGGGAACGCGCATGTCGGCGCTATGTGACGAGACAGCCGCATCTCCGTTCGAAACCGCATTATGTCGATGTGACAATCGACGGGATCGGGCGCCAACGGGTGTGGTACTGAGCCATGCCCATTGCGTTCCTCGACCTTGCACAAAATTGTGCGCCGACCGTCGCGGCCGACACCCTGGCTGGTGTCGTCAGTCTTGAAAGCGGCTTCGACCCGTTTGCCATCCGGATCACCGACCCCGCCCCGCTCTCGCGAAAGCCCTCGTCCAACTCGGAAGCGATCGAGATCGCAACGTCGCTGGCGGCCGAGCGCCAGGATATTCAGCTCGGCCTCGGCGGTATTAGCACGGAGCAACTCCGCAAGCTGAACCTCAGAATTTCCGAGGCATTCGATCCGTGTCGAAACATTCAGGCGACGGCGACACTGCTCGACGAATATTACCGTCTCGCAGTGAAGGCCGGAGCGGATTCCGACCAGGCTGACCAGTTGATGCTGCAATCCTACTACGGCCGAGGCAATCCCTCCGTCGGCTCCTTGGTCCACTACGACGATCAGGTCGAAGAGGAGGTGAACCGGCTCGGTAGAGCGCTTGCGACTGTCATGATTGGAGATGGCGGGCAGGGCGGGGGCAACACCGAAGAGAGCCCGGTCGAAGTCGCGGTCGAGACAGCAACCACCGACCGGCGAGCAGACGAGACGGCATCGGCGCCATCATGGGACGTTTTCAGTCTGCGACGGAGGTCTTCCGTCCTCGTGTTTCAAAACAGTCAAATGGAGCAGAGCGAATGACCTTGACCTCCCGTATCCGTCCAGTCGCCGCCTCGACCCTGATGGCCGTCGCCACAGTGGCCATCATGGTCGAACCGGCTTTCGCGCAAGCCGCCGGCATCGAGACCGTGCTGCAGAACATCGTCGACATGCTGACCGGCAACATCGCCAAGCTGCTGGCTGTGATCGCGGTGATCGTGATCTGCATTGCCTGGATGTTCGGCTACATGGATCTGAGACGGGCCGGATTCTGGATCATCGGCATTGGCGGCATCTTCGGCGCCACCGAACTTGTAAACACCATTGTCGGGAGCTGAGCGCATGCCGCCCGCACAGCCAACGCTCGAGGAAGACACGCTGTTCATTGCCTGCACCCGGCCGGCAATGATCGCCGGCGTGACAATGGAAGCGATGGGGCTGAACATCATGCTCACGACGATCCTCTACATCATCGCCGGCTCGATCGCCTACTTGGCTGTCGGCCTCGTCTTTCATCTGGTTTTCCGCGCGCTCGTCAAACACGACCAGAACATGTTCCGAATCCTGCTGGTCTGGGTGGAGACGCGCGGCCGGTCCCGCAACGGCTCTTATTGGGGCGGCGCCTCGCTGTCGCCGCTGAGGCTCGCCCGCCGCTATGACGAAAGAGACCTTGATTATGCCTGACCTCACCACGCTCAGGTCTCGCGAGCTCGGTCCGGAGACCTTCATCCCCTATATCCGCCATGTCGACCAATCGACGATCGCGCTCGATTCCAGGGCGCTGATGGTGATGATCGCGCTCGAAGGCGTCTCGTTCGAAACCGCGGACGTTCATGACCTTAACGCTCTTAATCGGGACCTCAACACGCTCTACCGGAACATCGCCGACGAACGGCTTTCCTTGTGGACCCATCTCATTCGCCGCCGGGACAGTGACTACCCCGAGGGAACCTTCACGACCGCCTTTTCGGCCGCGCTCGATGACAAGTACCGTAAGCGCCTGGTCTGCGAGGATCTGTTTCGCAACGACCTCTATCTGACAGTCATTCTTTCCCCCGCTCGAGACCCGGCTGACAGGGCGGCGACGCTGCTGTCGCGGCTGCGGCGTGCCCGCCGCACTCATGCCGAACTGGACGAGGAAGCCCTGAAGCAGCTTCGGGATGCGGTCGTCGACGTCAAGGCCGCGTTGAAGCGCTTCGAACCCCGGGTGCTCTCCGTCTACGAGCACGACGGTCTGCTGTTCTCAGAGCCCAGCGAAGTGCTGCATCAACTCGTCGGCGGCCGGCGTGAGCAGATCCCGCTGACGGAGGGACGCGTCGCTTCCGCGATCTATTCGGATCGTGTCATCTTCGGCCGCGAGACGACCGAAATTCGCAACGAGGCCGACAGCCGCTACGCCGGCATGCTGAGCTTCAAGGAATATCCAGCCCGCACCCGGGCGGGCATGCTGGATAGCGTGCTCACCAGTCCGTTCGAACTCATCCTCTCGCAATCCTTCTCCTTCGTCTCGAAGGTCGATGCCCGGACCATTATGGGCCGCAAGCAGAACCAGATGGTCAGCAGTGGCGACAAGGCGGCCTCGCAGATCGATGAGCTTGACGAGGCGATGGACGACCTTGAGTCCAACCGGTTCGTGCTGGGCGAGCATCACCTGACGCTTGCCGTCTTCGCCCCTTCAGTGAAGGAGCTGACCGACAATCTTGCCCAGGCGCGTGCGGGCCTGACGAGCGGTGGCGCTGTCGTTGCACGCGAGGATCTTGGCCTTGAGGCGGCCTGGTGGGCGCAGTTACCTGGCAACTTCCGCTATCGTGCCCGCTCCGGCGCAATCACCTCACGGAATTTCGCCGCCTTGTCGCCCTTCCATTCCTATCCGGTCGGCCAGAAAGACGGCAACGAGTGGGGTCCCGCCGTGGCACTGCTCAAGACGGCATCCGCATCGCCATACTATTTCAATTTCCACTACGGCGATCTCGGCAACACCTTCGTCTGCGGGCCATCCGGCGCCGGCAAGACGGTGCTTCTCAATTTCATGCTGTCGCAGCTTGGAAAGCACGATCCGCATGTGGTGTTCTTCGACAAGGACAGGGGAGCTGATCTCTTCGTGCGCGCCGCAGGCGGCACCTACCGACCCCTCAAGAACGGCGTGCCGACCGGCTGCGCGCCCCTTAAGGCCCTTGAACTCACGCCGGGCAACAAAGTGTTCCTGACGCGTTGGGTCGGCAAGCTTGTGGGATCATTGTCCCGGGAACTGAGCGTTGGCGAACTCCATGATATCGCCTCCGCGATCGACGGCCTTTCCGATCTTCCGGTGGAGCGCCGCACGATCGGGGCGCTAAGGACCTTCCTCAACAACACTGATCCCGAAGGTATTGCCGCGCGGCTGCGGCGGTGGGAAAGGGGAGGGCCGCTCGGCTGGGTCTTCGACAACGGCATCGAGGACATCGGCTTCGGCGAGTTTGGCGTTGGCGGCAAGTTCGCCGGCTACGACATGACCGATTTCCTCGACAACGAGGAAATCCGCACACCTCTGATGGCCTATCTCTTCCATCGCGTCGAGCAGTTGATCGACGGCCGGCGGATTATCATCGTCATCGACGAGTTCTGGAAAGCGCTCCAGGATGAAGGGTTTCGCGACCTCGCCCAGAACAAGCTCAAGACGATCCGCAAACAGAACGGCCTCATGTTGTTTGCCACGCAGAGCCCGCGCGACGCGATCGTCTCGCCAATCGCCCACACGATCATCGAGCAATGCCCGACGCAGATTTTCCTGCCGAACTCCCGCGGCAATCATGCCGACTATGTCGATGGATTCAAGCTGACGGAACGCGAATACGAGTTGATCGCGCGCGAGCTCTCCATCGAGAGCCGCCGGTTCATCCTCAAACAGGGACACAACAGCGTCGTCGCCGAACTGGACCTGAACGGCTTCGACGAGGAGCTCGCCATCCTCTCCGGCCGCACCGCCAATGTCGAACTTGCCGATGCCATCCGCGGCGAGGTCGGCGACTGTCCCAAGGATTGGCTTCCGGTTTTCCATGAAAGAAGGAGTGCGAGTTGATGACTTTCTTCCAATTTCACGGCGAAGCGCTTGCTGCCGCGCTCGTCCTTACGGCCAGCGCGGCGGCGGGGCAGGGGATTCCGGTGATCGACCAGACTGCAATCGTCAAGCACATCGAGACGATCGCCGAGCTCAAGTCGCAGCTCGATGCCCTCAATCAGCAGATCGAGCAGGCGCAGCAACTCTACGGCTCGCTCAACAAACTGACTGACATGGCCGATGTCGCCGGCGTCCTGAACGATCCAGCGATCCGCAAGGCGCTGCCTGAGGACTTCGGTGCCATCGAGGAGCTGTTCAACGGAAATGGCACGGGCGTCTTCAGTGACACCGCTTCGAAATTCGTCGAGACCAATTCGACGTACCGGACCAGCGCCGATGACTTCTATGCGCAGGAGCTAACCCGCATTCAAAACAGGAACGCCGGGCAGATGAGCCTCGGGCAGCAGATCTACGATGCGGTGACCAGGCGCATCGATGGGATCGATCAGTTGCGCGAGGAAATATCGACGGCAAGCGACGCCAAGGATATCGCCGATCTTCAGGCGCGGCTTCAAGCCGAGCAGGCCTTCCTTCAGGCGGACGTGCTGCGGATGGAGGGGCTCCGCATGATTCAGCAGGCGCAGGTTCAGATCGGTGAGCAACGCAAGGCCGAGGACTGGCGCAAGCGCATGGATGCGATGGGGGCAGCCCTCCAATGAGATCGTGGTTCGTATCCATTTTTCTCGCTCTTCTGGCCGGCTGCTGCTCGGAAGATGCAGAGCGTGTTTATACGGTGGAAGAACTGATGGCCGACGAGGCGTTGCTTGCCGAGTGGGTTGGCAAATGCCGTAACAACCCGGGAGAGTTGGGTGATACGCCGAACTGCCAGAATGCCGCCGCCGCGGATTTCAAGGCGCGTCTCGGAATAATGGGCAAGGCACCGGGAGGCTGAGGCATGTACCAGGTATTTGCCTTTGTGGACCAACAGTTCAAGACGCCACTCGAGACCTTTGTTTCCGATGGAACCTCGAACATCTCCGATTGGGTTTCGAATCCTCTAACGGCCGGGGTGACACTCTACGTCGTCCTTTACGGATACCTTGTGCTTCGCGGCTCCGTCCAGGAGCCGATCCTCGACTTCGCATTTCGGGTGATCAAGCTCGCTATCATCGTGATGCTGGTGAAGAATGCCGATCACTATCAGACCTACGTCACGAACACATTCTTCGACCTGCTCCCGCGCGAGATCTCGCAGGCGCTCAATACCGGCGCGGCGCCGAGCGCCTCAGCCTTCGACAGTCTGCTCGACAAGGGGCAGAGTTCTGCAAAGGAGATCTGGGCGCGGGGCTCTTGGCCCGTCGATGTCGTCACGGGCATCTGCGGGGCGATGGTGCTCGCTGCCAGCTTCCTCGTTGCCGCCATCGGCTACATCGTTTCGCTCTACGCGCGGCTGGCGCTCGCCATCGTGCTGGCGATCGGTCCGATCTTCGTGGCCCTTGCCATGTTCCAATCGACGCGGCGGTTCACCGAGGCATGGATCGGGCAGCTTGCAAACTTCGTGATCCTTCAGGTCCTCGTCGTAGCGATCGGATCGCTGCTGATCACCTGTATCGACACCACATTCACGGCAATCGAAGGATACAGTGACGTGCTGATGCGGCCGATCGCGCTTTGCGCCATCTGCCTTGCCGCTCTCTACGTCTTCTACCAGCTTCCGAGCATTGCTTCTGCCTTGGCGGCCGGCGGTGCATCGCTGACCTACGGCTACGGTGCGGCCCGGGACGCCCACGAGAGTTCGCTCGCCTGGGCTGCCTCACGTGGCTTCCGCGCCACCGGTCGTGGAGTGCGCGCCGTCGGACGGACGCTCAGATCGAAGGACGCCAGTTCATGACGCTCGTCGCCGGAAGAGAAAGAGGCCATTCACGAATGATCAGACCAGTCCTGCTGCTGTCCATGGTGGCGGTCTTAAGCGGTTGCGCGTCGGTGACTGATCCGCTCCCGAAATGCGACGGCCATTCGCGCCGGCCACTCAATCGTTCGATGTGGCAGTGGGAGGATAATAACAACGTCAAACAGGAACACTCGGATGCCCGACCGTCGTCGTCGTCCATAGCCACAGCCTATGGCGAAGAACGCAAGGAGTTGCCGGCCTTCGCCCATGTCGATATCGCCTCGTCCTATCGTCCTTGCGAGGGATAGCACCATGATCGCGCGAGACGAGCTCAAGAGCTATTTCGACAAAGCACGCCGCTTCGATCAGGATCGCATGATCCAGGTCGAGCGCTCGGCGCGCATCGCCTGGTCCGTCGCCATCGTGGCAGGCATCCTTGCCGGTGCATCGATATTTGCCGTCGCCGGTCTCACACCACTGAAGACGGTCGAACCGTTTGTTGTCCGGGTCGACAATTCGACGGGCATAGTCGACGTGGTCTCGGCATTGACGTCGACCGCCGGCACCTATGATGAGGCGGTGACCAAGTACTTCTCCGCGAAATATGTCCGCGCTCGCGAGGGTTATGTCTGGAGCGAATCCGAGGAGAACTTCCGAACCGTCGCACTCCTGTCCACTCAGCCCGAGCAGGCCCGATTTTCCGCCTTCTACCGCGGCAGCAATCCGGAATCGCCGCAGAATACCTATGGACGCGGCGCCACTGCGCGCATCAGCATCGCTTCGATCTCGCTGATCAACCCGAATGTCGTCTCCGTCCGCTACATGCGCACGGTTACCCGCGGCGAGGAAGTCCGCACGACGCACTGGGTTGCGACGCTCACTTTCACTTACGCGAACGCGCCGATGTCGTCGACCGACCGGCTGGTGAACCCCCTCGGCTTCGCCGTCAGCGAATACCGGGCCGATCCGGAGGCGATCAACTGATGCGGACAGCTGCAATTCTCACTCTTCTCCTGGCGGGCTCGGCTTCAACGACGCTCGCGCTCGAAATCCCGCGCGGTGCGTCGCAGGACAGCCGCATGCGCTTTGTCGACTATCAGCCGTACAACATCACCCGCATCATCGGCTCGCTGCGGTCCTCCGTGCAGGTCGAGTTTGCAGCCGACGAGGAGATCGCGCATGTCGCGCTCGGTAACAGTGTCGCGTGGGAGGTTGCTCCAGCAGGGAACATCCTCTTCCTGAAACCGCGGGAGAACCAGCCGGTCACCAATATCTCCGTTGTCACGACACGCCGGGATGGATCGACCCGGAGCTATCAGATGGAGCTGACGGTACGCGATGGGACTGTGGAGGTTGGGCAGAACACCTATTTCTATGTCAAGTACCGATACCCGGCCGACGAAGCGGAGCAACGGCGGCAAGCGGCTCATGCCCGTGTCCTTGTTGCCGAGGCCAAGGAAGTCGATGATGTGCTCGCTCTTCATGAGGCCTATGGGCCCCGAAACTGGCGCTATTCGGCGCAAGGCTCCATGGCTCTCGAACCGCAATCCGTTTACGACAACGGCAAGGTCACCACTTTTGCCTTTGTCGGCAATCAGGAAATGCCGGCGATCTACATCGAGAATTCGGACGGCAGCGAGAGCCTGGTGCCGAAATCGGTCGACGGTAACCTGGCCCTCGTCCATGCGATCAGCCGAAAATTCATCCTGCGCCGGGGAGGGGATGTGCTCTGCGTCTTCAACGAGGCCTATGACCGGGTTGGCATCAATCCCGACACGAACACGACTTCACCGTCGGTCGAGCGCGTCGTGCGGAGCGACGGCGACGGGGTTCGATAGGAGGCGGCCATGATTGAAGAGGATGGAAGCCGCATACCCGGCGAACGCGCAGAGACCCTCACGAGCAGGCGAATGGACAGCAATCCTGTCATGAAGCGGGGCGCGGTATCACTGGCCGTCATTGCCTTTGTCGCCTTCGCGCTCTGGTCCATGAGTGGCGCGAAAACACCAACGGACCCCGTGAAAGCGGAACGGGTGGTCATCCGCCAGACGGCGAATTTCGAGCCGGCCAAGGATAGAGTCGAGCCTGTTCAGGCCGAGCGGCAGGTGAAGCTGCCGACGCCCGTCCTTGCCGAGGAGGAAAGGCAAGAGGATCCGCTGCTCGATTCCGCGCGCCGTGCGCCGGTCATGGCCTATAGCGGCGGACAGAAAACCGCGACGTCGCATCGCCAGGACGAGGATACCCCCAATGCCTCAGAGACCCATTTTGTGCCGTTCGATGGAACCGTCGACCAGGACACGACCACCGCTGATGAACAGAGATTCAACGGGTTGCTTCGGCCGACCCGACTTGAGGGCTCTCGAGCTGGCACCCTCGGCAATCGAAACTTCATCGTTGCGATGGGTACCGCAATTCCCTGTGTCCTGGAAACGGCGATGTCGTCGGATCAGCCCGGCTTCACCAGTTGCGTGATGAACCGCGACGTTCTCTCGGACAATGGCCGGGTGGTGCTGATGGAGAAGGGCACCCAATTCGTCGGTGAATATCGTGGCGGTCTTCAGCGAGGACAGAAGCGGCTGTTTGTGCTCTGGAACCGGGCAAAGACGCCGAACGGCGTCATCGTCACCTTGGCCTCCCCGGCGACGGATGCGCTCGGCCGCGCCGGCGTCAACGGCCATGTCGATACACACTGGTGGGAGCGATTTGGAAGTGCTCTTCTTCTCTCGATCGTCGGCGATGCAACAAGCTATGCGAACAGTCGCCTGCAAGACAGTGACGTCGACGCCGAGAGCACGACCAGCGCAGGGAAACAGGCCGCCGCCATCGCTGTCGAGCAGTCGATCAACATCCCGCCGACACTCAACAAACACCAGGGCGAGCTCGTCTCGATCTTCGTGGCGCGGGATCTCGACTTTTCCGGTGTCTATGGACTGCGGGTGACCGAGCCGAGGAACAAGGTCCTCGACCGGGCGGTGCTCGGCGATTTCAGTCCGCAGTCCACTCTCGTCACGAAATAGGGTCGGACGCATGAGCGAGGGCACCGACGCGACCGTCGTCCGGGAATTGTTGTCGCCACTGGCGCCGTTCCTCAACGACAGGACGCTCTACGAAGTGATTGTAAATCGGCCAGGGCAGGTGCTGACGGAGGGCTCAGATGGGTGGCGGATCCATGATCTACCGGGGCTCTCGTTCGAAAAGTTGATGCGCCTTGCCCGGGCCGTGGCCAGCCTCTCTCATCAGGCGATCGATGAGACACGACCGATCCTGTCGGCGACGCTCCCGGGCGACGAACGGATTCAGATCGTCATCCCGCCGGCGACGACCAGGGGCACAGTCAGCATGACCATTCGAAAGCCATCCTCCGTTGCCTTGACGCTTGACGATCTCGATGAGAGGGAGTTTTTCGCGGAGACGCGAGCAGCCGCTGACGGCACCGCGACACAGGACGTGGAATTGCGCGAGTTATACCGTGCCGGTCGCTTCAAGGAGTTTCTGCGGCAGGCCGTTATCGCACGGAAGAACATTGTCATTTCCGGCGCAACCGGTTCGGCCAAGACAACCCTTTCGAAGGCGCTGATCAGGCACATTCCAGACGATGAGCGGATTATCTCGATTGAGGACACGCCGGAACTGGTAATTCCGCAGGCGAACCACGTACGACTCTTCTATTCCAAGGGCGCCCAGGGGCTCTCGAGCGCCGGCGCGAAAGAGCTGCTGGAATCGAGCCTGCGCATGCGGCCTGACCGCATCTTGTTGCAAGAACTCCGCGACGGCACTGCCTTCTACTACATCCGGAATGTCAATTCCGGTCACCCGGGATCGATAACAACGGTCCACGCCGGCTCTGCAAGGCTCGCCTTCCAGCAACTGACCCTGCTCGTGAAGGAATCCGAAGGCGGGCACAACCTCGAGCGTCAAGACATCGAAGCATTGCTGAGACTCTCAATCGACGTGATCGTTCAATGCAGAAGACTGGGAGGACGGTTCCGGGCGACAGAGATCTACTTCCGAACGTGACGGTGCCACCAATGTTCCGTGTTCCCGCCGCATCGGCGGTGGTTGCGATAGGAGCCTGTTGGCCACCTGCCGCCCTGACGGAAGCATCGGTGGTCACAGTGAGCATGGCCATATGTCCTGACGATGCCGTGCCCGAGCGGGCCCGGGCGCATTCGGCCGGTCAGATCGGAGAAGAATTCGAGGCTGACCAGCAATCCTGATCCGATCATCGCGAGCCGTTCGCGCTACCCTGCAGGGCAGCGAGATCCGAGATATCAGGCTCGAGGAACAAAGCCGGTGCGTGCCCTCAGACAAGCGGGTCGACATGGGTGCCTTGGCGGCAACTCGACAGCGGGCATGGCGAGACTTAACGCGGCGAGCGCTCCTTCCCGCCCCGGCCCGTTATCCGTTCCAAGAGCTCGCTGAGCGCGTTCGCCTGCTCGTCGGAAAGGTGCTGTCCGACCGCGGCTTCGATCGCGGCAGAATAGACCGCCCAGATCTCGCGACGCGCCGCCTTGCCGGCGTCGGTTATCGTGATGATCTGGCCACGACCATCCTCTTCGCAATGCTGACGCGCAATGTACCCGGCCTCTTCGATCCGGCCGAGCAAGCGCGACAGGTTGTATTGCGCGAGCAGCATGGCTTTCTCCAGTTCGAAGGGGCGCAAACCTTCCGGTCCGGCCCGCTCAACCTCGAGAAGAACGTCATACCAAGCGAGCGGCGGCAGCTTTGCGGCCTTCAGGCGTTGCTCGATCACGCCCATGGCGGTCTGTTGCGCTCTTGTCAGGCGCGCCCAGGCGCGAACGGCGGCATCACTCGGCTTCTGTTCCATGAGGGTTTCATAGCACAAAGATGCAGCTGCATCTAGATTGACATGTAGATGCAAATGCATTAAACAACATGCAAATGCATATATATGGAGTCATCATGTTTGCTGCCACCCCATCCGATCACGCCGCGCTGGTGCTACGTCTCAGCCTCGGTGTCATGTATCTGTCCCACAGCGTCCTTCTCAAGCTGTTGACCTACGGTCTCTCCGGGACGGCAATGTTCTTCGTGAACGTCGGCCTGCCCGGCTGGCTCGCCTACGTGACCTTCGCTGCCGAGGCGGCCGGTGGGGTCCTGCTTGTGTTGGGGGTGCAGACCCGATGGGTTGTGCTTGCGCTTACGCCGGCTCTGGCCGGCGCCATCATCTGGGTCCATGGCGCCAATGGCTGGGTCTTCACCATGCCCAACGGCGGTTGGGAATATCCGGCGTTTCTGCTGGCGATGAGCATCGTCCAGTTTCTGCTCGGCGACGGAACCCTCGCTCTTTCCCGTTCGAGGGCGTTCGAGTTCGGTCGCGGCTGACACGAAAACCACAGGAGATCCATCATGAAACACGAACTCTGCAAGGTTGCCGACATCCCCGCCGAGGGCAGCCTCCTTGTTCCCTTCTTCGGTCGCGAACTGCATGTCTACCGAAGCGGCGACCGGATAAGGGCGGCAGCCAACGTATGCCTGCATTTCGGAGGGCCGCTCGACTGCCGCGGCGGCAGGCTGGTCTGCCCGTGGCACAATGCCGCCTTCGACATGGCGACAGGTGACCGCGTCGAAGGGCCGGCGCCGAAGGGGTCGCGCCTCATGTTCCTGTCGACACGCGTCGAAGGCGATGCCCTCTACTATGTCTGGGGGGGAGTGACGGTCATGCCCTCGTTGACGTTGATCAGCCATCCGCTCTGCCCCTATGTGCAGCGCGCGGTGATTTCGCTTTCGGAAAAGGCCGTCCCTTTCAAGCGCATCGATATCGATCTTTCGCAGAAGCCGGAGTGGTTCCAGGCGATTTCGCCGCTCGGCAAGACACCGGTCCTGAAGGTCGGCGATCATTCCATCTTCGAAAGCGCCGTGATCCTCGAATACCTTGAAGAGACCGAGGCCAATCCGCTGCATCCTGCAGATCCCCTGGCACGTGCCGATCACCGCGCCTGGATCGAGTTCGGCTCAGCGGTCCTGGACGATATCGCAGGTTTCTATTCCGCGCCCGACGAGGCAGCTTTCAAGGCCAGGGTGGTCGCCCTGGAGGCGAAATTCGGCCGGATCGAACAGCGCCTCGACGATGGCCCGTTTTTCGACGGCGATCGGTTCTCGCTGGTCGACACGGTCTTCGGGCCCGTTTTTCGGTATTTCGACGTCTTCGACCTGGTCGGCGACTTCGGCGTTCTGGCGGACAAGCCCAAGACGCACGGGTGGCGCTCGGCTCTCGCGGCGCGCCCCTCCGTCGCATCCGCAGTCGGCGTCGACTACAACATGCGCCTCGAGGCCTTCCTGCGTGGACGCCAATCCCATCTGGCAAGACTGATGCGCTGAACTGCGCGGATCTCGGTCACTTGACGTCGTGAACACGGCAGACGCGGCGCGCGCCTGCCGCCGTGGACAGAGCCAGCCTGGAACCCGTCATGGCTCCCGATGTTAGGGGAAGAGCATCCACGCACAATTCCGATCCCGCGGGGTGGGATCGTGCCTTCAGAAGGAGTATTCCGATGGCCAGCGATACCGACCGCGATCCGCGGCACCACACGCGCAAGATGCGCGCTCGCCTCGAAGAGACGATCAATCACCCTCCGCGCGGATATCGACAAGGTCGACGAGCCGCAGCTCAAGGCAATGTTCGAGACGTCGGCCGAGGTCCTGGAAGGTTTGAGGACGGCGTTCTCGCACTACGAGAATCGCAGCGAAAACGCGTGGCGATGAGCACACCGCCGCGAATGCTGGGGTTGCCGAAGGGTGTGAGGCCGTTGCCGAAGGGTCTGAGGCGAATGGGAATCAGTGGGCCTCTGCCGCGCGGGCAGCCCCGGCAGATCCGTTGTTCCCGCGCGGCTCTTCGTCAGATTGATAGCTCCGTTTCAATCGCTCGATGAACGCGTCGAGTTCGGCGCCGGAGAAGCGCGAGGTGAGACGCCTTTCCTGGGCCGCGATGAGGTCGCGGGCTTCCTGCAGTATCGCCTGCCCCTGTGCGGTCAGGAACAGGTCTTTGCGCCGACGGTCGACGTCGGAGGTGCGGCGTTCGAGGAGTTGGCAGGCCTCCAGCCTGTCGACGAGCACCATTGTCGTCGCCTTGTCCATGCTGAGGCGTTGCGGGCAGCGCGAGTTACTCCGTCTTTGCCTCCATGGTGACAGTTTCGTCTCCAGACCTGACCCAGAGACGACAACTCTGGTCGACCCTCGCTGCATTGACGAAGAAGTGGCCGCCATCAAACAGGGGCGAGACACCGCGGAATTCGAAGCGGCTGGGCGGGCGGTCTCCGTTCATGCGGCTGGCGAGCCGCAGAAGGAATGTGGCCTGCAGGGGGCCGTGCACAAGGAGACCGGGATAGCCTTCTTCCCGTTGGCAGTAATCACGGTCGTAGTGGATCCTGTGCCCGTTGAACGTGACTGCCGAGTAGCGCGCGAGCAGAACCGGGTTCGCGTCCACTTCTTCCGTTCTTGCCGGTTCCGGCAGCGGGGTTTCGCGTGGCCGACGCCCGGCGGAAGTATCGAGCGGGCGATAGACGATATCGTGCCGTTCGTTGAGAACAAGACCGCGGGGGCCGAGATAGTCGTGGGTGACGGTGACGAAACACAACGTGCCGCTTCGCCCGGTCTTCAGCGCGATGTCGGCGATACGGGAGCGGCGTATCACCTCGTCTCCCACACGGAATTCGCCTGAGAAGACGAGCTCTCCGCCGGCCCACATGCGCCGGGGCAAGGGTACGGGCGGCAGGAAGTCGCCCCGGGCGGGATGGCCGTCAGGCCCCAAACCCGACATCGGTGCTATATCCGGCGAGAGGCACCAGTGGATGCCGGCCGGCGGTCGGTCGCCTTCGTTGAGAGCCGGCGCCTCGTCCAGAACGGCTGCTAGGCTGTTGGCAAGGCGCGGCGAAATCACATCCCGGCTTTCACGTGTTTTGCCGATCCACGTCTTCAAGTGTTCGATATCCAGATCCATGACAGTCTCCTAGAAAGAACGCGGCATGCCGAGGATGTGCTCGGCGACATAGGACAGGATCAGATTGGTCGATATCGGCGCGACCTGATAGAGACGTGTCTCACGGAACTTGCGCTCCACATCGTACTCGCAGGCGAAACCGAATCCTCCGTGGAATTGCAGGCAGGCGTTTGCGGCCTCCCAGCTGGCCTTGGCGGCCAGGTATTTCGCCATGTTCGCCTCGGCCCCACAGGGGAGGCCCGCATCGAACTTGCGGCAGGCCTCGTTGCGCATGAGGTTGGCGGCCTCGATCTCGATATAGGCTTCGGCGATCGGGAACTGTACACCCTGGTTCTGGCCAATAGGGCGACCGAAAACCACGCGGCTCGACGTGTATTCGATGATCTTGTCGGTGAACCAGTAGCCGTCGCCGATGCATTCCGCTGCGATCAGCGTGCGTTCTGCATTGAGGCCGGTAAGGATGTATTTGAACCCCTGTCCTTCTTCGCCGATCAGGTTCTCTACGGGGATCTCCAGGTCATCGAAGAACAGCTCGTTGGTCTCATGATTGACCATGTTGAGGATGGGGCGCGCCTCCATCCCCTTCTTCATGGCCTCCTTCACATCGACGAGGAAGATCGAAAGGCCTTCGGACTTCTTCCGCACCTTGTCGAGGGGCGTCGTGCGGGCGAGCAAGATCATCAGGTCGGAATGCTGCACCCGGCTGATCCAGGTTTTCTGACCCCTGATGACCCAGCGGTCACCCTTGCGGGTTGCGGTGGTCTTTAGTTGCGTCGTGTCGGTGCCGGTGGTTGGCTCGGTCACACCCATGCTCTGCAGGCGCAGCTCTCCGCTGGCGATCCGCGGCAGATATGTTCGTCGCTGTTCTTCCGAGCCGTGCCGGATCAGCGTATTCATGTTGTACATCTGTCCATGGCAGGCGCCGGAATTGCCGCCGGCACGGTTGATCTCTTCCATGATGATCGCCGCTTCCGTCAGGCCAAGGCCCGACCCGCCGTATTCCTCGGGAATCAAGGCAGACATCCAGCCTTCCTTCGTCAGCGCGTCGACGAACTCCTCCGGATAGGCGCGGGCTTCATCCACTTTGCGGTGATACTCCGCCGGAAAACTTGCGCAGAGCGCGCGGATGCCCTCGCGCAGTTCCGCGTGGGTTTCGTGCTGGCTGTTGATGTCTTTCAAAGGGTGGCTCCGTCAGTATGCAGGGTTCGGCTGCTATCAGCTGAACCAGTCGCGCATGGAGAGGGCCTGCGGCAGGGCGTGCAGGCGGTTGAGAAGGGTGTCGGCGTCGGCGTTCAACACGGGGCCGGCCAGCGTGCGGAACTTGGCGGCAATGGCCTGCGCGTCGGGAAAGGTTTCCGGCTCGCCCGAAGGGTCGGAGATGCGCAGGCGGTAATCGATATTCCTTGCCCGAAGGGTGAGCGTAGCGCCGAAGGGATGGCGCAGGTTCTCGAGGCTTTCGTCGCGGACCACGTCCACCCGGGCGGCCAAGGCCTCGGTTTCGGGTTTGCCGAGGAGATCATAATCGTCCCAGCCGAAGCGGCCCCGCAAAAGTGCGGCGGCAGCGGCGAAGGGCATGGAGAACTGGCCTTCGACAACGCTGCGGGCCCGGCGCTTTTCCGCAATCGGAGCACCGACCAGGGTAATGCCGTTGCGATGCAGGCCTACGGTAATGGCCTCCACCTCGTCCGGTGCAAGGTTGAGGTCCCGTCTCAGCGCAAGAAGACCATCCACCGCGGCGTGGGTGTAGCGGCAGGCGGGGTAGGGTTTGATGCCGATGCGCAACGTTTCCCACACCGTTCCGAGGCCCGCCACCGCCCGCTCGGGGTCGGCGCCGTCGCTGTAACCACGCAGGAAGCCATGTTTGCCGTCGATAGCATCTTCTGCGCCGACGAAGTCCGAAGCAGCAAGCGTTGCCGCCATGAGACCCTTCATCGATGCCTCGCCCACCTGATAGCGCTTGTTCCAGGCGCCGTTGACGAGGAACTGCAGAGAGCCGGAGGCCTGGCTCGCGGCAACGCCGAGAGCAGCCGACATGGCCTTCGCATCCAGCCCGAGAGGACGCCCGGCGGCCACCGCAGCGCCAAAGGTGCCGGCAGTCGCCGTAGGATGAAAGCCGCGAGCGTAGTGTTCCGTCGGGTCGAGCGCCATGCCAAGGCGGCAGCACACCTCGAAGCCCATGACGACCGCCGCAAGGAAATCGGCGCCGGATGCGCCGGTCAGTTCGGCTGCCGCAAGAGCGGCTGGAACCACCGGCGCGCTGGGGTGAAGCGAGCTGTCCGCGTGGGTGTCGTCGAAGTCGAGGCTATGACCGAACGTACCGTTCAGAAGAGCCGCGGCGGCCGCGCCGTAGTGCCGGTTTAGGCCGAAAACGGTGCAGGGGCCGTCGCCCTCCATGCCGAGACGCTCCAGCATGGCGAGGACCGCAGGGGTGGAATCCGCCTCATGCGCTGCCCGCAGGATCGAGCCGGTAAAATCGGTCACGAGCGCCAGGGCGCGCGCCATGACCTCGTCCGGAATTTCGCGTGTATCGATACCGCAGGCAAAGCCGGCGAGGGTCATGGTCAGGGACATGCGTCACTCCTTTTGGCCTGCGCCAGGTGGCGAGCCATGATCTGCTCGGCCCGGCGGATCACCGGTGCATCGACCATGGCGCCGTCGACCCGCGCCGCCGTTCCGCCAGTCGCCGCGGCCAGAATTCTCGCAGCCCAGTTCAGCTCAGCCTCAGACGGACAGAAGCCGCGGCGCGCCGGGACAATCTGAGCCGGATGAATCAGCAATTTGCCGGAAAAGCCCAATTCGGCAGCATGGGCGCAGTCGTCGGCGATCAGATCGGCATCGTGGATGGCGGTGGTCACGCCGTCTATCGGCGCGGGCCGCCCCGCCAGGCGGGCGGCCATGACAAGGGCCGAGCGCGCTGCCAGAAGTGACTGCCGCGTGTGGGCCATCGCGAGGTCAGCGGCAAAATCGATGGAGCCGAAGGCGATCCGGGCCGATGCTTCGGCAATCTCGACCGCCCGATGAAGCCCGACTGCCGTTTCCACCAGGGCAATTACCGGACATCCGCAGTGATCCTCGACACGGCGGAGCTCTTCAGCGCTTTCCGCCTTCGGGAGAAGCACGGCCGGCAGCCGCAGCTGCGCCGCGGCTGCCATATCCGCTTCATGCCACTCCGTGCCAGCCGCGTTGATCCGCAGCAGGACAGGCATGTCGGGTGGCACGAAGGACAATCCTTCCGGCAACTGCTCGCGTGCTCGCTCTTTAACCTGCGGAGCGACGGCATCTTCCAGATCGATGATCACGGCATCCGGGCCGGCGAAGGCGGCCTTTGCGAACCTGTCGGCCCGGTCGGCGGGCACGAACAGGGGAAGCGTCATATTGGCGATTTCCCTATGCATCGGCTTACCCGGCTCTCCTCTTGTGCAGGCGGATCATGCGGAGCCGGGGGTATAAATGGAAATATATTTTTTATCTCAGATCCATAGCGCAAATGTATTGCAACGACATGGCCAGCTATCTGTTTTCGTTATGCCGGATGGAGAAAGCCGTTATTTGATGTGATGGCTGGTTTCGTCAATCCTGCCGCAAATCCAAGGGTGCACTTTTGGGCATCCAGTATTGCGAAGGGATGCCAGTCATGACGAATACCGACCTTGCCGGCCTTCTTGTGGTTTCCGTCGAACAGGCCGTCGCCGCGCCACTGGTCTCGTCGCGGCTGGCCGAGGCGGGTGCGCGGGTCATCAAGGTCGAGCGGCCGGAAGGGGATTTCGCCCGGAACTATGACCGGCTGGTCCACGGTGAAAGTGCCTATTTCGTCTGGTTGAATCGCGGCAAGCAGTCCGTCTGCCTTGACCTGCGCGAGGAGAGGGAAAGAGCAATCCTGACGCGGATGATCGCGCGGGCCGACGTCTTCATTCAGAACCTGGCGCCCGGCGCCATCGACCGGCTGGGCTTTGCGCCCGACGTGCTGCGTGAGCGGTATCCGCGCCTCATTACGCTGTCGATCTCCGGCTATGGCGAGGACGGACCGTACAAGGACCTCAAGGCCTATGACCTGCTGGTTCAGGCCGAGAGCGGGCTTTCCTCGATCACCGGGACGCCCGAGGGCATGACCCGCGTGGGCATCTCGATCTGCGACATCGCCGCGGGTGCGACAGCCCATCAGGCGGTGCTGCAAGCCCTTTACGCACGGGAGCGGACCGGAAAGGGGCGACATATTGCAGTCTCGCTTTTCCATGCGCTGACCGACTGGATGAATGTGCCCTATCTGCAATACGTCTACGGCGGGCAGGTCCTGCCCCGCAATGGGCTCACACATCCGACCATCGCGCCCTATGGCGCCTATGCCGACCGCGACGGGCGGCGGGTATTGTTCTCGATCCAGAACGAGAGGGAATGGGCGCAGTTCTGCTCGAATGTACTCGATCTGCCCGAGCTTGCCACAGATGAGCGATTTTCCGATAACTCGGCCCGAGTGGCCAATCGCCCGGCCCTGAACGCCATTATCGAGGCCGCCTTCGGGAGCCTTAGCCGCGATCATATCGTTGAGCGGTTGGAGAAGGCGCGTATCGCCTATGGGCGCGTGTCGACCCTTCAGGATCTCGCCGCCCATCCGCAGAACCGCTACGTCGAGGTCGAAACGCCTTCAGGACAGGTACGGATGCTGGCTCCTGGAACCGTGGTGGACGGGCAAGTGGCCGAGTTGGGCGCGGTCCCTGCTCTGGGGGCCCACACCCGCGAGATCATGGCGGAGTTTGACGGGGTCGCCTCGGCGGATTGAGGTACATGAGATGGCGTCCAGAACAACGATCCTTTCCCCTGCCGGCGTGGCCAAATCGGACAATCTGAGCGTTCTCGCCGAAGCATTCCGGAAGCGGAATGCGAAGCGGATCCTCGATATCGGCTGCGGCAGTGGGAGCTTGGCGGTGCGATTGGCCGCTGCGGGTTTCGATGTAACCGGCGCCGACCCGCGTGCGGAGGCAGTAGCGGCCGCGCGGCGGCTCGCGCCGGATGCGTCCTTCATACAGGCCGCCGCCGAGACCTTGCTCGACGACATCGGTCCCTTCGATGCTGCCTGCATGGTCAATGCCCTGCATCATGTGGCGCCTGCCGAGATGCAGAATGCCCTGTCCCGAATACTTTCCCTGTTGTGCCCCGGTGGGGAGCTTCTTGTGATCGAGCCCGTCGCCGACGGCAGTTTCTTCCGCTGCATGCAGCCCATCGATGACGAGACTGAAGTGCGCGCCCTTGCCATCGCAGCAATCGATTCGTTCGTTGCGGGTGGCGGGGCGGTGCTGCGCGATCTGCTGCGGTGGGACCGGGAAAGCCGGTTCAGCGACTTGCAGGGATTTATCGACTATCTGCTGGATGTCGACCCCGACCGGGCGGCGACAGTTGAACGGGAGCGCCTCGAACTCGAGCGGGTCTGGCGCGACGAGCTCCTGATCCGCGACGGCAAGGCCGTTCTCGTTCAACCAATCCTTTGCTGGATCCTTGCGCGGGCCAATGCGGGCTGAGTGCACAATACGGATGCGCGACCGATCTTGTTAGTATAGTCCTTCCGCCATGGATATTCGGCAACTTCGGTACTTCATCGCCATCGTTGAGCAGGGCTCGTTTTCGCGGGCGGCGGCCGTCCTGCATATCGCGCAGCCTGCGCTATCGCTGCATGTGCGCAACATAGAGGCGGACCTCGGGACCCCCCTATTGTTTCGCAGTCCCCAGGGCGTTGTGCCGACGGAGGCGGGCGAGATTCTTCTGCGCAATGCCCGCATCATTCTCGATCAGCTGGTGGTGACCGAGGAGGAGATACGTGGGCACAAGAGCGACCCTGCCGGTGTCGTGCGATTGGGATTGCCGGGCACGATCAGCGAAATCCTCTCGGTCCCGTTGATCATCGAAGCGCGCCGGCGTTATCCCAAGATCCAGCTGCGCATTGCAGAAGCGATGAGCGGTTTCGTCCTGGACTGGATGCGCGAATCGCGCATCGATCTGGCGGTGATCTATCGCAAGGTTTCCGATGCGGGTCTGGCAACGGTCGAGCTTCTTGAGGAGGAACTTGTCTTCTTCGCGCCCGAGAAGGGGCTGGGGGAAGGCATTGGTCTTCCCGAACCCGGCAGGCGCCTTGGACTTTCCGATGTGGCCGGACTTCCTTTGATCCTGCCTGGCCAGGACCACGGCCTTCGCTCACTCCTGGATCAGCATGCAAAGGCCGCCAAGGTCGACCTGAACGTCAGTATCGAGGTCGATTCTTACTCCAACATCAAGGAATTGGTCGCGTCCGGGTTCGGTTGCTCGGTGCTGCCGCTCAATGCCGTGTCGCGGGAAGTGCAGGCGGGCAGCCTGCGGAGCTGGGTTATCGCGGACCCGCCGATTCGCCGTTCGGTGCATCTGGCATCGGCGATCGAGCGGCCGATGACCAATGCGGTTGCCGCCATCCGCGACCTGGTCGAGGAACTGCTGCGCGAACTCGCACGAAACGGCAATTGGGCCGGCGCAACCGACCTGCCGGACAGAGCCGGGGAAGCCTGATCTCTCCACCGCAAACCGTATAATTTAGCGCGGAGCACCAAAGCCCGCGCCAGAACATTTGAATATGGGGGGTGACGAATTTCTGAATTTGTCCTTCCGCCGAGTTAGCTGTCACTATCGCCTCATTCACCCCGCCACGGCTGACCGTGGCGGCGGTGCGGAGGAGATCGTTGCCTTGTGAAAATCCGCCGCGCGGTTTGCGCGCGATCATGGACGCATGGCACATGGAGGAGGGCAGCCGCGTGGCTGAAAACTATCCGCGTGAGGCCGGACTGCAGCCCGCAAAAGGCTGTTTCATCAACAACCGCTGGGAACCTTCGGCATCGGGACGTTCGCTGCCAGTGGTGGCGCCTGCGGAAGGTGTGATCTTTGCCGAGATCGCAGCAGGAAACGCCAGCGATATCGATCGGGCTGTGACTGCGGCGCGTGCCGCCTTTGAAACCGGCACCTGGGGACGCCTTACCGCTACCGAGCGCGGTCGCCTTCTGATGCGGCTGGCGCAGCTGGTTCTGGACAATGCCGAGGAACTGGCAGCGATCGAGGCACGCGATTGCGGCAAGCCCATTCGCGCCGCTCGTGCCGATATTCAAGCGACGGCGCGCTACTTCGAGTTCTACGGCGGTGCCGCAGACAAGTTCCACGGCGAACAGATTCCCTTCATGAACGGCTACTATGTCACCGGCGAACGCGAGCCGCTCGGCGTTACCGGGCATGTGATCCCGTGGAATTATCCGGCACAGATGACGGGCCGCACCCTTGGTCCCGCTTTGGCCATGGGCAATGCGACCGTGCTTAAGCCGGCCGAGGATGCCTGTCTGACCGTTCTGCGCATCGCCGAACTCGCTGCCGAGGCAGGTTTTCCTGAAGGATCGGTCAACGTCGTCCCCGGTCTCGGCCACGAGGCGGGTGCTGCCCTTGCTGAGCATCGCGGTATAGACTTCATTTCCTTCACGGGTTCACCGCAGGTCGGCACGCTGATCCAGACGGCGGCCGCGAAAAATCACATCGGTTGCGTGCTCGAACTGGGCGGAAAGAGCCCGCAGATCCTCTTTGAGGATGCCGATCTCGATGCCGCTGTTCCGGTCGTCGTGGCGGCCATCGTCCAGAACGCCGGACAGACCTGTTCGGCTGGCGCGCGCGTTCTGGTGCAGCGCTCGATCTGGGAGAAGGCGATTGCCCGGATCGCCGAGCGGTTCAACGCGCTCCGGGCCGGGCTGCCGAACGACGATCCAGACCTCGGGCCGATCATCAGCGCAAAGCAGAAGGAGCGGGTCGAGGGGTTCATCGCGCGGGCGAAGGAACAGGGCGTTCCCGTCATCGCCGAGGGCGGTCTCCATCCTAAGGCTCCGGCCGGCGGTTTCTATGTGCCGCCGGTCATCTTTGGCCCGGTACCCCGCGACAACGCGCTCGCCTTCGACGAGGTTTTCGGCCCGGTTCTCGCGGCCATTCCCTTTGAAGACGAGGCCGATGCGCTCGCACTCGCCAACAGCACGGACTATGGGTTGGTCGCCGGCGTCTGGACCCGTGACACGAGCCGCGCGATCCGAATGGCGCGGCGTCTGCGGGTCGGCCAGGTCTACGTGAACGCGTATGGCGCCGGCGGCGGCATCGAGCTGCCCTTCGGCGGCGTCAAGAAATCCGGTCATGGGCGTGAGAAGGGAATGGAAGCTCTCTACGAGTTTTCCGCGCTCAAGACCATTGTCATCAAACACGATTAGGAGAGGAAGCCATGACTGGAGAAAGAGGCCGTCTGGCAGGAAAGATCGCCATCGTAACAGGTGCGGGCGGTGGATTCGGCGAGGGCATCGCCAAGCTCTTCGCTGCCGAGGGTGCGAAGGTGGGCGTTCTTGACCTGCGCGGCGATGCTGCCGAGCGGGTTGCCGGGGAGATCGGGCCTGACGCGCTTGCGCTCACTGCCGATGTCACGTCACGCAGCCAGATGGAGGCTGCTGTTCAGAAAGTCGTCGACACGTTCGGCACGCCGAATGTCTTCGTCAACAACGCCGGCTGGACTCACCGTAACAAGCCGATGCTCGAGGTGACCGAGGAGGAGTTCGACCGCGTTTATGCGATCAACGTGAAGTCGATCTACCACATCACGAACATCATCGTGCCGCTGATGCGCGGGATCGGCGGAGGCTCCATCGTCAATATCGGCTCGGTCGCCGGCATCCGGCCGCGTCCGGGACTGACCTGGTACAACTCGACGAAGGGTGCGGTGAACATCCTGTCGCAGTCGATGGCTGTGGAACTGGCACCCGATAAAATCCGCGTCAACGCGATCTGCCCGGTCATGGGCGAGACGGGGCTTCTGGAGGCGTTCATGGGCGTGCCGGATACGCCCGAGAACCGCGCCCGCTTTGTCGCGACAATCCCGTGGGGCCGCATGTCGCGTCCCGACGATATCGCAAGGGCAACGTTGTATCTCGCCTCGGACGACGCCGAGTTCATCACCGGCGTGCTGCTGCCGGTCGATGGCGGCCGGACTGTCTGATCCCCGACTGGGCCCCTCCCCTGAGGGGCCCTTTTTTCCCTAGGACCGTGACCATGAAAATCCGCGCCGCAATCTTGAAGCAATCGCCGGCTGCGCCGCCTTTCGCGCAAAGCAGGCCGCTGTCGATCGAGGAGGTCGAACTCGACCCGCCCGGTCCGGAGGAGCTTCTGGTCCGCATTGGTGCGGCCGGTCTTTGCCATTCCGACCTGTCGGTGATCAATGGCAACCGGCCGCGACAGACGCCCATGATCCTCGGGCACGAGGCTGCGGGGACAGTCGTCGAGGTCGGCTCGGCAATTCGCGATTTTGTGCCGGGCGATCGGGTGGTGATGACCTTCCAGCCCAGCTGCGGCCATTGTCTGCCCTGCGCTGAAGGCCGTCCTGCCCTTTGTATTCCGGGCGCTGAAGCGAACGGCAAGGGCGTGATGATGGCCGGAGGGGTGCGGCTGCACTATTCCTGCGATGATGGCGATATCCATCATCATTGCGGCATTTCAGGCTATGCGGATCATGCCGTCGTTTCCCGCCACTCAGTGGTCAAGGTCGATGCGCCGGATGTGCCCTTTGCCGAACTCGCGCTTTTCGGTTGCGCGGTGCAGACGGGAGTGGGCGCCGTCGTCAACACTTGCCGAGTGCAGCCCGGGCAAAGCGTGGCAATCGTCGGGCTCGGTGGAGTTGGTCTTGCCGCGCTACTGGGCGCTGTTGCAGCCGGGGCGACTGAAGTGGTCGCCATCGATCCTTTCGAGGAAAAGCTCGCCATCGCCCGCAGTCTCGGCGCGACGCGCGCCTATAACGCGGCGGACAAGGACGTGATCGAGCGGGTGCGTGCCGATACTGGCGGTGGCGTCGATCATGCCGTGGAAGTGGCCGGCGCCGTTTCGGCGTTCGATATCGCCTACCGCATCACGCGCCGTGGTGGGCAAACGGTTTCGGCCGGGCTGGCCTCGCCAGTGGCGGAGTTCAAGATCCCGGCCGTAAATATCGTCGCCGACGAGCGCACGGTAAAGGGCAGTTACATGGGGTCGTGCGTGCCCCAGCGGGATATCCCGCGCTTCATCAACCTCTACCGTGCCGGAAAACTGCCCGTGGATCGCCTGCTGACCGATGTCCTGCCGCTGGAGGAAATCAACGAGGGATTCGACCGGCTGGACCGCGGTGAGGCGATCCGCCAGGTCGTCCTTTTCGACGCGGAGGAAATCACCCTCTGGCGGAACAAAAAGCGCGCAGATCTGATAAAATGATTATTGACTCAGAAATCATTAAGATGTCTGTTCGGTTTGGGAGAGGGCTGCGCCAAAAAAGGGGAGACGGCGTGTCCCTGCGTATCGCCGGCACGGCCGACAGCCGAAAGAGACACTGCCCGACCACAACCGGGCTGTGGTTGCGGCCTCGCGGCCTTTAGGGAGGAAAGCACATGCAAAGCCCTGTCGAGGGTCAAGCGGCCGCTCGTTCGGCGTCTGTCGCCGGTCTTTTGGGTGGCGCGGGCAAGATCCGCCTCGACCAACTGAAGATCGTTGCCCTTCTGTTTCTGGTGATCTTCGTGGCGTATTCGCTGATCCTGCCGGGCTTCTTCAGCATCGGCAATCTGCTCACGCTGATGCGCACCGTCGCCGTTCTCGGCATTCTCGGGCTCGGCATGGCAATCGTCGTGATCGGGCGAGGGATTGATCTTTCCATGATCGCAGCCCTTGCGGTACCCTCGGCGCTGGTGCTGATGCTCGCGGCGAAAGGTTACGGCGTCGTGCCCGCTCTGGGGGCCGGCCTGCTGATGGCCATCGCCATTGGCATCCTCAATGGCGTCCTTGTGGCCTATGCCGAAATTCCCTCGCTCTTCGCCACCCTTGCGGTCGGCATTGGCGTTGCCGGCATCGGCCAGATCGGTCTTTTCGACTTCGAAATCGTCTCCTGGCCACCTGAGCTTGATGTCATCGCCTGGATCGGCCGGGGCAGCGTGTTCGGCATTCCCTATTCCGTCCTGGCTTTCGCAGCGATGGCCGGCCTCATCGGCATCTTCCTGCGCCGCACGCGTCCCGGCATGTTCGTTTATGCCTCAGGCGATAACCCGGGCGCGACACGGCTGACCGGTATTTCGCTGCGTCCCGTGCTGGTGATGCAATACGTCATGTCGTCTTGCGTCGCCTTCTTCGCCGGCATGGTTCTGGCCGCCTCGTCGGCCAGCATGGACACGCGGATTTTCAACCTGACCTGGATCTACGACGTGATCCTCGTGGTCGTTCTCGGGGGCATTGGCCTTTCGGGCGGGCGCGGCGGCGTTACCAACGTGATCATCGGCACCCTGCTGATCGGCACCATCATGAACGGACTGACCATCATGAATGTGTCGTTCGAGATGCAGAACCTGGTGCGCGGCCTCGTGCTGCTGGTGGCGGTTCTGGCCGACAGCCTGATCAATCCGCGCAACGAAGAGACTTCGCAGCAAGGCGATATCTGACACTTGCCTGGCCGGTGGAGGATCGGCCAGGCAGACAACCTAATCAACGGGAGGAATGGAATGAACAAGCTTGCCAAAACTGTCTTTGGCCTCGCCATGGCGACCCTGATCGGGGCGGGATCGGCTGCCGTCGCGCAGACCAGCATGGGCGATCCGCTGCGCGAAACCTATTACTCGAATGTCAAGGACCGCAAGGTGGTCTTCGTGCCGGTCTTCATGGGGCTCGACCTGACCGAAGGCTGGTCGAAGATCATGGCCCGCCAGGCCAAGGAGCTCGGCTACAGCTATGAAGTCCGCAACTCGAACTTCAACACTGCCGCCGGCGCACAGACGATCACCTCGCTCATCAGCGAGAAGCCCGACGTCATCGTCGTGCAGAACCCCGACGTCCAGTCCTACGCCAAGCTGCTTCAGCAGGCTGAGAAGGCCGGCATCCGCGTGATCCAGCTGAACATGAAGACCAACTACCAGACGACCGGCTTCGTCGGCGCTGACGTGGAGCTGATCGGCGAGAAGCAGGCCGAAGCGGCTGTCGCCAAGTGCGGTGCCGGCGAACAGCCCGGCAAGGTTCTTGTTCTGGCCGGCCCGCCGACCAGCCCTTTCTCCGCCTACATGCTGAAGGGCTACGAGAACGTCCTCAACGGCAATGACAAGATCCAGATCGTTTCGGTCCAGTCGACCGGCGATTATGAATCCTCCAAGGCCAAGTCGATTACCCAGGTGGTGCTGCAGCAGCATCCGGATCTCTGCGCCATCCTCGGCGTATGGGACAATGCCGATGTAGGCACGGCCGCCGCGCTGCAGGAAGCGGGCAAGAAGCCGGGCGACATCCTCGTGACGACCTCCGGCGGCGGCGGCGAACTCGCCTGCAAGGGCCTGCGTGAAGGCCTCTGGCAGTACTATGTCAGCTACGACGTGCCGGGGCAGGGCCGCGATCTGAACGCCCTGATCCTCGCAGCACTCCAGGACAAGAACGAGGTCGGCTCGACCAAGACCGTCATCTACACGCCGCTCGTGACCTACACGCCCGAGACGCTCGGCGACGAGCGCTGCTGGTCGCTGGATACCCTGCGTTAAAGCAGTGTCAATCCGCAATCACCTCCCCCTCCCGCCAGCGGGAGGGGGAGGCGCGACGGACGTCGCACAAGCGTAAAGGCCAGAGGCATCGGATCATGAATACACTCGTAAAACTGCGCTATCGCTTCTGGCCGGACAAGGTTTTCGGCGAGCTGCTACAGAAGCCTTGGATGGAGACAGCGGTGCCGCTGCTCGTGCTTCTGGGCGTCATCGCCTTCTTCAGCACGCGGATTGACAATTTCATCTCCGTTGCAAGCATGTCCGACACGTTGCGGCAGGCGTGCGAGCTCGGCTTCGTCGTCCTCGGCATGTCGATCGTGCTGATCGTGGGCGGCATCGATCTCAGCGTCGGCTCGATCTATGCGCTGTGCAACCTGCTTGCGCTCTACTGTGTGAACGTGCTGGGCCTGGGCATGGTGCCTACCGTGGCAATCACGCTTGTTGCGGGCGGATTGCTCGGCGCGGTCAACGGCGTCCTGATCGGCTACTTCCGCATGCGCGCCTTCCTGACGACGATGGTCACGCTGATCGTCTACAAGGCCGCCAACGACATGCTGAATGCGAAGATCGGCGTGGAGATCTCGGCGAATTTTCCCGACGCGCCGGCCTGGGATTTCCTCGGCATGGGAACGTTTCTGAATGTTCCGATCATCGTCTGGGTCTTCGGCGTGGTGGCCATTGCCGGGCATATCTTCCTCACACGCCTCAGGGCTGGCTGGCATGTCCTCGCCATCGGCGGCAATCGCCGCTCGGCTTACAATACCGGCCTGCCCGTGAAGCGGGTGGTTGCGCTTTCCTATGTCGTATCCGGTGTCTTCACCGCTGCGGCGGCCATCTTCTATGCCTCGCGTCTTGCCTCGCCGGGTGCCGATACGGGCAAGGGTATGGAGATCGTCGTGCTGACGGCCGCGATCCTCGGAGGCATTCGTCTGGGCGGTGGCAAGGGATCGGTCATGAAGGCGATGCTCGGCACGCTGATCGTCCTGCTCTTGACCAACGGCATGCTGCGGATGGCGATGTCGGCGGGCGCCTCGCGGGTGATCCTTGCCTCCATCCTGCTTCTGGCCGCGCTCCTCGATATCCGCTGGTTCAAGAACCGCCACAAAGCCGTACAGGAACTCTACGTCAGCCCGGGCTATATGGAACTGCCGCCACCGCAGGCGACAGGGCGCGACAGCGGCTCACCCTACGCGTTGAACGACAAGCTGCGCGCGGTCGAGACCATCGGCCTGGGTGAAGTCGAGGCTCCCGAGGATGTCGTGCTCGATCGCGACGACAACCTTTACTGCGGCAACCGCCATGGCGACATCATCCGGTTCCTTGCGCCCGACTACAAAAGGCAGGAGGTCTATGCGCATATCGGTGGCCAGCCGCTCGGCATGGCGATGACGCAGGACGGGACCCTTTTCGTCTGCGTCGGCGGCATGGGTCTCTACCGGGTCAATACCGACCGCAGCGTCGCCAAGGTGACGGACGAGACCAATCGTTCGCTGCTTTCGATCATCGACGACAGCCGCCTGCGTCTGGCCGACGACCTCGATATCGCGCCCGACGGCCGCATCTTCTTCTCCGAAGCAACCGTACGTTACGAGATGCACGAGTGGCCGACGGACAGCCTCGAGGCGCGGGGCAACGGCCGAATCATCTGCTACGATCCGCGCACCGGCAAGACAAGCACGGTTCTGCGCAACCTCGTCTTCCCGAACGGCATCGTCATGGCATCGGACGGGCAGTCGCTGCTCTTCGCGGAAAGCTGGGCCTGCCGCATCAGCCGCTTCTGGTTTGACGGGCCGAAGAAGGGCACGGTCGAGGTCGTCATCGACGACCTTCCGGGCTACCCCGACAACCTCAACCGCGCCTCCGACGGCAACTACTGGCTGGCCATCATGGGCGTGCGCAGTCCGGTCTTCGACCTGGCGATGAAACGCCCTGCATTCCGCCGCCGCATGTCCAAGAAACTGCCGGGCGACGAATGGCTGGCACCCAACCTCAATACCGGCTGTATCGTCAAGATCAGCGAGAAGGGCGAGGTTCTCGACGTGATGTGGGATCTCGGCGGGGAAAACCATCCGATGATCACCTCCATGCGGGAGCATCGCGGCCATCTCTATATCGGCGGTATCCACAACAACCGCATCGGCCGGCTGAAACTGGAAAACGCTGCTCCCGATTTTGTCGACCTGAAGGTGACCCATGCTTGATTTTGTCGGACAGAAAATCGGTAGCCTGCTGGGGCGCGGAGGTTCGAGCCTTTCCGTGCCGATCCTCGACGGGGCGTTCAAGCCGAACAATCTTCTCGAGGAAGCGGAGGTTTTGCTCGAGAGGCACGACCTCGAGGACATGGCACTTGCGCCCGACGGAACGCTGTTCGTGGCAGCGGGTGCGGAGGTGCTCGCCATCGAGGGTGGCGCAGCGCGGCCGGTGGAGCGCCATGCTGACAGGATCACGGCATTGACCATCCTTCGGGATGGCAGCCGCGTGGTGGCGCTGGGTGACCGGATCGTGATCGAAGGCCGCGCGATCCCGGTCAGCGAGGCGGGCGGGCGACGCTTCAAGGCGATCACCGCGCTTTCGGCCATGGCCGACGGCCGTATCCTTATCTGCGATGCCTCTGCCCGTTATGAGGGCGAGCAATGGCAGTATGATCTGATGTCCAAGGGCCGGTCCGGACGCCTTTTGGCATTGGAGCCGAGCAGCCTCAGGGCTGAACTATTGCAGAACGATCTGGCCTGGGCTTGCGGCGCGCTGGAATGCAGAAGTGGTGTGCTGGTCTCGGAGAGTTGGCGCCATCGCCTTCGGTTTGCCGGCAAGGGCGATGCCACCGCAGAGCTTCCGGGTTATCCTGCCCGCATCACGCCGACGGCAGACGGAGGGTTCTGGCTCTCGCTCTTTTCGGGCCGGGCGCAAATCGTTGAATTCGTCCTGCAGGAGAATGCCTTCCGCCGCGAGATGATGGAGACGATCGACCCGAAATACTGGATCTCGCCGGCCCTCTCCTCGGGCGTGGATTTCCTGGAGCCATTGCAGAGCGGCGGCGTCAAGCACATGGGCATCCTGAAACCCTGGGCCCCACCGCGTTCCTACGGACTTGCCGTGCGGTGCGATGCGAACCGCATTCCCCTGATGTCGGTTCACAGCCGCGTCGGGGGCACAAATCACGGGATCGTCACGACGCTGGAGCGCGGAAACGAGGTCCTGGCTCTCTCCAAGGGAGCAGGCCGAATCCTGCGCATGGACCTTGAGGCGATCCGCATCACGAACGGCATCACGGGAGGCGTGGCATGACCCCCATTCTGGAACTGCGAGGCCTGACCAAACTCTACGCCCGTGTCCCGGCTGTGGAGAACATCAATTTCACCCTGATGCCCGGTGAGGTTCATGCCCTTCTGGGCGAGAACGGAGCGGGGAAATCCACCCTCACCAAGATGATCGCTGGCGTTGTGGAGCCCACGGCGGGGGAGATCCTGCTGAATGGAACCCCCATTCACCTTCGCACTCCGGCGGAGGCGCTCGAAGCCGGCATCGCCATGGTGTTCCAGGAAACGAGCCTCGTTCCCTCGATGACCGTGGCGCAGAACCTCTTCATGGGCAACGAACGGTTCTTCAACCGCCTGCGCGGAATCAACATCGCCGCGCAGCAGTTCATGCAGGCGCTGAATTTTCAGGTCGATCCGACGGCCATGGTTCAGACGCTTGGCGCCGCGAAGAAACAGATGATCGAAATCGCCCGGGCGATGCTTTCGAATGCGCGTGTGATCGTTTTCGATGAGCCGACCGCAACGCTGACCCCTGAGGAAAAAAAGCACTTCTTCGATCTGGTGCGCACGCTCAAAGGCCGGGGCGTCGCCATCATTTTCATCAGCCACGCTCTGGAAGAGGCGCTGGCGATCTCGGACCGTATCACCATCCTGCGCGACGGCCAGCATGTAGTGACCGACGCGACCACCAATTTCGACCGGGCGCGCATCGTGCAGTCCATGGTGGGCCGCGGCCTGTCGGAAGAACTCTATGGCAAGCGGAAGGACTTCGTGCGTCCACCGGGCGAACGCATCCTGCAGGTTTCCAACCTGCGGGTCGGCAACATGGTGCGCAACAATTCGCTGTCGGTCTTTGCCGGGCAGGTGACGGGCGTGTTCGGTCTCGTCGGGTCGGGCCGGACCGAAACCTTCAAGGTGGTTTCCGGTGCGATCAAGCGCAACTATCTCAACGGCGGCGAGGTCTTCATCCGCGGCAAGCGGGTGCGCTACCGCGTTCCCGCGCAAAGCCTGCGCGAGAAGATCGCCTACATCACCGAGGATCGTAAGGTCGAGGGCTTCTTCGAAACCATGTCGATCAAGGCCAATATCTTCATGGGCAAACTTGCAAAGGCTGGTTGGCGGAAGTTCTGGCTGCGCCGGTCTGAGATGAACCGGATCGGCGACGAATGGGGCAAGTCGCTGCACATCCGCGCCGTCAGCAAGGACGCCAAGGTGATCGAGCTGTCCGGCGGCAACCAGCAGAAGGTGGTGATCGCCAAGTCGCTCATACAGGACCCCGACCTCATCATCTTCGATGAGCCCACGCGGGGCGTCGATGTGGGCGCGATTGCCGAAATCCACCAGATGATCAACCGCCTGGCGGACGAGGGCAAGGCGGTGGTGGTGATTTCCTCTTACCTGCCCGAGGTGATGCAGCTCTCCGACCGGCTGCTGGTCGCGCGGCAGGGCAGAGTGGTCGAGGAATTCTCGCCACTCGACGCGACGGAGGAAAACCTGATGTACGCGGCCGTCCACTAGACCTGGTTTTCGGCTTTGAAGGCCTGCAAAAGAAAGCCCGCGCCATCCGGCGCGGGCCTTCTTTTTGACGTGGCGGGTATCAGCGGCGGATCAACGGCCGGGCCTTGGCAAAAGCGTCATTCAGCGCCGCCACACCCGTGCCCTGGGGATCCCGGCAGAAGGCGCCGAGATCGGCGATGCAGTCGGCCGGAAGCCCTTCCTGTCCTGCGGTCCGCACCAGACGTTCCTGCAGTTCCTCGAAACTCCAGGCGTAGTCCGATGCGGTCATGTTGCAGATCTCGGTCAGGATTTCGCCGCCGGTGAGCTGCAGCTCGATCCGGCAACAAAGGACCGGCACGCCCGCGTCGGCCACCAGATCCACTCTTTCAACCAGGGCATTGATCCCCGCATCGTGATAGTCGGTCATCATGGCCATGGACGGTGCGCCGCGCAGAAGTGTCTGGGCGATACAGAAGGGAATGCTCATCAGCGTGCCGCCGATGGTCGAGAACGGCCCCTTGCTGTCCATTCCGGCATAGCCGCATTCATAAGGGTTCATCCGCACCACGACGCGTTCGATCGTCCGCCCGCCGAGCTTCTCGCGCAAGGAAAGGGTGGCTGTCACCGGGGTTTGGTTGAAGGCGCAGACCGGGAAGGGCTTGAAGGCGACGCGCAGCGTCTGCCAGTCCCGACCGATCTTCGCAACCGTGTCCTCCACATCAAGGGATCGGCCCGCAAAAGCGCGCGCGAGGCCCTTGGCCCCCTCATAAGCTTCGCGCAGACTGACTGATCCGGACCGGGCGAGTTCCGCCGCTGTCCAGCCGGCCTGGGCCGTCGCGCCCACCTGATAGCGCCATTCGTCGGTTCCCTCCGCGAAGGTCTGCAACAGTCCACCTGAAAACGAGACAGCATTGCCGAGGGCTGCGCAGGTTCGTTCCGCGTCCATCCGGTAAAGCCGCGCGACGGCGGCGGCAGCGGCCCCCGTGCCAAAAAGCGTGGTCGCGCGAAAACCTCTCGGGGTCGTGTCGCCGGCCAGCAATTCCTCGAAAAGCCCGCCCACTTCATAACCGGCAATCATCGCCGGGATCAGGTCCGCCATGCTGGCTCGGCCGCTCTCGATGAGCGCCATCAAGAGCGGGATCATCACCGCACCTAGGTGTGCCGCCCCGCAGGTATCTTCCTGCCCCCGGCCATGGAAGAGGGCGCCGTTGGCCATGACTGCGCCGGTCACGCTTCCCATTCCGCCGCTGCCGAGGAAGGTTGCCTCGCCTGGACCGCCATACATCGCAACCGCGGCCGCGCGGGCCACCGGTTCATACGGCGTTGCGAGGCCTGCCATGGCGATCCCGTAACCGTTCAACAAGCAGGCGTGGGCCTTGTCCCACACCGGTTCCGGAATGGTCTCGCGCGTCAACGTCGAGGTAAAATGCGCGAGATGCTGCGCGATTGTCATGGTTTCCTCCCTCTGAAAGCCTCGTGACAAGCTATGGCGGGAAGGTCCATGATGTCAATAAAATGATAGTTGACTCAGAATTCATTTATGTTACGTTTTGCCCGGAAACGAGGGAGGAAATCATGTCGCAGCAGGCGCAGCTTGCAGGTCGGGTCATTGCCATTACGGGTGGCGCAAGCGGCATTGGCGCAGCCTGTGCGGAAGTTGCAGCCGCGCGTGGCGCGAAGGTCGCGGTGCTTGACCGTAACCTCGATCAGGCCCGTGTCGTCGCCGAGCGCATCGGCGGCAAGGCTTTTCATATCGATGTGACCGAGGAGCAGAGCGTCGTCGACGCCATCGCCGCGGTCGAGCGCGAAGTAGGGCCGATCGCGGGCGGAATTACTTCGGCTGGCATTGTCCAGACTCCGAAGCCGCCGGCCGAAATGGACATGGCGGTGTTTGATCGCATCTACGAGGTCAATTTCCGCGGTACGTTCTTGTCGCTACGGGAGTTGGCGCGCCACATGATCCCGCGCCGCTCGGGCAGCCTGGTCGCCCTGAGTTCGATCACCGCGCGTCGCTCGACGCCGCTTCATGCTTACGGGCCGGGCAAGGCTGCCGTCACCAATCTGGTCGAGGGGCTTTCAGGGGAGTGGGGCCGTGCCGGCATCCGCGTGAACGCCATCGAGCCGGGTTACACCCGTACGCCGGCGCTTCAGGCCCAAATCGATCTCGGCCACCGCGACGTTGCCCTCATGAATGCGAATTCCACGCTTGGCCGCATGGTCGAGCCGTCGGAAATCGGCACGGTTGCTGCCTTTCTGCTCTCCGATGACGCCTCGGCGGTCACCGGTGTGTCGATGGCGGTGGATGCGGGTTTCTATCAGGTGGGCTCGTGGGCGCCCTATGGTGGGGTCCGGGAATACTGAAATTCGGCAATAGCCGGACCAGCCGCCCGGGGAGAGGGCGGCTCTCAATAAAAGGAGGAGTGAATGACCGTATCCTATCGGGGCGGAATGTCCCGTCGTGCCTTTTTGTCGACTGCGGGTGCCATTGGCGCCGCGACGCTTGCCTGCCCGTCCATCCTTCGCGCGCAAGGTGCCGCGATCAAGGTCGGGGTTCCCACCATTCTGTCGGGCCGAGTTGCCATCCTGGGAGAAACGGCCTCGGTCGGCGCCAAGATGGCGGTGGACGCCGTCAATGCCGCGGGTGGTATCGACGGGCGCATGATCGAACTGGTCATTCGCGACACCAAGGGCAAGCCGGATGAGGCGGCACGCGTCACCCGTGAACTGATCAGCACGGATGGCTGCCAGGTTATCCTTGATGCCGAGGCCTCGGGCGGGGCGTTCGCCGTTCACGAGGTGGTGCGTGACACCGGAACCTATTGCGTGCATTCGATTTCGGAAACCTCTTCGCTGACCGCGGACCCCGCGAATACGGCGCACTGGATCTTCCGGTCGGGCCGGCAGGGTATCCATGACGCCATTGCGGGAGGGCTCTATGCGTCCGAGCTGGCGAAATCGGGCGTGAAGCGCTGGGCCACATGTTCGCCCGATTACGCCTATGGGCGCGACACGACGACGGAGTTCATGGAGTTCCTGGCGATCTTCGCGCCGGATGTGAAACTGGTCGGCGAAACCTGGCCCAAGGCATTCCAGCCCGACTACACCGAGAACATCACCAACCTGCTGAACCTTGCGCCGGAGGCCCTCTATACCTGCCTTTGGGGCGGCGATCTGGTGGCGTTCTTCGATCAGGCAAGCCTCTACGGCCTTTTCGATCAGTTCCAGACGGTGGCCGTCAACATGGGTGATGCGCCGGTTCTCGAGGCGATCAAGAACCTGCCGGCCGGCATCCATTCCGGCAATCGCTACCATAAGGATATTCCAGACAGCGATGCTAACGAGACCTGGAACGCCGAGTACCGCAAGTCTGGCAAGCTGCCGACGAACTGGGGCTGGCAGGCCTATACGGGAGCGCGCTTCGTGATCGAGGCGCTGAAGGCGACGAACGGTGGAACCGATCGCGACAAGCTTGCGGAAGCAACCAAGGGCCGCACCATCGACAGCCCGCACGGCGTTAACGGCACCGTCACCATGCGTGAGAGCGACAACACGCTGGTCGATTACGCAATCGGCTACGGCAAGACGATCTCCGAGGCGCCGTACCTCACCGATTTCAAGCCAACGGCCTGGGATGTGATCCTTGAGCACGAGATGGAGTGGAAGAAGCGCAAGGGCTTCATCTGATCCTCCCCTGCCGCGCGGCGTCTTTGCCGCGCGGTCCCATCTTGAAGGAAAGCCGCCGACGATGCTCGATCTTGACGCATTGCTGAACTGTTTCAGCGCGACCTCCTGCCTGGTCACGCAGACCTCCACCGGCATCATCATCGGGATGCTGCTTTTTCTCGTCGCGTCTGGTGTGACGCTCATCTTCGGCGTGCTGCATGTGGTGAATTTCGCCCATGGCGCTTTCTACATGATCGGCGCCTACACGGCCTGGTCGGCGTACAACGCGACGGGCAGCTACTATCTGGCTGTGCTGGCAGGCGCGGCTTCCGCAGCGGTCATCGGCGTTTTCTTCGAGCGTCTGGCAATCAGCAGGGTGTACAAGGAGAACCTGCTGATGCAGCTCCTGGTCTGCTACGCTTTCGTGCTCATCGCTGACGATGCGGTGAAGATGATCTGGGGTGCGGAATACCTCGCGATGGGTATTCCGGCCGAGTTCCGCGTGCCACCATACCGTTTCGCCGGTGGCGTGGTCCCGCCTTTCTACGTTTTCCTCGTCGCCACCTCGCTGGCGGTGGCCGTGGCCTGTCTCCTGCTCATCCGTTACAGCCGCTTCGGCAAGATCGTGCGGGCGGCAGCGCATAACGCCAACATGGTCTCGGTGCTGGGCATCCGCGTGCCTGTCTATTTCGCTGCGCTGTTCGGTCTTGGCTGCGCGCTCGCAGGCATGGCGGGAGCGCTTGCCGCGCCGGTTCGTTCCATGACACCGGGCATGGGGCTCTCGATCCTGATCGACAGTTTCATCGTTACCGTCATCGGCGGCATGGGATCGATCCCGGGCGCGCTACTCGCCGCGATCATGCTGGGTGTGACGCGCTCCTTCGGCAGCCTCGGCTTTCCGCTTTTCGTCGATGGCGTGATGTTCATCATGATGGTCGCGATCCTCGTCTTCCGCCCACAGGGGCTGCTCGGAGAGAGGCCGCTGCGATGAGCCGAATGCATCCCTTTTCCCATGCGGGCCTTCTGGCGCTCGCTGCCCTTTGCGGTTTCGTGCTCGTGGGCATCATCAGCCCCGGCACGTGGTTGCTCGACACGCTAACGGGGTTGTTCGCCGCAGGCCTTCTCGTGATGTCGCTCCATCTTCTGATCGGCTATACCGGCCTGATCTCCTTCGGCCATGCGGCCTATTACGCCAGCGGCGGCTACATCTTCGGCATGGTCCTGCAGACGCCGGCCTTCATCGCGGCTTGTGGAGCCTGGTCGGTGCCGCTCGCTACGCTGCTTGCATTCTGCGGAACCGGTCTCTTCGCGCTCGTCGTCGGTTCGATCTGCGCGCGGCTGTCGGAGATCTACTTCGCCTTCCTGACGCTCGCCTTCCAGATGCTCTTCGTTTCGATCATCCAGGGCCTGGTGGAGTACACCGGCGGCGACCAGGGGCTGACGGGCGGCATTCCGCGCCCCGCCTTCCTGGGTCTCGATCTGGTCCAGGCGCAGCATCGCTATGCTTTCTCCGCCTTCCTCTTCGTCGTCGGTGTGCTGGCGGTGCGGTTGATCACCCTGTCCTCGTTCGGCGCGAGCTTGCGCATGGTGCGGGACAACGAGCGTCGTGCGGCATTCCTCGGCGTGAACACCTACGCGGTCAAAGTTCTGGCCTTCACCGCTGCCGGATCGATTGCCTCTCTCGGCGGTGTCGTCCTTGCGGTCTTCACCTCCGCTGCCTACCCGGAATGGGCCAGCTGGTCGGTTTCGGGCGAAGCGATCTTCATGATCATGCTCGGCGGGCTGCACAGCTTCTGGGGGCCGCTCGTCGGCGTCGTGGTCATGCGTCTCATCAACGATGTGACGCTGCTCTACACCACCCATACCGAGCTGGCGAAGGGCCTTGCGATCCTTTTCGTCGTGCTTGTTCTGAAACGCGGCATCCTCGATTGGCTGACCGACTGGCGCAAGGCGCGCCGTGCGACCCTCTCCATGAAGGAGCAAGATCATGCTGCGCCTTGAAAATCTCGTGAAGCGGTTTGGCGGGATCGTTGCGACCAATGACGTTTCGCTGAACTTCCCTGCTGGTTCGCTCTCGGCAATCATCGGTCCGAACGGTGCCGGCAAGACCACGCTGTTCAACCAGATCACCGGCCATCTCGTACCCACCAGCGGCAAGATCTGGCTTGGGGATGAGGATATCACCGGTCTCAAACCGGTAGCCATCGTGGGCCGGGGCATCGGCAGGGCCTTCCAGATCGCCAGCATCTTTCCGTCTATGACGGTTCGTGAATCGCTTGCCGCCGCCGTAACGGCCCATCGTCGATTCGCCTTCGGGCTGACGAGCGCTTTTCCTCGCCGGGATGTGGCGGATCGGGCGGACGAGCTCCTGCATCTGCTCGGCATGGACAAAGTGGCCGATCGCATTTCGGGTGAAATTTCGCATGGCGACCAGAAGCTGCTGGACGTGGGCCTTGCGCTGGCACTTGAGCCCAAGGTTCTCCTTCTGGACGAACCGGCTGCCGGCATGGGGCCGGAGGAGCGCTGGCAGATGATGGCCACCGTCCAGCGCCTCTGGAAAAGCGCAAACATGACGCTGATTTTCATCGAGCACGACATAGAGCTGGTGTTCCGCACGGCGGAGGTCATCCACGTCCTGCGCTACGGCGCGGTGCTCGCCTCGGGTACGCCCGACGAGATTCGCGGCCATCCCGATGTGATCGAGGCGTATCTCGGCCGTGAAACTGAGGAGGAGCCGGCATGAGCGATGTCATTCTCGACATGAAGGGTGTCAACGTCTTCTACGGCGCTTCCCACATCCTCTTCGACATGGCGCTGGAGGTGAGAAAGGGACGCACGCTTGCGGTTCTCGGCCGCAACGGCGCTGGAAAGTCCACGACCATGAAGGCGATCATGGGCGTGGCGCCGATCCGTTCGGGCGAAGTCCGCTATGCGGGAAGCCGCATCGATGGGCAGGTGCCACATGCCATCGCACGCCGCGGCATCGGTCTCGTGCCTGAAGACAGGCAGATCTTTCCGCGCCATTCGGTCGACGACAACCTGCGTATCGCGGCGAAGCCTGGCGCCAGCGGGCAAAGCAACTGGACGATGGATAACATCTACGATGCGTTTCCCATCCTCGCGAAGATGCGCAGCCGCATGGCCGGCATGATGTCAGGCGGGGAGCAACAGCTTCTCTCGATGGCGCGGTGCCTGATGGGCAATCCCGATCTGATCCTGCTGGATGAGCCCTCCGAAGGGCTCGCGCCGATCATCGTGCAGGAGATCGGCCGCCTTATCCGGCGCCTGCGCAACACTGGCGTAACGATCGTCCTTGCTGAGCAGAACATGCATTTCTGCCTCGGAATCTCGGAGGACGCCGTCATCATCGACAAGGGCCAGATTGTCTATCGAGGCACCATAGAGGCGCTGAAGACGGACAAGGACATCACGAGCCGATACCTGGCCATCTGACGGAACAGCCATGAACAGAACCAAGACCAAAAAGGTTACGCCATGAGCCGCGAGGCCGCCCCCAACAATCCGGCAGAGGCGCTGAAAAGCATCTACCGCCGTGCCATGATCATCCGCGAGGCGGAAAAGACGCTGCAACAGCTGTTCGTCGACGGCAAGGTGCCGGGCTTCCTGCATCTTTCGATCGGGCAGGAGGCGGTCGCCTCGGCTGTTTCCGAATTCCTGACGCCGGGCGACACGGTCTCCTCGAACCATCGCGGCCATGGCCACACCTTGGCCAAGGGCGTCGACCTCACCGGCTTCTTTGCCGAAATCCTCGGCCGCGCCACCGGCATTTGCGGCGGACGGGGCGGGTCCATGCATGTGGCCGACCTGAGGCTGGGCATGCTTGGGGCGAACGGCATCGTTGGCGCAGGGCTGCCGATCACGACCGGTTCGGCTCTCGCTCTGAAGACGCGCGGCAAGGGTGAGATTGCCGTTGTCTATTTCGGCGACGGGGCATTGGCGGAGGGATTGGTGCACGAGTGCCTGAACATCGCGAAGCTCTGGTCGTTACCGGTTCTCTTCTGCTGTGAGAACAATGGCTGGTCCGAGTTCAGCCCAACGGAAAGGCAGCTCGCCGTAAAGCTGAAGGACCTCGCCGGTGCGTTCGGCATCGCCTACACCGAGGCGGACGGCAACGATGTGCTGGCAATGCATGAGGCCGCTCGCGATGTCATCGGCCGCATGCGCGGCGAAGGCACCCCCCAAATCCTCGAATGCCGTACCACCCGCGTGCGTGGTCACTACGAGGGGGACAAGCAGGATTATCGCCCTGACGGGGAGGCCGACGAGATGTCGGCTCGCGACCCGCTTGTAATTGCTCGCCGCCGCCTTGCAGAATTCGGCGTCACCCAAGGATGGATGGAAAGTGCCGAGGCCGAGGTGAAGGCAGCCAATGCCGCCGCGCTCGAGGCTGCGCTCGCTGCGCCGCTGCCGGATGTCGCCGGTCTTGTCGCCGATGTCTACACTGCAGGGGAGGCCCGCCATGGGTGAGAGCCGTTACGTCAAGGCCGTCGCCCGTGCCCTCACGGATGCCATGGCAGCCGACCCCTCCGTCATCCTGATCGGTGAGGATATCGCTGCCGCGGGTGGTTCATTCAAGGCGACCCGTGGACTGCTGGAGTCATTCGGGCCTACCCGGGTCTATGATGCGCCCATCGCCGAAGCGGCGATAACGGGCATTGCCGTAGGGGCTGCGCTCTCTGGATTGCGCCCGGTTGCCGAAATCATGTTCATGGATTTCGTGACACTGTCGATGGACATGCTGGTGAACCAGGCGGCCAAGGCGCGCTACATGTTTGGCGGGCAGTGCTCGGTGCCCATGGTGCTGCGCACGCCGCATGGAGGCGGACTTTCGGCCGGACCGCAGCATTCGCAATGCCTGGAGGCATGGTTTGCACACATTCCGGGCTTGAAGGTGGTGGTGCCCGCCACGGTCGAGGATGCCTACAGCCTTCTGCGTGCAGCCATAGACGATCCCGATCCGGTGATCGTGGTGGAGAACAAGGCGCTCTACGCCCTGAAGGGAGATCTACCGGATACGCCAGCGCCGGCCCGTATCGGCGAGGCGGCAGTGCGTCGGGAGGGCACGGATGTGACCCTGGTCACCTATGGCGCGACGCTTTGGACCGCGCTGCGGGCGGCGGAAACGGCAATCTCGGAGGGTATTTCCGTCGAGGTCGTCGACCTGCGTTCTATCCAGCCCTGGGACGAGGCGGCTGTTCTGGCAAGCCTTTCCAGGACACACCGTCTCCTTGTCGCCCATGAGGCTGTCGAGGCATTCGGGGTCGGTGCCGAGATTGCTGCACGCATGGCCGATATCGGCTTCGACGAACTCGATGCGCCGATTCTCCGGGTCGCCGGGCCCTTTTCTCCCGTCCCGTTCAGCCCCGCGCTGGAGGGCGAATGGCGAGTCAACGAAACCAATATCCTTGCGGCGCTGCGCCGTCTGATGGCCTGAGAGGAGTATTCGATGAACACCGAACACAAAGCAGGCTGCGTGCGGCTGGAAATTGAAGACGCAGTGGCGGTCGTGACATTTGACCGGCCGGAAAAGCTTAACGCGCTGGATATGGGCGTTCTCGCCGAACTTGATGCGATCCTTGACCGGATCGAGCGTGATCCCGCCCTTCGCGCCGTTATCTTCACCGGTGTGGGACGCGCCTTCGTGGCCGGGGGCGACATTGCCGATCTCGGTTCGCGTGGCGCCCTGGCGCATTATAACGAGTTCGCGGAGGCGATCCACCGGACGCTGCGTCGTATCGAGGTCCTGGACAAGCCGACGATCGGCGCGATCAACGGCTTTGCGCTTGGTGGGGGAACGGAGCTCCTCCTGACCTTCGATATCAGGCTCCTGTCCGACAAGGCCAAGCTTGGCCTCCCGGAGATCAATCTCGGCCTCTTTCCCGGTGCGGGCGGTACGCAGCGCATCCTGCGGCAGGTGCCTTCATGCAGGGCGCGGGAGATCATGTATCTGGGCGAGATGATAACGCCCGACGAGGCCGTGCGGATCGGCCTTGCCAACCGGGTCGTTCCGCATGACAGCCTGATGGAGGCGGCGCGGACGATGGCCGCGCAACTTGCCACCAAGTCGCCGCTGATCCTGAAGCTCCTCAAGCGCACATTGATCGATGGAGGTGACATGCCGCTCTCAGCGGCGCTGCGCCACGAGCAGGCGATGATCGGCCTCGTCCTCGACAGCCACGATGCACATGAGGGCTGTGCAGCCTTCATCGAGAAGCGTCCGGCCGATTTCCGGGGAGAATGAGATGTCCGAGATCGTGATGCCCAAATTCGGGCTGACGATGACAGAGGGCCTGATTACCGCCTGGCACCGCAAACCAGGCGATACGGTGAAGGCCGGGGATCTGCTTTTCGAGGTGGAGACGGAAAAGGTCACGAACGAGGTCGAAGCCTCCGTCGATGGCGTTCTGGAGGAAATTCTCTTCGCTGAAGGTTCGGTAGTCGCGGTCGGGCTTCCGATCGCACGGCTGTCGGACGGAGCGTCGGGGACGGTATCTGCGTCCATTCCCGCGGCAGCGGGGAGGGATGCCCCGTCCGCCCGCAAACTCATGGCCGAGCACGGTATCGACCGCGATAGCGTGGAAGGAACCGGGCGTGGCGGGCGCGTCATGAAGGCGGACGTGCTTCGTGTCGTCGCCACGCCGCTGGCGCGCCGCATTGCCCGTCAGGAGGGTATCGACCTGGCGGGCGTGTCGGGCTCTGGGCCGCAAGGCCGGATCAAGGCAGCGGACGTCGAGACCGCGAAGCGGATAGCGCCAGCTCTTTCGTCCTCCGCCAACGGCCCTGTGCAACCCGATCCCATACGCGCCGCCACGGCCCGCCGTGTGCAGGCGGCCAAGCGCGATATCCCGCATTTCTACCTGACGCGGCATGTGGACATGCGTGCGCTGAACCGACTGCGCGCCGATCTGAATGCAGACACTGTCGGACGCTTGAAGCTGTCGGTGACGCATTTTCTGGTGAAGGCCGCGGGCCTGGCTCTTGCCGGCCATCCCGCTCTCAACCGGGTCTGGCTCCCGGATGGCATCCTATCGCTGGAGAGTATAGGCGTCGGCATTGTCACCGAGACGCCGCAGGGCCTGCGCATTCCGATTGCCGATCGAGTGGACAGCGTACCGCTCGATGATCTCGCTGAAATCTGCGCGGGCCTTTTCGGCCGCGCCAGGGCCGGAACTCTGACGTCTGCCGATGTCTCGGGCGGTGCAATCTCGATCTCCAATGTCGGCATGTTCGGGGCGGACACGTTGACCCCGATCATCAGCCCTCCGCAGGCCATGATCCTCGGCGTGGGGGCCGAACAGCGCCTTTTCCGTCCTGATGCCGAAGGCCGGCCCGAACTGGTGCAGGAACTTGTGCTCACCCTTGCCGCCGATCACCGCTTGATCGACGGCGCGGATGCAGCCCGCTTTCTCGCCACCCTTGTCCACCTTCTCGAAGAACCGCTTACGCTTCTGCGCTCGTGCGTCCGTTCGGGCCAATGATACCGAGGAAATATAGATGAACTTTGACCTCACCGAGGAACAGACGATGATGATCGAGACCGCACGCCAGATCGGCGAGCGTTTCGGGCTCGATTACTGGCGGCAGAAGGACGCGGCCAAGGAATACCCCCATGAAGTCTGGCAGGCGATCTGCGAGGCGGGGATCGCCGGTATGATGGTACCTGATAGCTATGGTGGTCTCGGCCTCGGACTGGTCGAACTTGCATTCTGCATCGAGGAGCTCTGCAAAGGCGGTGCGGGATCAACCCTCTCCCAGATGTTCATGCTTAATCCGGTATTCGGCGGGGTGTCGCTCGTCCTTTATGGCAACGAGGCCATGAAGCGCGAACTGCTGCCAGGCCTCTGCGACGGCAGCGTGACCTTCAGCATGGCTCTCACAGAACCCGATGCCGGAACGAATTCGCTGGGCATGAAGACACGGGCGGAGCGCGTTGATGGCGGCTGGGCGATTACGGGCCAGAAGATCTGGATCACCGGTGTCGCGGCCTCGAAGAAGATGCTGGTCGTTGCGCGCACCACCCAGCCGCAGGACGGTCTCAAGAAGACCCACGGCATCACCCTGTTCATGGTCGATACCGATCGGGAAGGCATCAGCCATACCGAGATTGACAAGCTCGGCACGAATACCCTGCCGTCCTCGATCGTTTATCTCGACAAGGTCTTCGCCTCCGACAACGAGGTGATCGGGACCGTCGATGGCGGCTGGCCCGAACTTCTCGACATCCTCAATTGCGAGCGGATCGTCACCACCGCTGGGCTTGTGGGTACCGGAGCGCTCGCCCTTAAATTAGCTGTAGATTACGCGCGGGAGCGCAAGGTCTTCAACGGGCGTCCGATTGGCAGTTATCAGGGCTTGCAATTCCCGCTGGCCCAACAATGGGCGGAATTGGAGGCGGCACGCCTTTTGAACCTCAAGGCGGCTTCGAATTTCGACAGAAACCTGCCGTTCGGTTCGGAAAGCAATGCCGCGAAGCTGATCGCCTCTCAAGCGGCCTCGGCGGCGGCGGAACAGTCGATGCAAGTCATGGGTGGCATGGGATATTCTAAGGAGTTCCACGCCGAAAGACTGTGGCGCGACGCGCGCCTCTTCCGTTTTGCCCCGGTTTCCGAAGAAATGATCCTCAATTACATCTCGACAGTAAATCTGGGTCTGCCAAGATCGTACTGAGCTAGAGGAGGAGTGCAAATGTACAATCTGTCCCGTTGCCTGGCGGTCAATGCCGGCCAGAGGCCGGCCGGGGAGGCGCTGGTGTATGGGGAACTGCGACTGGATTGGCTAACTCTGGAGGCTCGGGTCCAGCATCTGGCCGCTGCCCTTGCCGGGCGCGGTATCGGCAAGGGCGATATCGTCGCCCTCATGATGAAGAACAGTCCAGCCTTCATCGAGCTCATCTACGCAATCAGCCATTTGGGCGCGGTTATTCTGCCGCTGAACTTCCGTCTTTCGTCGGAAGAAGTCGGCTACATCGCCAACCATGCCGGGGCGGTCATGATCATTGCCGATGACGTTTTCCAGGTGCAGGCAGCGGGGCCCGGGCTGCCGCTCATCGTGCTGGATGAGGCGGGCCAGATCGATATCGGAGCGACGCTTCTCGATGTTTCGGGGGGCCGACAGGGGATGGAGGCCGCGCCGCGCGGGCGAGATGATATATTCCGGCTGATGTACACGTCCGGCACCACCTCGCGGCCAAAGGGCGTGGTGCACAGCTACGACAATTTCTACTGGAAATGCTTTGACCACACGCTTTCGCTCGGGCTGAACGAGCGGACGCGGCTTCTGGTCGTCGGTCCCCTCTACCACGTAGGCGGAAGTGACCTCCCCGGCCTCGGCGTACACCTGGCAGGTGGCACGATCGTATTGCTGCGTGATTATGAGCCGCGTAGCGTGCTCGAAACGATCGAGCGGGAGAGGATAGACGGCATCTGGCTCGCTCCGGTGATGGCGAACGACATTCTCAACCTGCCCGCCGAAGGCCTGCCCGATGTCTCCTCGCTGCGCTGGTGCATCGCAGGTGGCGAACGCACCCCCGAATCGCGGATCCGCGCCTTTTTCGACCGCTTTCCGCAAGCCCGCTACATCGATGCTTACGGAATGACCGAAACGGTCTCTGGCGACACCCTCATGGAGCCCGGGCGAGAATTCGACAAGATTGGCTCTGTCGGGCGCCCCCTGCGCTTCGTCGAGATTGAGGTCCGGGGTGAGGATGGAGAACGCCTGCTTCCAGGCGAAGAGGGCGAGATCTGCATGCGCGGACCGAAGGTCATGCGGGGGTATTGGCGCGATCCAGAGAAGACTGCAGAAGCCTTCTTTCCCGACGGTTTTATGCGCTCGGGCGATGTGGGTTACATGGATGCCGACGGTTTCCTGTTCATCACGGATCGACAAAAGGACATGATCATTTCCGGCGGAGAGAACATCGCCTCGTCCGAGGTCGAGCGGGTGATCTACGAGCATCCCGGGGTCAAAGAGGTCGCCGTCTACGCACGTGCGCACCCGCGGTGGGGAGAAGTTGCAGTTGCTGCGGTCGTGCTTGCGGAAGGGCAGGCAGTCACCTATCAGGAATTGCTCGATCATTGTCGTGCTCGCCTTGCCGGTTTCAAATGTCCGAAGGACATGGTCGTCTTGGCGCAACTGCCGCGTAATCCGTCGGGGAAGGTGCTCAAGCGGACCCTGCGAGAGCGCGACGCCGCTGGTTCTTTGGACGTGCATGAGAGGATGAACCAGAGTGCCTGAAGCCTATTCTCTGGGATCGGTCCGTAAACCGCGACGTCAGCGCATGAGCCGGGAGGAGAAGGCGCGTGTCACCCGCGACGGCCTTCTGAACGCCGGCTGTGCGGTTGTCGCGGCCGAGGGCTATGCCTCTGCCTCGATCGCCAAGATCGCCGACCTGGCCGGGGTCGCCCACGGCACATTCTATAACTATTTCGAAGACCGTCAGGCGCTGTTCGATGAGCTTTTGCCCTATGAAGGCCTGAGGATGCGGGACCGGATCGAAAAGATTGCCCGTGATGCGCCCCCGGGTATGCAGCGTGAGTTCGTCCGTTTCGAAGCATTCCTGGATTACGTGATAGAGAACGAGGGGTTTTACCGGGTGCTTTACGAGGCCGAAATATTCGCCCCAGAAGCGCACCGAGAGCACATGGACAACATCGTCAACGGCTACAAGCGCACATTCCATCGCGCGATGGACGAAAAGCGGATGCACCGGCTCAGTTCACGGCATGTGGAATGCCTGATCTACCAAATACTGGGCATGCGAGCATATGCGGCCATGCAGATTCACCTTGCTGACGAAACGTCCGAGAAGCGCGCTATTCGCGACGCAGCCGGGGAAACCTATCGACTTCTGATTGGCCGGGGTCTGCTCGAGAGTGAGGATGCTGACTGAGCTCCCCTGGCGGGCCCGCTCAGTCCCCAATGCATGTTGGCGGCGAGGTTGCGCGCCGGCTCGCCGTCCCGATAACGGCGGCCGAGCGCGGCACCAGGCAGAAAATGCACAGGATCACCGTGATAGACGCATAGAAGACAACCCGTGAATGTGCATGGGCATCGCCGTAGGCCCCCGCTGGCGAAGTCGGCCGCGATGAGGAAGGCCGGCCGATTGGTGCGTCGCAGCGCATGGAGCGCGGCTTCCGCCCCCCGATGCTCTTTCTTAAAGAAGGCTGATCTCCGCAGGCGGTGCAACAGGCTGCTTCGACAACGACCGGGCTGCGATCAGGAACCCTCAATCGGACGACACTTGTTACAAGGGCAAACGCCTAAAGGGAGGTCTCCACGGCCACCCGGCCTCGACTTCGAAGAAGCGGGCGACCGGAGAAGCAGGGGTCTTGGTGTCCTAATCGACGTGGCCACATCCACCATATCGATGGATGCGGCCTCGGCGTCTCTGATGGACCTCGCCCAACTCGTTTCGCCAGAACGAATCCGGATTGGCCGGACCTGGCCCCGTCCTTCTATTTCACTTCTTGCCACCAACGCGTCGGGTCTTGTCGAGTTTGCCCTTTGCCGATGATGTCTTTGCATCATAGGCTTGACCGTGGTTCGTGCCGCCAAGGTGCCCGCCGGGACTGGTGTTTGCCACCTGCCGCTGCGCCCTGAGGATCTGTTGTCCTGCATCCGTCTTTTTCATGAGAGTCTTTCCTGGTTGAGAATAAGAGAATGGTCGGGCGAGCCCGACCTTGCCATATGGTTGTGCGGGTTGTGGCCCCTACGATGGCCAGAGACCCGAACCCGGTCAGGCTTATGCTGTCTGAAGATTTTCGGCTGCCGTTCTGCCTGAGCGGTGGTCGGTGAAGATGGCATGGCTGACCTTCTGACCTTCAAAGAGGTGCGTCATGCCGGACCATTCGACCGCCGAGTTGTGGACGAAAACGTCTCTTGCGCCATCTGTGGGCTCGAAAAGGCCAAAGCCTTTTGCCGTGTTGAAGAACTCCACGATGCCATTGTTAATAACGATTTCCTGTCGCCATTTTAGGAATATTTGGTCGGAAATATGAGGAATACGCAGTCATCGATTTTGAAGATAAAGATCACGTCCGCAAAGTCGGCAGAAAAATGAAACTAAATGATAAAATTCGATTTGTAGCAGCTATCAGTCGATTGTGTCGGCCACAAGGCTGTTTTGGTTTTTATTTTGTTGCATCTTTCGTCGGTGGAGTACATTATAACTAGTCGGCAGCCATGTTTAGGGCGCTGCTGCTTCGAGGCGGCCATGCCTCGGCCCCAACGAAAGGAGGACGCGTGTGTCTTCCGACCTTCAGCTACACCGAAATCTCCTCAGCGTAAGCGGGCCTGGATACCGCGAGAACATCCAACAGCGTGAGACCGGTCGATCGAGCGCTGCTGCACGAATTATACGGCGGACCCGGACAGTTCTTTCGGCATCGGGTGATGTCCTGCCGTGTTCGTTATCCCTCTGCTCCACGTCGGCCTTGCTGGGCGGGCGCACGGATACTGCAGTTCCTCAAAGCTGAGTTCGATCCGGCGGCCGCCGTTCTGCTTCGGGCCAGAGATCGGTCAAAGCGGTCCGGCGGTTCGCTTCCTTTCACCAGACAGCCAACCTTGGAGAAATTGCCATGGCAAAGGGCCAAATGCGAAGTAACCGCGAAGCGCGGAAACCAAAGAAGGAGAAGGTCACATCAGCCCCGCCCGTCGTTTCGGGCATTCAAGGCAAGCTCGCGAACAGCGGATTGAGCCTCGGCAAGAAGCAGCGATAGCGGCCGTGATCAAGGCAAGAGGGGCCCTCGCGGGCGGTTTGGATTACAAGCGCTTCCCATTTCCCGATTGACCGGATCGGCCGGCTCTAGGTGGGACCGCGCTTGCAAGGAGCCTAACGACCTCTGACCTCTGCCAGAACGACGAGGGATTGGCCGGAAACACGCGAGGAGACAGTCCATGACAGATAGAGCCTGCCGTTTGGCCGAGAGTTTCTTCCGGTCCTCACGTTGCGCTGGCAGGTGGGGGCCGCTGCAGTGGTTTCCCCGCGTGTTCAGCTCCAAGAGAGAGGAATTGGACCAATGACGAACGTTGATTACACTGCATCCGCGGGACTTTATCCTTGCAAGACCGTGCGCCGCGCGAGCAGGCTTCTATACAAGAGGTTTGAAACCGTGGCGCAAGCTCTCCGCTTTGCAATCGAGGAAATGCCCAGCTCGATGCTCCGAGGCTGCGTCCTCGAGGTCGACGAGGACCGCTTCGATGGAATGCAGATGCAGAAACTCTACGATGCCGACGGCTACCCGCTTACGCGGCGCGGTCCCGCGGTCCGTCACCGCCGGTGAGGCGTGGCGTGCAGTTCGCTCGGCGATCGATCTGCGCAGGTGCGTCTTTTGCTATATTCACCATCCTAGGTAGAAAAAGGGGAAAGGCAAAACAAAAGGTTGACGAAGGTTCGGTGACCGTATATTGAACCCCCATCGATACTTTGTTTGCTGATATTTGTTTTGGCTGCGCCTCGCGCTTCGTGACGAACTTCCCCTTTCAAAAGTCGAAAACACCGCCGTGCGTCGCCCGGCGGTACTTAACGTTGCTAAGAAAGGGTTCGTTATGGCCACTGGCACAGTCAAATGGTTCAACTCCACCAAAGGTTTCGGCTTCATTCAGCCTGACGATGGCAGCGCGGACGTTTTCGTCCATGTTTCTGCTGTCGAGCGAGCCGGTATGAACACGATTGTTGAAGGCCAAAAGGTTGGCTTCGAACTCGAACGTGACCGCAAATCCGGAAAAATGTCGGCCGGCATGCTTAGCGCCGCCTGAAGCTTCAGCCGCAGATGACCACGGATGTACTGGCATCGCGGCGTATGGTTTCGAAAGGCCGGGCATGCGCCTGGCCTTTTTTCTTAAGTTGCACACCGCTGCAAATTCTGGACTCGGTTCCGCTCAAGGCGAGACGTGGGGAGCTCTCGAAGTGACGAGCTCCGAAGGATGACAGATTGAGACACCCGAACGACAACGGTTTTCAGGCGCGCCGTACGGCCGCAGCCGAGGCGAAACGTACACTACTCGAAAAATTCGCATCCGCACCCAAGGTCATCGATCCGCAGATGCGGGAACGATTGGCCGCTCGTGAAGCGGTGGCTATCGCCAGAGACTTGCGCCGGGCCGAGCGGCAAGCGATGAAGGTCGCGGAGCACGAGCGAATGCTCGCGGATGCGCAGGCTCGCGCGGCTGCAGCAGCAGCCGAGGAGGCTGATGCCGCCAAGACAGGACAGGACGACGAGGCTGCCCGCAAGGCGGAACGGGATCGTCGCTATGCGGCCCGAAAGGCGCGCCGGTCCTGACGATTCGAGATGCGCCCGCAATCGGGCGCGAGCAACGACACCGCCGCCTGCCGTCATGCGGCAAGGCGCGTGAACGGATGGTTTCCCGATGAACACGATGATCCAAGCATCTGCGCCGGCCGTCGATGCCGCGGCATGGCTGAAGGCCTTGTCGCGATATCGCCATCCGCGGGTCGGGCGCAGCATCTTTGAACTCCTGGTTACGATCGTTCCGTTCGCGGTTTTCTGGTTCCTCGCATATCTCTCTCTCGCGCGCGGTCTGTGGCTTGGACTGATATTCGTCCTACCGGCAGCCGCGTTTCTCTTACGCCTGTTCATGATTCAGCATGATTGCGGGCACGGTTCGTTTTTCGCTCGGCGTGGTCTCGATGATTGGGTCGGGCGTCTGCTCGGTGTCCTTACCTTGACGCCATACGACTACTGGCGTCGCGCTCATGCCGCCCACCACGCCTCGGCCGGAAATCTGGACGAACGGGGCGTCGGCGACATCACCACGCTTACAGTCGCCGAATATCGTTCGCGCTCGCGCATGGGACGGGTCGGCTATGTCCTCTATCGGCACCCGCTGGTGATGTTCGGCATCGGTCCCGCGTGGCTCTTCCTCTTCAAACAACGCCTGCCGTTCGGAATGATGCGATCCGGCGCCTTGCCGTGGGTTTCAACGATAGCCACCAACGCGGCCATTGTCGTATTGGCAGGCGTGGTGGCATGGTTCATCGGCATCGGACCCTTGGTTTCCATTCACCTGCCGATAGTGCTCCTGGCGGGTGCGGCCGGCGTCTGGCTTTTCTACGTACAGCACCAGTTCGAGACGACGCACTGGGCCAAGGGCGACGACTGGCATTTTCCGGAGGCGGCGCTTCACGGAGCGTCCCACTACGACTTGCCGCTGGTTTTGCGATGGATCACCGGCAACATAGGCATTCACCACGTGCATCACCTGTCGAGCCGTATCCCCTATTATCGGCTCCCGGAGGTGCTGCGTCATCACCCGGAGCTCGCTTCCATCGGACGCATCACGTTATGGGAGAGCCTCAAGTGCGTGAGACTCGTTCTCTGGGACGAGAGAAGCAGAAAACTCCTCTCTTTCCGGGATGCCGCCCAGGTTACAACCGCCGCGTGAATGCGTTGCCGCCGGCTGCCTGCCGACCGCGCTTACTCGCCACGACAACGAAAGACGACGATGATCGAACTGACACCGATACAGATACGAGGTTTGAAACTGGCAAAGGACGGCGATTTGTTTCTCCAGGACGGCGAGAAATGGACGCATCACGGCGCCACCGTGACCTATGCAAAGACGGACCGGTTCAAGGAGCGACCGCAGAAGGTCAAGTTCATGAAGACCAGCACGCTGAATGAACTTACCGAATTCGGTCTTCTGAAGAGGCTCAATCCCGAAGCGCAGACAGAAGAATCCGCCCACGCCATCACGATGGCGGGAAAGATGTGGCTTCTCAAGAACAAGTGACGCGGCCTGCCGAGGCATGGCCGCTCTGCCAGATTTGTTGCAGGCTCACTCCGACGACGTCCGTGCGCCGGCATCCCCCTCAAGCCGGAACCTGTCGAAGCGATGCAGAAAAGCCGTCGCTCGCCAATGGGATAGACTACGTGTTCGCGTGATTGCGGCGCCCGGTCGCTTCGACCTATGTGATCAACGGGCGATCTCGACATTATCGATGCGCGGCTTGCCCCGGCGCGGTTGTCTTCTGTGCCGTTTGGCTCGGGGAACGATTGCAGGAAATGTTTCGCCGCCTCTGAGCTCGGGGCAAGAAGTGTAGACCAGGGCGCAAACTCGACGTGGCTTCACTCCTGTTGCGGATCACGTTTGCCGCCGGTTTGCGGAGCGGCAGCAGGCGACCTCCACGCGTCCTCCTTCTCGTCCTTACGTCGAGAGCAGGGGCAGGAGATACGGATTTTCCAAGACCCCAGCGCCGGAAACGGTGTGGTGAGCCACGAAGCCCATTTCTGCGAGATCACCGTCCCGCAAGAGGGACAGCAACCCGGCTGCATAGCCTGCCGCAACCGACGTGATTGCATTGAAGGGACCGAGGGTCGCGCTCGGCCGGAACCGGTAGGACGACGAGGCTTCAAGCTTGCGCGCACCTCTCGCGGAGCGCGCCGTCAGGAACATTACCAGCTCGTCCTCCTCGACGATCGGCAGGCCGTTCAACAGGAGCGAGCGCAGCATGTCGCGGCGGCTCCTGAGGCCGAGGTCGTCAAGAAGAAACTGCATGTAATCAAGGTGGCCGGGGTAGCGCAGTGTCTTGAAAGTGACGTCACCGACGCCCGCCGCCCGGAACATCCCGAGATCCTTCAGGCCCCGCGACGTCGTGAAGCCTTCATAGGTGATACCGTCGAGAACAACATGTTCCTTGCCTTCGAGCGGCGCGAGAAGGACGTGCTCGCCGTCGCGAAGCGCCTCGCAGGGTGCCGTGTATTCGTCGATCAGGCCGTCGATATCCCAGATCTGCCCGTAACCCAGACGGTTGGTCGGAAAGCGCGGAACCGAGCCGACGCGGATCGTCAGTTCGCAAACGGGCGCATATCGGGCAAGCAGGCCGCTTGCGATATTCTCCACGAGGCCGGGCGACACGCCGCAGCCGTTGAGCACGACCCTTTCGCGGGCCAGCGGCTCGAGCGACTGCCGGGTATCTGCATGCGGCGGCGAGAAATCGAGGAAATGCGTTTTCGCGGATGCGGCCGCTCGGGCAACCGCCGGAATCGCCCGCTCGGGCACCGCTGCGACGGTCACGTCGCTCTGCTTCAGCCGGTTTGCCAACGGTTCGTGTGGCCCGAGGTGGTGCAGGCAGACGGGAAGGCCCAGCTCCTGCAGCCGGTCGAGCGCCTGCTCTGAAGGATCGATGACATGGACGTCGAAGGCCGCGCTCCTTGCGAGGCAGGCCGCAAGCGCCGAGCCGATATTGCCGGCACCCACGATCGTTATGCGGAAGTCGCCCATCGGATCAGCCCCTGAAGCGCGAGACGAACGCCTGCAGACGCGGGTTCAGCGGGTTGAGGATTACGTCGTTGGCCGATCCGGATTCTGCGATCACACCTTGGTCGAGGAACAGGACCCGATTGGAAACCTCGGCGGCAAACGCCATTTCGTGTGTGACGATCGCCATCGTCATGCCGGCATCCGCTAGCTGGCGGATGACCGTCAAGACTTCGCCGACCAGTTCCGGATCGAGCGCGCTGGTCACCTCATCGAGCAAGAGGACCTCGGGATCCATGGCAAGGGCTCGCGCGATCGCCACGCGCTGCTTCTGCCCGCCGGAGAGATGGCTCGGATAGGCGGCGTGTTTCTCCGCGAGCCCGACCTTCGCAAGCAGGTCCATGGCGCGCTCCTCGGCCTCCCTGCGGGGCGTCTTACAGACCACTATCGGCCCTTCCGTGACGTTCTGGAGAACGGTCTTGTGCGGAAAGAGATTGAAGTGCTGGAAGACCATGCCGACATGGCGACGGAGCGTGCCGATACCGACGTCGCCATCCCTGTCGCGGAACCGGTCGCCGACCTTCTTGCCTCGGAAAAGGATCGTGCCATCGCTCGGGGTCTCCATCATGTTGAGACAGCGGATGAAGGTCGATTTGCCGGAGCCTGACGGGCCGATCAACGCGACAACTTCGCCGCGGGCAAGGGCGAGGTCCAGTCCCTTCAAGACCTCGAGCGAGCCGTAGCTCTTGCGAAGCGAGACCGCTTCGATGACCGGTGCGCTTGCTTCTTTGTTCATGTTCATGATCGCACCGTTCCCTTAGTCGCTTGCCCGGAGGCGTCGTTCGATCCAGTCGGCAGCCTGCGTCAGCGGCAGGAGCATGACGATGTAGAGCCCCGCCATGATCGTGTAGGACTCCAATGGCCGGTAGGTCTGGCCGTTGACGACCGCCGCCATGTAGGCGAGGTCGGCGACGGAGATCACCGAAACCAGCGAGGTGTTCTTGAACTGGATAACCGACTGGTTGATGAAGGAGGGCAGCATGCGCTTGATCGCCTGGGGCAGGATGATCCGTGTCATCGACTGCCACGGGCTCATGCCGATGGCGGCCGCCGCTTCGCGCTGACCCCGGTCGATCGAGACGATTCCGCCCCGGAAAATCTCGGCGTAGAAGGCGCCGACATAGAGCGAGAGCGTCAGCATTGCCGCCACGCGGTTGTCGATGGACCCACCGACCAGCAGCGGGAAGGCATAGTAGAACCAGAGCAGCTGGACCAGGAGCGGCGTGCAGCGGAATATCTCCTGGTAGACCCGTGCCACTGCCTGGAGAACCCTGAAGCGTGACAGGCGCGCCCCGCAGGTGGCGAAACCGATGATCACACCGAAGAAGATCGACCCGAAGGTGTAGAGGACGGTGATCGACAGCCCTTCGAGAAAGAGATCGTAATAGAGCCAGACCGAGTGGAAATCCCATTTGTAGGTCATCTTGGTCTTATCTCCTGCAAGCGTTTCCACCTCCGGCCGATGCGGCGGCGGGTGTTACTGGCGGTCATGGTCGTTCCCCATCTTCTTCGTGATCCGGGACTGGCGTGGTCCAGCCATGGTTTCATGGTCCTATCTTCCGCAGCGTGCGGCAATGCAAAGCTGCGGCAGGCGCTTACCGCATTTCTTGGAAGGCCGCCGCAGCCGCGCTGTAGCGTCCGAGGATGCCGGTGAGCCGTTCCCGGTTTGCGTCCGAAACCGGCACCATCGGCAGACGGAGTTCCGGACCGGCGAGGTTCGACAGGGCGAGTGCCGCCTTGACCGGTCCCGGATTGGATTCGATGAACATCCCTTCCGTGAGTTCGGCGACAATATCGTTGAGCGCCAGCGCGAGGCTGGTGTCGCCGCTCTCCCATGCCTTCACCATCGCGACCATTTCGCGGGGGGCGACGTTCGCGACGACGCTCGTGACGCCGCAGGCGCCCAGAGAGAGGAAGGGCAGGGTAAGGCCGTCGTCACCGGAATGGATGATCAGGTTATTGCCGCAGGCGCGGCGCAGTGCAGTCACGCGGCCCGGATTGCCGCCAGCCTCCTTGATCGCGACGATATTGGCGTAGCGTTCCGCCAGCGCCGCACAGGTTTCCGGAGCAATCTCGACGCCGCAGCGGCCGGGAACCGAATAGAGCATGATGGGCAAGCTTGTCGCCTCGGCCACCGCGCCGTAATGAGCGATCAATCCGGTCTGGGTCGGTTTGTTGTAGTAGGGCGTGACGACCAGCAGCGCGTCGGCTCCGGCTGCTTCCGCCGCCTTCGCCTTCTCGACGGCCTTTCGCGTGTTGTTGGCGCCCGCGCCGGCAACGATGAGTGCGCGGCCCTTTGCGAGTGCTGCGGTGCGGGCGATGAGCTCGACGGCCTCCTCGTCCGACAAGGTCGCAGCCTCACCGGTCGTGCCGACGGGGACGAGCCCCGTAACGCCGGCCGAAAGCTGCCGTTCGACGAGCGCGTCGAAGGCGGCTATGTCGACGCTGCCGTTCTTGAAGGGCGTGACGAGTGCGGTGAAGACGCCTTTGAAGCGCTGAGCCAAATCCTGCATATGCGTCGATCCTTTCCTGTTTCCTGTTACCTGGCCAGGCTGTCGGCCAGCGTGTAGCGCCCGTTGGCGCGTGGTTCCGAAATCAGCCACTCGGCTGCTGCAAGTGCACCTTCGGCGTAAGCCGCAAGCGTGTGGACGCGGTAGGTGAAGGTGACGTTCGCCGAGCCGAGATCGAAGCGGACCTCGTTGACGCCGACGGTATCGCCCTCCCGATGAACGGAGATCGGCGGCTCGGGGGCGGCAAATCCCATGACCTCACTGCGCGTCGCGTGCAGCTCGCCTGCCAGAAGTCGCGACGTGCCGGACGGCTCGCTCTTCTTGCGCGCATGATAGATCTCGGCGACCGAAGGCTCCGCCGCAGCCATGCGGCGCATGAAATCGACGGCGCCGAGGCGAAAGGCTTCGAACCCGCGCGCGAAATTGGCGCTGATGAGCATCGGCCGATGGGCGGCATAGCCCGTGAGCCTCTCGCTTTCCTCGATGGAAAACCCCGTTGTACCGATGACCATCGGGATCGGCTTTTCGCCGACCTGCTCCTGGAAGGCGAGGCTTGCCGCAGGAGTCGAAAAGTCGATGACGACGTCGCAGTGGCTGTTCATCGCACTCTCGGCGGGCCGGTATTCGATACTGCCGCCGGCCACCGCCGTTCCGCAGAGCCGGGACCCCGGGGAGACGAAGGCTGCTGCCAGTTGCAGGCCCGGATTGGCAAGGACGAGCTCGACGAGCCTTGTGCCGACGCGGCCGGACGCCCCGAGAATTCCTATTCTCATCGTCCCGGCCCTCAATCGATCACCACCTTGGGCTCGGACATTTCCCTGAGCGCAATCCGGACACCCTCGCGGCCGAGGCCCGAACGCTTGACGCCGCCGAACGGCACGTGTTCGGCCCGGAAATCCGGTCCTTCGTTGATCATCACGCCGCCTACCACGAGATCGCGGGAGAACTGCTTGATCACGGCGTGGTCGTTGGTAAAGACGCCCGCCTGCAGTCCATAGTCCCCTGCATTGACTTCCGCGATCGCTTCCGCCGCGTCGCTGAAGGTGCGGATAGCGATGACGGGGCCAAAGGTCTCGTCGGCGATTACCGGTGCGCCGGCGGCGATCTCCGATATGACGGTCGGTGCGAAGAGCGCTCCGGCATGATTGCCACCGGTCAGCAACTTGCCACCGCTGCCGGTGATGGTCGCATCGATCCGTTCCTGGACGTTCCTTGCTGCGGCCGCATCGATGAGCGGTCCCATGTCCGTGTCGTCGAGGGAGGGGTCGCCGAATTCGACCGAGTCGACGGCCGCCAGCAGCCTGTCCGTGAATGCCCGTTCGATGTCGCGGTGCAGGTAGAGTTTCTTCACGGCCGCGCAGCTCTGGCCGGCGATTTCGAAACGGTGGCCGATCGTCGTGGCGACGGCCTTGTCGAGGTCCGCGTCCGGCATGACGAAGAGGGGATCATTGCCGCCGAGTTCCATCAGGCAGCGGATGAGACCGCTCGCGTTCTTCAGCGCCAGGCCCGCCGTCGGTCCACCGGTGAAGGAAAGAAGATTGATCGGCGAGCGGGCGAGCGAGAGGGCTGCGTCGGCGCCCCCGTGGACGACCTGGAAGAGATTGCGCGGCCAGCCGGCCTTCTCTGCCAGCGAGCAGAGCTTTTCGGCCGTGAGCGGCGCCTTCGGCGAGGGCTTGGCGACGACGGCATTGCCGGCCGCAATCGCCGGGCCGAGCTTGTGGCAGAGGAGGTTGAGCGGATAGTTGAAGGGGGTTATGGCGGCGACGACGCCGACGGGTTCGTAGGTGATCGTCGCCAGTCGGTCGGCCCCGCCCTCGACGATCGCGCAGTGCAGCGCCTCGCCGTCGAGGAAGGTCGCCGCGTCACCCGAGAGCTTCAGGGTATTCTGGGCACGGCGGACTTCATTGCGCGCCTCGCGGATGGTCTTTCCCATCTCCGCCGAGATGATCCGCGCCAGGTTTTCGGCATCTGCTGCGATTTCGGCGGCAAGGGCATTCAGCAGGCTGCGCCGAAGCGCAGGCGTCGAGCGCCGGAAGTCCTGCTGGGCGATCTTCGCCCGAGACACGGCCGCGGCGATTTCCGAGGGCGTGCTTTCGCTGATGTTACCGACGACATTGCCGTTGAACGGGTTCCGGACGGTGATTGTCGAACCGGCGCTGAGGGTCGCGACTTGGGTCATCTATGGGCCTCTTCTAATCTTGCTGTTCGTCTTGGGGGATCGTCTCTTCGCCGCGCGCAGCGACGAGCGCGCCGATCGGCACGGGTCGTATCGGCCAGCGGCGGCCGGTCAGATCCTCGGGGGAGGGGGGCGGCTGGTCGGGCCCGAGGGCGGCCATCAGCGCGGCAGTGTTGTCGGCGCAGAACCGTCCCTGGCAGGAGCCCATGGCAAAACGACCATTGTGCTTCACCTCGCGGCCGCTCGGAGCGTCCGGTCCGGCACACAGCCGCCTCAGGTCACCGGCAGTCCGGCTCTCGCAGCGGCAGAGGATCGTTTCGTCCGGCAGATGCATCAGAGGATCAGCGCGATCGACCGGCTGGAAGAGACGCGTGAGAACATCCTGGGCCTGTCGCAGTCTTTTGATCTCGTTCTCCGGCCGGCTGCTACCGCCGGAGAGTCGCCTGACGATCTCTCCTGCCGCCCGCCTTCCGTCCGCGATCGCCGCCTTCGCCCCTAGCGCTTCCCGGCAATCGCCGGCGCGCAGGATGACGGGAAGCGACGCGTCCGTTTCGGTTTCGAGGGGGAGCCCGAATTCGTTGGGCCGGATCCCGTCGTGAAGACCGATGCGATCGACGTCGAAGACACGCTCGCGGCCGCGGCCGTCGCGCACGAGGGCGCGCAGCCGATCTTTTCGCCGCTCGATGCTGGCGACCGACGCCGCGCGCATCCAGGGAATACGGTGGAGATGGACCGTCCGCAGATAGGCGAGTGCCTCGGTGACGAGTTCCGGATATGCGCAAAGCCCGACACCTGCCGCAAACCGGCGGACGGGATCGCCGGCCTCGACGATGGCGGCGGGCGGATTGCCGAGCTTCGCCATCTGCGCCGCGACCGCGATGAGGAGCGGGCCGTTGCCGGCGAGCAGAACGCGCCCGGCCGGCGCCCGACCGGTTTCCTTCATCATCACCTGCAGGCCGCCCGCCGTCGATACGCCGGCAAGCTGCCAGCCGGGACGGGGCAAGACCTTCTCCACCGCACCGACCGCGAGAATGACGGCCCGGGCCGCGGTTTGCCTGACCTTTCCGGCATGGCGATCTTCAATGAGGACGAGACCGGTCCCGTCGATACCAACGAAGACCGAGCGATGCCGGACCGCAACGCCACTTGCGGCAAAGTCATCGGCAAGCGCGCGCCAGCGGCGCTCGGCGCCTGCCGTCTGCCGTACGGGGCTGACCCCTGCGATCGGCTGGCGATAGATCGCGCCCCCTATGGTCTCGCGCTGCTCGACGATTTCGACCGAGAGGCCGGCACGGCGGAGTTCGACAGCCGCGGACAGCCCGGCCGGGCCGGCGCCGACGATCAGGACATCGACGTCAGTCATGATGCGCCCCTATGCTTTCAACTTTCATTCCTGCGCGTGCGGGTGTCAGGCAGGCTTCGCGCGTGACGCCGTCGATCACTGCAAGACAGCACTGGCAGGCGCCGATCCCGCAGAAGTAGCGTGCCTCGACATCAAGTGCGTCACGGCCGAGGATCGTGATGCCTGCGGCATCCAGCGCCGCAGCCACGCTTTCGCCCGGACGGAACGGAATTTCCCGGCCCATGAAATCGAAGAGATGCCCGCTCATGCCGCCACCTCGATACCGGCAAACCGGGCGGGATCGAACGGGGCGAGATCGACGGACGGCTCTTCGTCGCAGGCGAGTTCGACAACCGCCTTGGCGGCGACCGGACCAAGACAGATGCCGTCGCCTTCGAAGCCGGTGGTGACGTATGCATTCTCGAGACCCGGCAGGCGACCGATGAGCGGCAGTCCGTCGACGACCGCGGTGCGCACACCGGCAAAGCTTCGCAGCAGCCGGATCTCGGCGAGGCCGGGAACCAGCGCAACCGCATCGGCGAGAATGCGCGACACCGCATCGAGGTCGTTCGTGCGATGGTCGTCGGTATCCTCGCGTGTGCCGCCAATGAGAAACTGGCCTGTGGTCAGTGGATCGATCACCAGACCGATACCGCGAGCGGGTTTGCCGGCGTCGGCCGTCTTCTGGCTGCCCTTGCTCAGAAGATAACGCCCGGACATGATCGCACCCGGCATGGCCGCATTGAGCTGCGGCGCGCGCTCGGTGACCAGGAGCTGCCCCTTGCGCGGCGCGAACGTCTCGCGCAGTCCGAGCAGATGCGCCGAACCGCTTCCGGCCGCGAGGATCACTGCGTCGGCCTTCAACACGCCCCTGTCGGTTTCCACGCCCTCGGCACACCCGCCGGAGACAAGAAGCCTGCGCACGGGCTCGTCGCGCCGGACGGTCACGCCGCCAGCCGTCAGCAGCCGATGGACGATCCGGTAGCCGATTGCGTGGCCCTCGTCATGAACCTCGACCGCCATTTCGGCATTGGGCGAGAGCACCGGAAAGCGCTTTGCCGTCTCGGCACGCGAAAGCCTCTCGATACGCACGCCAGTGCTCGCAAGAGCATCGGCATGGGCGTGCAGCACCTCCGCCTCCTGCTCCGACGACGCGACGATGAAGGTTGAACGCATCTTGAAGAGATCGGCAAAAACGCCTTCGCCGGCCAACTCGCGATAGAGCCGGATGCCTCTGAGTGCGGCCTCCATCATCGGACCCGGCCGCTTGCTGGCGACCGAGACCGCACCGTCGGCTGCCCCGGTTGCCGCGGCGGCGGGAGCGCTCGCCTCGATGACCTCGACATCCACGCCGCGCCGCGCCAGGAAATAGGCGGCGGCCGCGCCGGATATCCCCGATCCGATGACGATGGCTGATCTTGGTGGGCGGGACTTCATATCATTTGACCGAGATTTTTGCGTTCGATACATCTGATATTGGCGAAGTGCGGCCTCTCCCGTCGATACAAGATGACGGCCTTACCAGTTCACGAAATTTGTATCCGCTGGAAAGAAAAGTCCCCTTATGCCGATCGGGTATAAAAGGGGGCCAGTGATGGCGAAGATCAGCCTTACTCTCATCCAGACCTTCTATCAGGTCGCACGCCACGGCTCCTTTTCGGGGGCGGCGCGCGAACTGAATCTCAGCTACCAGTCGGCTGCAAACCACGTCCGGCGGCTCGAGCAGATCCTCAAGGGCAAGCTCATCGACAGCGAACAGGGGGCGAAGCGGATTTCGCTGACGCCGCGGGGGCGTGCCCTTTACAATCTCCTCCATCCGGAGCTGGACATCATGCTCGAACGGCTCACCAAGCTGATCGAGAACCAGCGATCGTCACTTCGCGTGGGCATGCCGCAGGCCATCTTCTTCTACCTCTTTCCCAAGGTTCTGGCGCGCTTTCGCGAGAGCTTCCCGGAGATGGAGTTTGCCGTCTATGAGCGCGACACCGTCCTGGCCGAGCTCGTCAAGAACGGCAGTCTCGACGTCTGCATCTCGGAGCGCTATTTCGGGGACCCGGTGGTGCCGCAACGGCTTCTCGGCAGCTATCGGCTGAGCCTCGTCTATCCCTGCGCCTGGGGTGAGCCGCCGGCTGCTGCAGACATTCCCGCCTGGACGGAAGGGCGGCCCTTCGTCACCTACGAGCCGGGACAGACGCTCAGAAACCTGTCGGTCGATTTCCTCGCACGCGACGGCGTCGCCGTTCAGCCGATCATCTCGACGTCCGGCAGTTCGAGCGTCAAGCGCTGTGTTGAGGAGGGACTCGGCTTTTCCATCATTCCGTCCTGGTGCATCGGTCCCGAAGACCACACCATCGCGTCGGTCAGGCTGGATACACTGCCGGAAGTGCGGGTCTATTTCGGAAGTGCCAGCTTCCTGCAGAAACATCCGATGGTCCTGAAGCTTTTCGAAGACTGTCAGCGCGAGCTCGTCGGGCCCGTGCTCGATCCGCCGCAGGGCGGCGACCTTGTCCGAAGCCTTTGAGCCGCAACATACAAAAATGCCGATAAGTGACTCCGGTTCTCTAGCATTGTGCCACTTCCGTTCGGCGATACGCTGTCCATGGCCGCGATTGCTCCGACGCAAACGGACGGATGCAAGGCGGGTAGACAATCGATCTCGGGGAACAAGGGAGAACCTTACAATGAAACTTTTCGCCAAGCTTTGTAGCATGGCCGCCGTCGCGGCATCGCTGTTTGCAGCATCCGCCTCGGCCGGCACGATCGACGATATCCGTTCGCGCGGCGTGCTCAGGATACCGGCGATCCTCAACGAGGTGCCCTACTTCAACAAGGACCCACGCACTGGCGAGTGGCAGGGCTTCGTCATCGACATGGCGAACGACATCGCAAAGACCCTGGACGTAAAGCTCGAAGTCGTGGAGTCGAGCTGGTCGAACGCCATCCTGGACGTGCAGAGCGGCAAGGTGGACATGGCGTTCGCCGTGACCGCGACGCCGGTGCGCGCCATGTCGGTCTCCTTCTCCGATCCGACCTACTATAACAGCTTTGTCCTCGTCTCGGCCAAGGACGAGCTCGCCGGCAAGTCGTGGAACGAACTGAATGATCCGAAATACACCTTCGCCGTCGACCTCGGCTCCGCCCAGGATTTGATGGCGACCCAGTATCTTCCGAAGGCGAACATGCTGCGCTTCAAGACGCGCGATGAGGCGATCGTCGCCGTGACGACCGGCAAGGCCGATGGCCTTGTGAACACGATGCTGAACGGGCTCGTCATCGCCAAGAAGGCGCCTGCGGTGGGCAGCGTCAAGGTTCCGACCCCGGTCCTTTCCACCCCTTCCGTCATCGCGCTCAACTACGGCGCCGACGAGACGTTCAAGAGTTTCGTATCGGCCTGGGCGGAATACAATCGCCGCATCGGTACGAACCAGACCTGGATCCTGAACAGCCTGAAGCCCTTTGGTGTCGAGCTGACCGACATGCCTCCGGGCTTCGGCTTCGGCGGCTGAGGCTCCGCCCCATCCGATCCCTTCGCGGTCAAGCGACCAGTACCTGCCGGCGAGCATGAAAGTGCTCGCCGGTTTTCGTTCGACATGGACTTTCCGGGTGCGATCTTCTACATCGGAGAACGTGATATAGACCCGGTTTGTCTGGACAGGCGCATGACACCCAATTTCCTCGTGATCGATGCGGAGAAGGAATTCGACGTGCTGAAGGCGGCGGCTTCGCTCGTGCGGGTCCAGATCCTGAAGCTCCTGCACGAGGCAAACGGCCTCAACGTCAACGAGATCGCCGAGAGGCTGGAGCTTCCGCAATCGACCGTGTCGACAAGCGTGGCGATGCTCCAGGAGGCGGGCCTGTTGCGGACCGAAGCACGCAAGGGACGCAAGGGCAGTCAGAAGGTGTGCTTCGCCACTTGCGACGAGCTCATCATCTCCTTCCACAAGGCTGAGAAGACGAGTGAAAGCAACGATATAACCGTCGCGATGCCACTCGGTCTCTATACCCAGAGTTCGGTCACGGGCCCGTGCGGCATTTGCTCGCCGGAAGGCATCATCGGGCTTCTCGACGTGCCGGAGACCTTCATGGACCCCGACCGCATGAAGGCGGCGCTCCTCTGGTTCACCTCCGGCTACGTGGAATACCAGTTTCCCAACAACGCCAAGATCCAGGGCCGGACCGTCCGCGAGATGTCCTTTTCCATGGAGGTCAGCTCTGAGGTTCCCGGCACGCACAGCAACTGGCCCTCCGACATCACGCTCAGCGTCAACGGCATGGAGATCGGCGTCTGGACCTCGCCCGGCGATTTCGGCGACAAGCGAGGCACCTACACGCCCGACTGGTGGAAGCTTTCCGGCTCCCAGTACGGCATGCTGAAGACCTGGCGGATCACCAATGACGGCACCTTCGTCGACGGTACGAAGATTTCACCCATCACATTGAAAGATCTTGATCTTTCGGCGCATCGCTCGATCCGTCTGAGGATCGAGGTGAAGGCGGATGCCAAGCATCCGGGCGGCCTCAACATCTTCGGCCGCGGCTTCGGCAATTACGACCAGGACATCGTTCTCAGGCTGCGCGTCGCCGACTGAGGCGAAGGCCCGTCGGGCAAAAGTGTGATTTTTCCGGTTGACAGCTTTAGTCTCCCCCTGCATGAATATTGACAAATACGGTCTATATCAAAAAACATGATATAGATAATCATGCGGGAGGAAGCCTATGAGAGTGCGCGTTTCCGTCCATCGTGACTTCCGGATCGGTCCCATCGACGACCGTCTCTATTCCGCCTTCATCGAGCATATGGGCCGCGCCATCTACGGTGGCATCTACGAGCCGGGGCATCCGCAGGCGGACGCAAACGGCTTCCGCAAGGACGTGCTGAAATTCGTGCAGGATCTCAAGATCCCCGCCATCCGCTATCCGGGCGGCAACTTCGTCTCCGCCTATCGCTGGGAAGACGGCATCGGGCCGCGCGAGCAGCGGCCGGTGCGGCTCGACCTCGCCTGGCGCTCGAAGGAAACGAACCAGGTCGGCATCAACGAATTCGCCGAATGGGCGAAGATGGCCGGCATCGAGATGATGCTCGCCGTCAATCTCGGTTCCCGCGGTCTCGACGATGCGCGCAACTTCCTCGAATACGTGAACTTCCCCGGCGGGACGACGCTGAGCGATCTTCGCCGTAGCCACGGGGCGACCGAGCCGCACGGCGTCAGGATGTGGTGCCTCGGCAACGAGATGGACGGACCCTGGCAGATCGGCCACAAGACCGCCGTCGAATACGGCCGGCTCGCCAACGAGACCGCCAAGGCCTTCAAGGCCTTCGATGCGACGATCGAGACGGTGGTCTGCGGCAGTTCCAACGACCGCATGCCGACCTATCCCGAATGGGAGCGCGAGGTGCTGGAGGAGTGCTACGAGAACGTGGAATACATCTCGCTGCACAAATATTTCGGCAACAACAGCGGCGACACGCTGAACTACTTCGGCAAGATCGAGGAGACAGGGCGCTACATCGGCACGATCGGCGGCGTCATCGACTATGTGAAGGCGAAGAAGCGCGCGAAGAACGATGTGCGGATCTGCTTCGACGAATGGAACGTCTGGTACCACATCCGCGAGGAGGACGGCCGGCGGATCAAGAGCTGGGACTGGCCGGAGGCGCCGGCGCTGCTCGAAGAGACCTACAATTTCGAGGACGCACTCTTCGTCGCCGGGCTCTTGAACGAGTTCATCCGCCGGTCCGACCGTGTCCGGATCGCCTGCATCGCCCAGCTCGTCAACGTGATCGCGCCGATCCGCGCCGAGAAGAACGGGCCCGCCTGGCGCCAGACGATCTACTATCCCTACCAGTTCGCCTCGCTCTACGGCCGCGGCACGGCGCTCAACGTGGCGGTCGACGGCCCGACCTACGACTGCGGTACCGCCGACGACGTGAACTATCTCGACGTTGCGGGCGTCCACGACGAGGAGGAGGGGATCATTACCCTCTTCATCGTGAACAGGCACCTGACGGAGGCCGCGGAGCTCGACGTCGGCCTCATTGGCTTCGCCGCGCCGGAGCTTCTCCTGCACCTGACCATGGCGGGGCACGACCTGCGTGACGGTAACGGGCCGCACCACCCGGATCGCGTCGCGCCGGTTCCAGGCTCTGGCGTTGGCGTCGAGGACAGGGCGCTGAAGGGCTCGCTGCCGGCGCTTTCCTATCACGTGCTCCGCCTGAAGGTCCGGTGAGGGCGCCATGGGTGTCCGTCTCGCAAACGTCGCCAAATCCTTCGGCTCCTTTCATGCCATTCGGGACGTCTCGATGGACATCCCGACGGGAAGCTTCGCGGTCTTCGTCGGTCCGTCCGGCTGCGGAAAGTCGACGCTGCTGCGCATGATCGCCGGGCTGGAGGAGACGAGCGGCGGGCAGATCTTTATCGACGGCCGCGAGGTGACGGCCGTCGAGCCGGCCGATCGCGGCGTCGCCATGGTGTTCCAGAACTACGCGCTCTATCCGCATCTGACCGTCTTTGAGAATATGGCCTTCAGTCTCAGGCTCGCGCGCCGGCCGAAGGCGGAGGTGGGCGAGCGTGTCGGCGAGGCCGCACGCGTCCTGCAGCTCGAGGAACACCTCGAAAAGAAGCCCTCGCAGCTTTCCGGCGGGCAAAGGCAGCGGGTCGCGATCGGCCGCGCCATCGTGCGGCAGCCGAAGGTCTTCCTGTTCGACGAGCCGCTCTCCAATCTCGACGCGGAACTGCGCGTGCAGATGCGCCTCGAACTCACGCGCCTCCACCGCAAGCTCGGCGCGACGATGATCTACGTCACCCATGATCAGGTCGAGGCGATGACGCTCGCCGACCGGATCTTCGTGCTGAAGGCGGGCGTGCTGCAGCAGGCCGGCGCACCGCTCGAACTCTACGACGAGCCGGAGAACCGCTTCGTCGCGGGCTTCATCGGTTCGCCCTCGATGAACTTCCTGCCCGCGACCGTGGTCGGCCGAACGGAAGACGGGGTGGTGGTTGCCGTCGAGGGCGGCGAACACCGGCTCGTTACGCGGATAGAGGGGCCGTTGCCGACGGGCCGTGCGATCGAGATCGGCATACGGCCGGAGCATCTGACGCTCGGGGAGGGCGGGCTGCCCGTCACCGTCGAGGTCGCCGAGGAACTCGGCGACGTTTCGTATCTCTACACGCGCACGGCGAGCGGGCGGGAGCTCATCGTCCAGCGGCAGGGATCGCGCGAGCGCCTCGACGGCAGGGCGGTCGCCGTTTCGGCGGCACCACGGAACGTACTGGTCTTCGACGAGGAAGGGAAAAGATTGCGCTAGGCGCAGGGAGGCGTCTTTCGCATTTCATGAGGTCATCCCGAGCGCGGGATGCCGACGACCAAAACCGGGAGGAATGACGATGCGACTGTTCAAGACATTGCTGCTGGGTACCGCACTGACGCTGGGCGCGATGCCCGCGCTCGCAAAGGAAACCGTCATCTGGTGGGACTTCCTGTCGGGTGGCGACGGTGTCCGCATGAAGTCGCTGATCGACGGCTTCAACAAGGAACATCCGGACATAGAGATCCAGGGCACGACGCTCGAATGGGGCGTGCCCTTCTATACCAAGGTCAGAACCGCCTCCGCCGTCGGCGAGGGCCCCGACGTCATGACCTATCATCTCTCGCGCGCGCCGCTCGGCCTCGAGGAAAATGTGCTGAGCGAAATCACCGACGAGGACCTCGCGACAGCCGAGATTAAGAGGAGTGACTTCTTCGAGGCGCCGATCGACGCGGCGACGAAGGACGGCAAGCTTTACGCCGTTCCATTCGATATCCACGCGCTGATCCTCTACTACAATGCCGATCTGCTCAAAGGCTCGCCCTATCTCGACGCGAACGGCAAGCTGACGGGCATCAACTCGATCGAGGACTTCGATGCTGCGCTTGCATGGGCGAAGGAGAAGGGCGTCGAAACGCCCGTCACCTACCAGACCGGCGGCGAAGGCGGGGTCTGGCGCGTGTTCTACACGCTTCTTTCGCAGCAGGGCGGCGAGTTCGTGACGAACGGCGAAGTGCTTGCCGGCGACAATGCCGCAAAGGCGGCCAAGGCGATCGACATCATGTCGAAGTGGCGGGAGAACGGCTGGGCGCCGGAACAGGCGGAATACGAGGCCTCGGTCGCGCTGTTTTCCGCCGGCAAGTCTGCCTTCCAGCTGAACGGCGTCTGGGAAGTTCCGACCTTCAAGGATCTCGAAAAGAGCGGCAAGCTCGGCTTCAAGTGGGGTGCCGTCGAAGTGCCGGCCCTGATGGGCAAGCGTGCGACCTGGGCCGACTCCCATGCGTTCGCGATCCCGAACGAGGGCGACAAGACGATCTCAGGCGAGAAGCGCGCGGCCGTGATGACGGTGATCGGCTGGATGGAAAAGCATGCGATCGGCTGGGCCGATGCCGGCCACATCCCCGCCTACAAGGCGGTGACGACAAGCGACGAGTACAAGGCGATGGAGCCGAACGCCACCTATGCCTCGCTGGCGGAGGCGGCGGTCTTCGATCCCAAGACGACCATTACCGGCGTCGCATCGCCGGCCTATGACGCGGCGCTCAACATTATCGCCCCGGCGATCCAGGGCTATATGAATGGGGCCGACGCCGTGGAGCAGATCAAGGCGGAACTGCAGGACAAGTTGCAGTGACCGCGGCCGCCCTCCGGAGTTCCCCTCGCCGGAGGGCGGCTTGTTCCCCGCATATGCCGGAGGTTCAGCCATGGCGATGATCGAGAACCGCAAGAATAAGTCGCTGATCGCACTGACGATGGTGGCGCCGTTCATCGTGGTCTTCTCGACCTTCTTTCTCTACCCGATGATCGAGATGATCCGCATGAGCTTCACCGATGCGCCGCTCGTCGGTGAGGGGAACTGGGTCGGCGTGGACAACTACGTCCGCCTTCTCGGCGACCGCCTCTTCATCACGTCCCTGAAGAACAACGGCTATTTCGTGCTTCTGACGGTCGTTCCGACGACGGCGATTGCGCTCCTGATCGCGCTTGCGGTCAGCCGCCTCAAGGGGGTGGCGCAGACGCTGGCGCTCAGCCTCTTCTTCCTGCCTTATGTCCTGCCGGTCTCGGTGGTGACGGAAATCTGGGCCTGGATGCTGGACCTCCAGTTCGGCATCCTGCAGCCGCTGATCGCGCTCGCCTCCGGAAAGCCCGTCGCGGTCTTCAAGAACCCCTACTGGGTGATGCCGATGGTCGCCGTCGTCACGATCTGGTGGACCAACGGTTTCAACGTACTCCTCTTCATCGCGGGACTGCGCAACATCCCCCAGGAACTCTATGAGGCGGCCGCACTTGACGGCGCGACGCGCTTTCAGCGGTTCCGGCGCGTGACATGGCCGCTGCTCTGGCCGGTCACGGCGCTCGTGCTCACACTCCAGCTCATCCTTCAGCTCAAGATCTTCGACCAGATCTACCTCCTGAGCGGCGGCGGGCCGTTCAACTCGTCCTATGTCCTCCTGCTGAAAGTCTACCGTGAAGCGTTCCAGATGAACCATGGGGGCTATGCCTCGGCGGTCGCAACCGTGCTCTTCATGCTGATCGCCGTCGTCTCCGTCCTGCAATTCCAGCTTCTCAGCATCCGGAGGGGAGCATGAGCGCGACCAGACGTTTCGAAAACCTCGTCCTGACGGTCTTCACCTTCTCGGCGGCACTCGTCTGGATCTTCCCGCTCTACTGGAGCTTCGTGACGTCGATCCGTTCGGAGGAAAACGTCGTCGGCAACGCGTCCCTCTGGCCGGACGAATTCCGCCTGTCGGCCTATGTCGATGCCATCTTCAACACCCGCCTGATGGGCTGGTATTTCAACTCGGTTGGAACGGCCGTGATCGTCACGATCACCGTTCTCGTCATATCCATGCTCTGCGCCTACGCGCTCTCGCAGATCCGGTTTCCCGGACGCCGCCTGCTCTACGGCGTGGTGCTCGCGAGCTTCATGGTTCCGACGCAGGCACTCCTCGTCAACCAGTTCATCCTGATGAAGAACCTCAACCTCATCAACACCTGGGCCGGGATCATCCTGCCGCAGCTCATCACGCCCGTCGTCATCATCGTCTACAAGCAGTTCTTCGACAGCGTGCCGAAAGAGATGCGCGAGGCGGTGGTGCTCGACGGCGGCGGCGAATTCACCATCCTCTTCCGGGTCTACCTGCCGCTCAATTGGGGCATCACCACCGCGATGGCGATCGTCACCTTCATCACGGTGTGGAATGCCTTCCTCTGGCCTTTCCTCGTCGTGACGTCGGAAGACATGATGACGATCCCGGTCGGCATCACCCAGGTGAACGACGCCTTCGGTGTCGCCTATGCCCGGCTGATGGCAGTCGCGATGCTCGCCGCACTTCCCGTCATTCTCGCCTACGTGCTCTTCCAGCGCCGGGTGACCGAGGCGATCATGATCTCCTCGGGGGTCAAGGGGTGAACCCCGCGGCGCGGTCGATTCAAGACCGCGCTTTCCAAAAGACCGTGCGTATCCGTCTTCGCCAGAATTTCAGGAGGAATCAGTATAGTCTCTCCCGGGGAACCGACGCCGACTCTCCGGTGTTCCCCCGACGATGAGGCTCGCCATGTTCGATCTGATCATCCGCAATGCCAACCTGCCCGACGGCCGCGCCGGCTTCGACATCGGGCTTGCCGGCGGCAGGATCGTTACGATCGAAAAACGCATCGACGCGACCGCCGGCGAGACGTTCGACGCGACGGGACGCCTCGTGAGCCCGCCGTTCTGCGATCCGCATTTCCACATGGATGCGACGCTCTCGCTCGGCCTGCCGCGCATGAACGTCTCCGGCACGCTTCTCGAAGGCATCTCTCTCTGGGGTGAGCTGCGGCCGCTGCTGACCAAGGAGGCGCTGGTCGAACGGGCGTTGCGCTACTGCGATCTCGCCGTTACCCAGGGCCTCCTCTTCATCCGCAGCCACGTCGACACCTCCGACCCGCGGCTCATAACGGCCGAGGCCCTCATCGAGGTGAGGGAGCGGGTGAAACCCTATATCGAGCTGCAGCTCGTCGCCTTTCCGCAGGATGGATACTATCGCGCGGCCGAGGGGGCGAAGTCGCTCGAACGCGCGCTCGACATGGGTCTCGACATCGTCGGCGGCATCCCGCATTTCGAGCGGACCATGGAGGACGGCCGACGTTCGCTTGAGGCCCTCTGCCGGATCGCCGCCGAGCGTGGCCTTCCTGTCGACATCCATTGCGACGAGACGGATGATCCGATGTCCCGCCATATCGAGACGCTGGCCTCAGAGACGGTTCGTCATGGCCTTCAGGGACGGGTCGCAGGCTCGCATCTCACCTCCATGCACTCGATGGACAACTACTACGTTTCCAAGCTCATCCCGCTGATGGCGGAGGCCGAGATCAACGTCATCCCCAATCCGCTGATCAACATCATGCTGCAGGGCCGCCACGACACCTATCCGAAGCGGCGGGGCATGACGCGCGTGCGCGAACTGATGGCGGCAGGCCTCAACGTTTCCTTCGGGCAGGACTGCATGATGGACCCCTGGTATGCGATGGGCTCGGCCGACATGCTGGAGGTCGGCCACATGGCGATCCATGTGGCGCAGATGGCTGGCATCGACGACAAGAAGCGGATCTACGAGGCGCTGACCGTCAACTCGGCGAAGACGATGGGTCTCGAAGGCTACGGGCTTTCGGTCGGCTGCAAGGCCGATCTCGTCGTGCTGCAGGCCGCGGATGTCCTGGAAGCCTTGCGGCTCAAGCCGACCCGGCTCCTGGTGGTGAAGGGCGGCAAGATCATTTCGCGTTCGGGCCCGCGTATCGGCGAGCTCTTTCTCGAAGGTCGCCCCGCCAGCATCGACCCTGGCCGGGACTACGTTCCGCACTCCTGAGCAGGCGGTTTCCCGCCCGCTTGCCGTGGAGGGAACCGGACGGGCCACGAACCGGTTCCGACAGGCACCAGAGAGGATTGCCTGATGCGTGACGGAACCTTCGTCCACCTTTGCATCGACATGCAGGAAATGTTCAAGCAGCCGACGCCCTGGCACGTGCCGTGGATGGCGCGGGTTGCCGATACGGTCGTCGAGGTGGCCGAGCGGTTCGGCGGGAGAACGATCTTCACCCGGTTCATCCCGCCACGGCAGCCCGACAACATGTGGGGCATGTGGCGGCGCTACTACGAGAAGTGGCCGATGATGACGCGTGAGCATCTCCCCCCGGAGCTCCTCGATCTCGTGCCGGAGTTGCGCCGGCTCGTGCCACCCGCGCGGGTGTTCGACAAGGCGACCTACTCGCCGTGGTTCGACGGAAGCCTCGACCGGATGCTGAAAGGAGAGCGGGTCACGAGCCTCGTCATAACCGGCGGTGAAACGGATGTCTGCGTGCTGGCGGCCGTCCTCGGCGCAGTCGACCTCGGATACCATGTCGTGGTCCTCTCGGACGCCGTCTGCAGCGGCGCGGACGATACGCACGACGCATCGCTCGAAGTGCTCAGCGAGCGCTTCTCCGTGCAGGTGGAAATCTGCCGGACCGAGGCGTTCTTGTCTTCGCTGTGAGCCCTGGTTTTTTCCGGAATTTGTATGAGGCAAGAGCGGCTGGAGGCTGAACTTTGCCACGCGCCCGGGCCCGTCTGAAACCGCTTCAGTTGAAAACATGGACGTCCTCCCGCGGAATGAACGCTAGACGCTCATGGCGTGCGTCTTCGATCGCTGGTTCCCGACCGAAGCGAGATGCAGGTTGTTCGCGTGAAGGCGATCAAGAGAAGTCGAATGAGAAAAGGTTTCCATTCGGCACCGGCGCTGCGTGTTGGTCCGGACGTTCGATCGCCGTGCAAGCTTTATTCAAAGTCCCGGGCCGGTGTCGCTAGCCTTGTTTGAAAGCACTTGCGCCAGCGCCTGAGCCTGCTCCGGCTCGTCCAGCCGCATCAATCCACCATGGCGGCTCTGGCGGACGCGGCGTACATGATCCCGGGGACTGAGTCCGGTAATGCGGCGGAACATGCGCGAGAAATAGTAAGGATCGGCATAGCCCACTTCGGCTGCGGCCCTTGCCACGGGCAGACCGGCCTCTAGAAAATGCATGGCGTGCTCCATACGCTGCACTTCCTGGTATTTGCGCGGCGTCTGGCCGACGCGCCTTCTGAATTCGCGCAGGAAATAGTCGCGGTTGAAGGCCGATCCGGCGACAGCCTTGTCGGCGACACCCGGGTCGAGCGGATTGGCGGCAATCATCGTCGCAGCCTTCATGACGGCGAGATCGAGTGCGTCAGCCCCCTCTGGCTGGTAGGCGGCTCGGTCACGCCAGCCCACGAAGGCATCCTCGATGAAGGAGATCAGGATATACATGAACAGATGGTGCTGTCCGAGTGTGATCGAGGACGGCGGCGCCGTCTGGCGGTATTGGCGCACCAGCGGCTCAAGCAGGTTCCATCGGCTGAGCGGCACTTTCGGCCGGAGTTCCATCTGGGCCAGCAAGTCGTGGCGCCCGTAGATGTCGAGCGTGAAATGCTGTGCGACACCGAGATAGGTCGCAGCATCCTCGTTCCAGCCCTGGAAACGCTGGCCGCGACGAATCAACATGGCTTCGCCCGGCTCGATTGTGCGCGGTTCGCCATCGATGAGATAGTGGCCGCGTCCGGCAAGCCCGATCACCAGGTCATCGACCGAATTTGTCTTGTCGATGCGCCAAGTCTGAGAATGCTCCATGCGGATCGTCGCCCGCGTCAGGTTGAGGGTCAGCGCCGAGGGCGGAATACTGGAAAGGATACCGCCTTCGATTTCGTCCATCTTTTTTCCCGCCTTTGTTTATTCATTCAGTGAGGGAAATGCGATTATGTCACCCCATACACGCAAGAGGCAAACCGAATTGTCTCGGGAGGAGATCGGAAACGGGCTCGAGGCGGTGCGTTGCGCAGCCTCGTCCACGACGATCCGGGAGCTTGATTTGTACGAAACCGCATCTATACGCGCCGTCACGGCTCGTCGGGTGAGCTCCAGTTGCAAAGGGGCGCGCGCGTGAAGAACCAGCGCCTTCTCGGCCTCGCCTATCTGACGCCCTACGTCCTCGGTCTTCTGGTCTTCACGGCTATCCCGTTCCTGTCGTCACTCTACCTGAGTTTCACCAGCTACGATCTGATGAACAGCCCGAAATGGACCGCGCTCGCCAATTATGAGCGGCTGTTTACCCGCGACCGGACCTTCCTCAAGTCGCTGAACGTCACGCTGCTCTACGTCTTCATCACGGTGCCGCTGAAGCTTGCCTTCGCACTCTTCATAGCGGCGATCCTGAACTACAGGTTGAAGGCCATCAACCTGTTCCGAACAGCCTTTTATGTGCCGTCCATTCTTGGCGGCTCGGTTGCGATCGCCGTCCTGTGGCGCTACCTGTTCTCGACCGAGGGACTGGTCAACATGGCGCTGGCGACGGTCGGTCTGGCACCGGTCGACTGGTTCGGCGATCCAACCAACGCGCTGTTCACCATAACGCTTCTGCGCTGCTGGCAGTTCGGCTCGGCCATGGTGATCTTTCTTGCCGCGCTGCAATCGATCGACAAGTCGCTCTACGAGGCGGCAGCGATTGATGGTGCAGGCAAGGTGACGAGCTTTGTCTTCATCACCCTGCCGCTCTTAACGCCTGTGATCTTCTTCAACCTGATCATGCAGATGGTCCAGGCCTTCCAGGAGTTCAACGGCCCGTACATCATCACCCAGGGCGGGCCGCTCAAGTCGACCTATCTCCTGCCGCTCTACATCTACGAAGAGGCCTTCAAGAAATTCAATATGGGCTATGCCTCTGCCATAGCCTGGGTCCTGTTCCTCATCATCATGGCGCTCACGATTCTCGCCTTCTGGTCGTCGAAGAAGTGGGTCTACTACGCCGGCGACAAGAGGAACTGAATGATGACCGAGATCCACGCCACCAGCACCGATCTTGGCGCCCTCAACGCGAAGGCGACGGCGCGACGTGCCCGCATGGAGACGATTTCGGCCGTGATCCGCTATGGCCTGCTCGTCGCGGTCGGCTTCGTCATGCTCTATCCACTCATCTGGCTGATCGGGGCGAGCTTCAAGACCAATTCTGAAATCTTCGCAGGCGCCGGGTTCATTCCCGAAAACCCGACGCTCGACGGCTATATCAGGGGCTGGCAGACCTCGACGCCCTACACCTTCGGCCGGTTCTTCTGGAATTCCTTTCTCATCATCCTGCCCAAGGTGATCGGCACGGCAATCTCCTGCACCTTTGCGGCCTATGCGTTCGCGCGTTTCGATTTCCCGCTGAAGAAGCTCCTGTTCTCGACGGTAATCGCCATCCTCCTTCTGCCCAATGTGGTGACGCGCATACCGCAGTATATTCTGTTTCGCGACCTTGGATGGCTCGACAGCTTTCTTCCGCTCTGGGTGCCATCGGCGCTTGCCGGCGACGCCTTCTTCGTCTTCATGCTGGTGCAGTTCCTGCGCTCGCTGCCGCGCGACATGGAAGAAGCAGCAAGGGTCGATGGTGCCAACAGCCTGCAGACGTTGCTCTACATTGTCGTCCCAATGCTGGCTCCAGCGCTGATCTCGGTTTGCCTTTTCCAGTTCATGTGGACGATGAACGACTTTCTCGGGCCGCTCATCTACATCTCCTCGGTCGACAAGTACCCGGTGAGCCTGGCGCTCAAACTCTCCATCGACACCACCGAGGCCTTCGAGTGGAACCGGATCCTCGCGATGTCGGTGCTCACCATCACGCCGGCACTCGTCGTGTTCTTCGTCGCCCAGCGGTATTTCATCGAGGGTATATCCGCCGGGAGCAGGAAAGGCTGACATGGCACGCGTTCATTTGAGGAATCTCGAGAAGATCTATGGCGGCACGGTGAAAGTGGTGCACGGCATCGATCTCGACATCGCCGACGGCGAATTCATGGTGCTGGTCGGGCCCTCCGGCTGCGCCAAGTCGACGACCCTGCGCATGATCGCGGGCCTTGAGGAAATCAGCGGCGGCGAGATCGTCATCGGCGAACAACGCGTCAACGATCTCCCGCCGAGCCGGCGGTCGATTGCCATGGTGTTCCAGAACTACGCGCTCTATCCGCACATGAAGGTGCGCGGCAACCTGGCCTTCGGACTCAGGATCGCCGGCACGCCGAAGGCCGAGATCGCCGCTGCGATCGACAATGTCGCGCGCATCCTCGAAATCGAGCCGCTGCTCGACAGGCTGCCGAAGCAGCTTTCGGGCGGCCAGGCGCAGCGCGTGGCACTCGGCCGCGCGCTGATCAAGAAGCCGGGCGTCTTTCTCTTCGACGAGCCGCTCTCCAATCTCGACGCCAAGCTGCGCGCCTCGATGCGGGTGCGCATCACCGATCTCCACCGGCAGCTTAAAGCCGAGGGCCTGTCGTCCACTGTGGTCTATGTCACCCATGACCAGACCGAGGCGATGACCATGGGTGACCGGATCTGCGTCATGCAGGCCGGTCGCATCATGCAGGTGGCGACGCCGAAGGAGCTCTACAATGCGCCGGCCAACCTGTTTGTCGCGGGCTTCATCGGCAGCCCGGAAATGAATCTCATCGATGGCGCGCTCGACGGCACCGATTTTGTCATCGGCGGCCAGCGTCTTCCTCTCGGCGCGGAACTGACAGGCCGGCTGGCGGTACGGCCAGACGCGGTCGTGCTGGGTGTGCGGCCACAACAGCTGGCGTTCTCCGGCACCGGTCCCAGGATTGAGGCGCGGCTGACAAGCACCGAGTTCATGGGACATGAGGTCAATCTGCACGCCGAGCTCGAGGGGCGTCGCATCGTCGCGGTGGTCGGCGCAGCGGAGTTTGAGGCGCTGCGATGCGGCGACCGGATTGCGCTTCAGCCGGACCTTTCGTCCCTGCACATTTTTGACAAGACCGACGGGCGCAACATTTCGCTGCGAGGAGGCAGCGTCCAGGCCCGGGCACCAACAGGAGGAGAAGCATGACCAAAAGAAGGATATCCAACATTCTCGCCGGCACCGCGCTCGGCGTCATCGGTTTCGCATCCGCTGCGCCGGCTGCCGAGCTGCGTATGTCGTGGTGGGGCGGCGAAAGCCGCCATGTCGCTACACAGAAGGCGCTGGAGGCCTGCGGCGCCAAGCATGGTCATACCGTAAAGGGCGAGTTCACCGGTTTCGATGGCTATCTTGAAAAGCTGACGACGCAGATGGCCGGCCAGACCGAGGCCGACATCGTCCAGGTCAACTGGCCGTGGCTGCCGCTGTTTTCCAAGGATGGTGACGGGTTCGCCGACCTGAGGACCCTGAAGGCGATCGATCTGTCGAACTGGAGCGAGGCCGATCTCGCCTCCGGCTCGATGAACGGCGTGCTGCAGGGCCTGTCGGTATCAACAACGGGCCGCGTGTTCTTTTTCAACACGACGACTTTCGAAAAGGCCGGTGTCGCGGTGCCGAAGACCTGGGACGAGCTGTTCGCCGCGACCAAGACGATCAAGGAAAAGCTCGGCAAGGACTACTACACCTTCAACGCGGTGAAGGAGACGGCTCAACTCGTCACTACCCTGGTCGTCGCGCAGAAAACCGGCAAGGACATGGTCGATCCGAAGACCAACCGCGTGGCCTGGACGGCCGACGAACTGGCCGACGGCATCACCTTCCTCGGCAAGCTGGTCGAGGACGGTGTGATGCGGTCGCAGAAGGAGGAGGCGGCCGACGGCAATGTAAACCTGTTTGAAAAGCCGGAATGGGCGGAGGGCAAGATCGCCGGTTCCTATGAGTGGGACTCGACCTTCGGTAAGTACGCCGATCCGCTGAAAGAGGGCCAGGTGCTGAAGCCTGCCGGCATCCTGAAAATCGAGGGCGCCGTGACCGATGGCGTCTACCGCAAGCCTTCCATGGTGTTTTCAATCTCGAAGCATTCGAAGAACCAGGAGGCAGCCGCCCAGATCGTAAATTGCCTGCTGAACGAGCCGGAGGGCATCGATGCGCTCGGCACGACACGGGGCATTCCGGCATCCAAAGCCGCCACCGCAAGGCTTGGCCAGACCGGCGAGCCGGAGGTGCGCGAGGCGAACGCCATGGTAATGGCAGCGTCAGGTCCGTCCGTCTCTCCCTTCAACGAGAATCCCGAGATCCGGTCGGTCTTCCTCGATACGCTCGAGGAATACGCCTATGGCCAGCTGGATGCCAAAGCCGCCGCAGAACAGATCGTCGACGGCACCAACGACGTACTCGCCAAGTTCGACTGACAACCGATGAAGGTCGCCGCCCCCGCAGGGGCGGCGGATCACCCACGAGACGGAAATCATGACCCGACCTTTCGCAGTTGCGATCTCCGCCCGGATCGCGGCCATAAGACTGCCTGTGCCTGGCGCATTCTACCACCTGCCGCGACCGTTGGCCTTCCGCCTGACCTCGATCGCGCGTCCGGAGGAGGTGCTCGACGGTCTGACCGATCGTGCCGTCACCCTCCTGGACGGCCTTTCACCTGAGACAGAGTATCGGTTCCAGGCGGACGGGCTCAAGTCTTTCGAGTTCCGAACGAAGCCTTGCAGCGGACTTGTCGACGCGACGGACTTCGGCCTGGTCGAGGGAACCGATCTGACTGACATCGACAGTGCCCGGCGCAATGCCGATGCGCTGGCTGAGGCGCTTGGGGCCGTCCCGGAGGGCGGCACCTTGAAGCTCGGTGCCGGCCTCTGGACGGCACTGCCGCTCCGGCTTGCATCTGGCGTCACGCTGCACCTGGCCGAAGGCGCGGTGCTGCGCGCGCCGTCGCTCCGCACCGGCTGGCCGATCCTGCCGCCACGCGACGGGGCAGGGCACATGCTCGGGAGCTGGGAAGGTCTGCCGGACGCCTGTTTCGCCGCGCCCCTGTATGCCGTCGGCGCCGAGCGGCTCACCATAGAGGGCGCCGGCCTGATCGACGGCTCGGGTGATGCCGGTGACTGGTGGACCTGGCCCAAGGAACGCCGTGATGGTGCGCGGCGGCCGCGGGGTCTGTACCTGGTCCGCTGCCACGATGTCACCCTTCTCGGCTTTACCATTTGCAATGCCGCCTCCTGGACCGTGCACCCGCAGGGTTGTAACCGGCTGGTCGCGGCAGGGCTTTCGATCGAGGCGCCGCCTGACAGCCCCAATACCGACGGCCTCAACCCGGAGTGTTGCCGTGATGTGACCATTGAGGGCGTACGCTTTTCGGTCGGTGACGACTGTATCGCCATCAAGGCCGGCAGGCGCGGTCCGAACGGTGAGGCCGAGCACCTGTCGGAGACGCGCGGTGTCACGGTGCGCCATTGCCGCATGGAGCGCGGCCATGGCGGGCTCGTCATCGGCTCGGAAATGTCGGGTGGTGTGCACGACGTCACCATAGAGGACTGCGAGATGTTCGGTACAGATCGGGGGCTGAGGCTGAAAACGAGGCGCGGAAGGGGAGGGTCGATCTCAGCCATCACAATGCGGCGGGTCAGGATGGAGCATGTGCTGACGGCAATCACTGCCAATGCGCACTATTATTGTGATGCCGACGGCCATGAGCCCTGGGTGCAATCGCGCGAGCCTCTGCCGGTTGGCATGGGCACCCCGGCTATTGACGATCTCACCGTCGAAGACATCGACATCCATCATCTCGCCCATGCGGCCGGCGCCTTTCTCGGGCTCCCCGAGGAGCCGATCCGCGGTGTGCGGATCCGCCGTCTCCGCCTGCATTCACTGACACCTGAGGCGGTCGCCACGCCGCCGGTCATGGCCGATCATGTCCGCCCGATGCGGCACGAGCGGATCGTCGCGGAGCATGCCGACATTCGCTGCGACGATCCTGCGCTTCTGTCTTCCGCTTCCATTTCTATTCCCTCGCTCAGGGACGCTCCATGAATCCGCGCGACTATTTCGACGACTATTGCCGACGCTATCAACCTTACAAGGGCGGCGCCTGGTGCTATGAGGACGGCTGCATCTATCGCGGGCTCGTCCTGCTGTTCGAAGCGACCGGCGAGGCCCGTTGGCGCGATCATCTCTTACGTCTCATCGGGCCGCAGGTCCGCTCGGACGGATCGCTTGCTGGCTATGATGCTGACGAGTTCAACATCGACAATATACTGCCGGGCCGCGCGCTTATTCATCTTGCTGCCGTCACCGGCGAGCCGCGTTACCTCGCCGGCGCCAGCCGTCTTATGGGCCAGCTCGAACGCCATCCGCGTCTGCACGCCGGCAACTACTGGCACAAGAAACGCTATCCCCATCAGGTCTGGCTCGATGGGCTCTATATGGGCCTGCCGTTTCAGATCGAATACGGGCTTGTAACGGGCAGATCCGGACTGGTCGCCGATGCCTTGCAGCAGTTTTCCACTGCACTGGCGCTGACGGCGACACCCGGCGGGCTCTACGTGCACGGCTATGATGAGAGCCGCGAACAAAACTGGGCCGATCCTGTCACTGGCAAGTCGCCGGCCGTATGGGCGCGCGCTGTCGGCTGGCTTGCCATGGCGCTGGTCGATGCCCTGAGCCTCCTGCCACCTGACGAGGCGACGGCTTCGCTCAGGCGTGCAACGCGCCTTCTGCTGCAGGAGATCATTGCGCGTCAGAGACCGTCCGCTTTGTGGATGCAGGTTCTCGATGCGCCGGACCTTGCCGGCAACTATGAGGAAAGCTCGGCATCGGCCATGTTCGCCTATGCGCTCCTGCGTGCCGCACGGTTCGGATTGATAGAGCCGGAACGGACGAAGACCGCCGGACGAGGGGCACTCGAAGCGCTTCTGTCGAGCCGTCTCGCTGCCGACGGGCAGGGTGTCACCCGCTTTACCACCATCGTTCGCGTCGCCGGCCTGGGAGGCTTCGAGGGCGATGACCGGGACGGCACGCCCGGCTATTACCTGTCCGAGCCAGTAGTTTCCGACGACGCGAAGGGTGTCGGGCCACTGATGATGGCATTTGCGGAGGGCCTGCAGTCCGCTAGATAGAAAGCTGGCGGAGTGTACAAGGCAAGAGTGGCGGCAAGGAGAAGTTGACCAAGCTTCCGAACCCGGTTGAAATGTCCTAGACCAAACAGAAAGGCTGCGGGCTTGTCAGGGCGTCTGGAGACGCGGCGTGTACATGGCCCCTTCTGGGACCGAGTCATTATATGAGAGCCAGGGACCTTGTAATTCAGCTTCGTGCGGGCATCCTCGACGAGAACCTCGCGACTTATCGCGATCTCCTTACGAATACGTCCCTTGCGGATGCCTCTGATCCGTATTGGCGAAGGACGCTGATGTTGTTCAATTCGCTGACATCAGATCAGAAAGAGGTGTTCCTGGAGGTGATGCGGCAAGTCGCCATCGACACGACGGCGAACATCCTTGGCGTCCTTGACGGAGTGAATTCAATCGAAGGCTTGGACTGCGAGTTGCAGCTTACCTGCGATGACGAGACTGACCCGCTGAATGGAGATTTGCAGGACCTTTTTCTTGCGGAAGAAGAAGCGACGGGGCTGGACCGCTACAGTGCATTGGAAATATTGCGCTCGAAGCGGCTGTCATCGTCTTGAAAAGGGCTTTCGGGACCAGGAGCGGCAACACGTCGCGGGCGTCGGCCGGTGCGGCTCCACTTTTTCCGACGATTTGCGCTGGATCAAAGATGACTATTTGAGTATGGTATTCATTGTCATGGCGAATGCAACTCATTCGCAACAGTGTTGATTGAACACAAGGGACAATGATGAGACATCTTCGCCGATCCGGGATCTCCGGCGCAGTCGCCGGCTTTCTCCTTCTCTCCGCATCGGCGCTCGCCGCCGCGGAATACCCGATCGGGGAGCCGCAATCCGGCGGCGGGCTTGAGATTGCCGCGGTCTATCTGCAGCCGATCGAGATGGATCCGCCGGGGATGATGCGTGCCGCAACCGACTCCGACATCCATCTGGAAGCGGATATCCACGCGCTTGCGGACAATCCGAACGGTTTTGCCGAGGGTGAGTGGGTGCCGTATCTCGTGGTCGACTACGAACTGACCAAGGTCGACACCGGCGAGGTAGTCTCCGGACGGATGATGCCGATGGTCGCGAGCGACGGCCCACACTACGGCGACAATCTGAAGATCGCCGGCATGGGCAATTACCGGCTGAAGCTGACCGTCTCGCCGCCGGATAAGGATCCGATGGGCCATTTCGGACGCCACACCGACAAGGAGACCGGCGTCGCTGCCTGGTTCGCTCCCGTCACCACTGAATACACCTTTACCTTCGCCGGCACCGGCAAGAAGGGTTCCTACTGACGAAACGGCGCCGTCGGGGAGCCACCTGTTCCCCGCTTCGCTGCGCAAGGAGACAACATGCGCTCGAACACACTGACCCGGATGCTGCTGGCCGTGCTTCTCGCGGCGCCTGCCGTGGCGCACGCCGAAGATCCGGCGAGCTTCGTCCTTGAAATGAAGGACGGTGTCCTCAACCCTGCCCGGATCGAGATCCCGGCAGGGACCGAAGTCAAGATCATCCTGCGCAACACCGGGACGACACCCGCCGAGTTCGAGAGCCTGCGCCTGCGCAAGGAGAAGGTTCTGGCGCCGGGTGCAGAATCTTTCGTCGTCATCCGCAAGGCCTCGCCGGGCGAGTACCCCTTCTATGACGAATTCCACATGGACAAGGGCCAGGGCGTCATCGTGGCGCGCCAGGACTGAGACGCATCAGACGCGGGCGGCGGGGCTCCGCCGCCCGACATCTTCCTCCCACCGGAACAGACGGCCGATCATGTTCGTACAAACCTTCTTCATCGTCTGGCGCGAAAGCATCGAGGCCCTGCTCGTGGTCGGCATCCTGCATGCCTGGCTCCGCCACAACGGAAACGGGCGCGGCGCGACCGCCTATCTCTGGGGCGGTGTCGCAGCCGGTATCTTCGGTGCGGGCCTGCTCTCGGTGGTGCTGATGCGCTTCGGCGCGGCCTTGCCGCCGGAAGGGCAGGACTGGTTCCAGGCCGCGCTCATCCTCGCCGCCTGTGCGCTCATCGTGCAGATGGTATTCTGGATGCGCCGCCACGGCCGTACCCTGAAGCGGGACCTGGAACAGGGACTGTCGGATAGCCTGCGCCGGGGCAACCTCTGGGGCATCTTCGCGGTGGCGGCGATTGCCGTCATGCGGGAGGGCGCCGAGACCGTGATCTTCCTGCAGGGCGTGATCGTCTCCGCCGCCGGAGCTGGAGGTCAGATCGCTGTCGGCATTGTTTCTGCGGTGCTTGCGGCGGGCGCGACCTACGGGCTGCTGCAGCTTGGCGGACGCTATCTCTCCTGGCGCCTGTTCTTCCGCCTCACCGAAGCGATGTTGCTGCTGCTTGCGTCTGCACTGCTGGTGACCGGGACCGGCTATCTCGTTTCCCTTGGTCTGCTACCCTATTCCGAACCGCTCTGGGACACCTCCTTCCTGCTCGACGACATGACGCGCTTCGGCGGGATCGTCGCCGGCCTTACCGGCTATCGGGCAATGCCCGACGCGGTCACAGTCGCGACCTGGGTTCTTTACTGGAGCGGGATCGTGCTCGCGTTCCGGATGCAGGCGCGGCAGGCGAGACCCGTGGTGCAGGCGTCCGCATGACACCGATCACGATCTACACCGCGCCGCCACGGGCATCACGCGCAGGGGCAAGCGCGAGGCTGGCGGCCGTCGGAGACTGGCTTCGCCTGCACCAGAAGCCGGTGCTTCGGTTGCAATGGGGCGTCGTCCTCGTCTACGCCGTATTGCTGATCGTGCCGGCGGTGATGCCGCTGCCGGATAATGCCGCGCATATCTGGAACGACGTCTCGCTCTTCGCCCGCTTTGTCTTCTGGGGCATCTGGTGGCCAGGCGTGCTCATCAGCATGCTGCTCTTCGGGCGGCTCTGGTGCGGCATCTTCTGTCCGGAAGGGGCACTGACGGAAATGGCGAGCAAGCGCGGCCGCGGCCGGGCGATCCCGCGGTGGATCCGCTGGCAGGGGTGGCCCTTCGCCGCCTTCGTGCTGACGACGGTCTACGGCCAGCTGGTCAGCGTCTACCAGTACCCGCTACCCGCACTGCTGATCCTCGGCGGATCGACGGCCGCCGCGATCGCGGTCGGTTATCTCTACGGGCGCGGCCATCGCGTCTGGTGCCGCTATCTCTGCCCGGTGAGCGGCGTCTTCGGCCTGCTCGCGAAGCTCGCACCTGTCCATTATCGCGTTGACCACAGCGAGTGGGATCAGTGCCCGCCGCAGCTCGGCCGCACGCTCAGTGTCTCCTGCGCCCCCATGGTGCCGCTCAGAACGATGGAGAGCGCCTCGTCCTGTCATATGTGCGGGCGCTGCGCCGGTTTTCGCAACGCGATCGAGCTTGCCGCACGTCCTCCGGGCTCCGAGATCGTCGAGGTGAGCGGCAAGACCGCGAACCTCTGGGACACGCTGCTGATCGTGCCGGGCCTCATGGGTGTCGCGGTCGGCGCCTTCCACTGGGCGTCCTCGCCGTGGTTTGTGGCGTTGAAGCAAAAGGCGGCCGTCTGGCTGGTCGGAAACGGAGAAACCTGGCCGCTCGAACAGAGCCTGCCGTGGTGGCTGCTCACCAACTATCCGGCCCATAACGACGTGCTGAGCGTGCTCGACGGCGCCATGCTGCTTCTCTATATCGCCGCGACCGCCGTCGTCGCGAGCCTTGCGATCCTGCTGCCGCTTGCGCTTGCTGCCCGGCTTGTCGGCCCCTGGAGCGCGCAGCGCTTCCATCATCTGGTGCATGGCCTCCTGCCGCTCGCCGCCTGCGGCGTGATCCTCGGCCTCTCGGCGCAGACGGTCACGCTGCTGAGGACCGACGGCTTCCGGCTTGCCTGGGCAAACGACGTCAGAATGGTGGCCCTTGCATTCGCCGGTGCCTGGAGCCTGCTTCTGGTCTGGAGGATTACGGGGCGCTACAGAGCGGGTCCTCGCCGCGCGGTCGCCACCGCAGTGAGCAGCGTTGCCGTCGCGGCCGGCTTGCTGCCGTGGGTACTGCTGTTCTGGGTATGGTAGAAGCTGACTTCATAACTGCACAAGCCGGTTGGGGCTATACAGGTCAGTCTCGGTGCTGCTACCATGGCGTGTGCGTCGGTCATCGCGGTGGCGTGTGGGGAACAGTGATATCGGTGCGGACTGCTCCGCCGAATTCGGTCGTCTCGTCGAAGACTTGGGCGCTGGTGATATTCCCTTCTCCCTGAACGGTTCCCTCGTCGCGTCGACGGGGTCCTGCATCGCGATCGGCTGCAGGGCGGAAGACGATGGCGAGACCGAGATCGTCATCGACGATTGTGACCGTGCGGCCCCGAGTATGGGACTTGTATTCGACGGTATGTTGCAGACGGGCAGCCTCAGACTGGTTGTCAGGACTGTGCTCGGCACGGTTCTTCTGGAGGCTCCGGTTCCAGGCGGCGAGACGAGGGTGAGTATTCGGACCGACGACACCAATGAGCCCGAACGCATTGTCATCGGGGTCAGGCGAGACCCGCCTGACTTGACGTCCTGATGTGGGTGCATCGATGATGTGGTGGGTCCTGTCACGAGGGTTTTTGCTCGCGGCGGCCCTGACGATTGCCGCTTTCGGCTATTTCACCAAGCCGTGGGAGTATGCGGGCAATCTGCCGGAGGCCGTGTGTACAGGCAATGTCGTCGGAGCGCTGAGAAGGCTTCACGGACGCGACAAGCCGGACGCCGCCGTCTCCGATTGGCTCTACGACGGCAAGGCGATGTTTCTCGCGATCGACAACACCGGATGCGGGAAACCGATGGCCTTCGGGCTGGTCGACCTGCTTCACCTATATGGCGCCGATGCGAACTGCAGCGCGGCAAACAAGGTGAGACGCAGCGTCAATTAGGATGAG
>NZ_JBLQTA010000017.1:0-92905 GCF_048159625.1 Ciceribacter azotifigens | reverse complement strand
TGTTGTTGCTGACCGATGTGGACGCGGTCTACCGCGGCTTTGGCAGCGCGAGCGCCGAGCCGATTGTCCATATGTCCCCGGACGAAGCCCGCGCCTTTGGCGCGCCCGCAGGCTCAATGGGCCCGAAGATCTTCGCTGCCGGTGATTTCGCCGACACCGGCGGCTTCACCGGAATTGGCCGGCTGGAGGATGCCATCGCCATCCTGGACGGTCGCGCCGGCACGCGGATCGACAAGGCCATAGGGGCAATTTGATCCGTCGGTCCGGCGATGATCTGGAGTCAAGCGTTGGATCCCGATCGCCCCTGCGGTTTGCCTGGTATGAAAGCCAAGCTCGCGAGGGCGACGGTAAGCAGTGAGCAGGCAACGGCGCAAAGCCACGCCGTCTTCACTCGATTGGAAAGTCGTCCGGAAACAGGCACAATCACAGTCACTGCCGCCGGGATCTGCTATTCGAGGTTCTTCGGTCGTCAGACCGCAAGCGACGTCGCGTTAGGCGCATCACGCAAAACCTCGTCGGAGCCGACACATTCGGAGTCATGACCGCGCTGTCATCGGAGAATCCGAAGGCATGATCGGATACTTCCGTTTTCCTTGCCGCACGGCACAAGGCATCTGCTCTCCGTCGAAAACGGGAGATGCACATGACAGATACCAGGATCGAAGGCGCGGAAATCGTTATCGTTGGCGGGAGCTCCGGCATGGGATTGGCGCTTGCGCGGCGGCTGCTTTCCGAGGGAGCGCATGTCACCATCGCGAGTCGTACAGCGGCGAAGCTTGAAGCCGCCCGCGAGGCGCTCGACGACCATCCGGCATTGCGTACCGCAGTCCTTGATCTGACACGCGAAGGTGAGGTTGCCGCCTTCTTCGCCGATCATCCTCGGCTCGATCATATCGTCAGCACGGCGGCCGATATTGATGGGGCTTATCAGCTGTTGCCGGATCTCCAGATATCCGCGGCGCAGCGGGTGGTGGAAAGCAAGTTCTACGGGCCATTGCTGCTTGCCAAACACGGTGCAGCTCGTCTGCCGCCCTCAGGCTCGATCACTTATACATCGGGGGTGGCGGCCTACCGGCCTGCAGCGCGCGGCTCGGTCGTCGCAGCCGTGAACGCCGCACTAGAGGGGCTGGTGCGAGCTCTTGCCGTGGAACTCGCGCCCCTTCGCATCAATGCCGTCTCGCCAGGATGGGTAGCAACCCCTATCTGGAAATTTGTCGCGGGCGATGCCGCGAAGGCGAGGCTTGGCGAGATGGCCGAACGCCTGCCGGTCGGTCGGGTCGGCCAGCCCGAAGACATTGCCGATGCGATCCGCTTCCTGATCGGTAACGGTTTTGCCACCGGTACTATTCTTCACGTCGAAGGCGGACATCGGCTGGTCTGACCGGTCGCAACTCGCTTTGCGCTGCTGTGAGCAGCAGCGAAAGCGCCGGTGGTTGTATTCGCCGCCGGCGCCAGACCATGATCAGCGAAGCCGTCGGTACCTTGCCCGGCCAGGGCAGTTCGCAGATGTCGTTGTGTTTCGCGTAGGCGCCGATCGCAAGACGTGGCACCAGGCCGTAGCCCGCGCGGGCCGCGACAAGCCTGATGATCGTCGCGATGCTGTCGACCTCGGTCGCTACCCGTGGTGCTTCAACGCCCGCGTCGGCAAAGGCGGCATCGAAGAGGCGGCGGTAGACACAGCCGTCCTGGGTTGCGATGAAGGGCAACTGGTTCAGGTCGGCGAGGGTTGCGGAGCACGGAGCATCGGCGTTGCCGCCCGAAATGAGCGCAAGCGGTTCGTGCGATACCAGACGGGTGACGAAGCGCCCGTCTTGCTGGCCGCGATCGAAGGTGATCGCGAGGTCGATCGAACTGTCGTCCAGCCAGCGCTGCAGTTCGGCGCTGCCGCCGATCCGCAGTGTCAGGCCGATCTCAGGATGTGCCTCCCGGAAGCGCAGGAGAAAGGCTGCGAGTTTTTCGGCCGCGATGGTTTCAAGCGTCCCGATCGCAAGGGTCCGCTCGCTCTGACAGGCAGCGGCGCGGACGGCAATATGTGCCTCGTCGTTCAGCGCCAAAATCTCCTCCGCATAGGTCTTCATCGCCTGCCCGGCCGGCGTCAGCGTCACGCCATGGCGACTGCGCTCTAGGAGCTGGACGCCCAGCTCCTGCTCGAGAGACTGCATCTGGTCGCTCAAGCTCGACTGGGCAAGGTTCGCTTCCGCGGCGGCCCGAGTGACATTGCCGAGTCGTGCGACGATGAGGAAGGTTTTCAACTGTCGTGGGTTCACTTCAAGCCTCCGCGCTCACAGTCCCGCGATCGTCCATGTATCACATCGCGGCGGTTTGAGCTGCGGTTCGAGCGCAGTTACCGCTGCTCCAAGCGATGTGCGTGGACAAATGGGAGGTGGAAGGGAGTTTATCTTTAGCGTGGTTGAGACACGCGGAAAGCGCCTCCGTCAAAGTAGCGCTTGCCCATCACGGGTTGGGCGCGTCACGCTCAAACAGGAAGACGGAATTGGTACTGCCCTGGTCGAGCGTCAACGTGGAAAAATCCGGGCCGGGATATTCGGCGAGAAGTCTGAGCCGCGACCTTGGCAGATAAGCCCGGCAGGGATCGCCGATCAGGGAGAGCACGCCCGAAGCCAGGCATCGGTCAAGAAAAGCCGTGATCCTCGCGGCAAGCACTTCGTCATAGAAGAGATCGCCGACCAGCACGATATCGAAGTCGAGCAGGGGCTCGGTCGAAAGATCGCCGAGCCGAGTCTCGACCGAGACTGCGTTGGCCTCGGCGTTGAGTTCGATCGCGACCATTGCATAGGGATCGACGTCAGCCGAGACGACCGCCGATGCCCCCGCCTTCGCCGCCGCGATACCGACAATGCCGGAACCGGCGCCCAGATCGAGCACCCGCCGGCCCGATACCAATGTCGGATTGTCGAGGACATGCCGTGCCAGTGCCAATCCCCCGCCCCATAGATGGGCCCAATAGGGTGCGCCGAACGCGTCGTCGTGCTCGGCGAGGCGCCAGAGCCCGCTTCTCGGGCCGGCAGTATAAAGCGAGATCTCCGGGACAGTCGCTGCGGGGCCGAGCGAGAAATTGCCGCGGATGAACCGATGCAGATCGATGGATTGATTGGAGGTGATGAGAGCGTCTCTCCTGTTGGAAATCGCCTTGCCGGGCCTTACGGAGAGCCGTTGCCGGAAAGGATCTGTGCCGCGCCGCGCACGGCGACGCGGAAGGCTTCGTCGAAATTGACGCCGCGAACTGTCCAGAGGTGTTCCTGTTTTCCTGCGGCCAGGCGCCATGTCCCGGTCCAGCCGAGATCGGCATCGCTCCACATGAGCTTGCCCACCAGGGCGAGGTCCGCGCCGGCTGCCTTTGCGGCGCGGGCGAGTTCCGGTGCGCCAGGTCCCAACGCCCAGGGTTCGCCATCGGCGCTTGAGACAAACGAGACCTGCATGGCCATTGGCTCGGCACCCAGCGCGAAGGACTCACGCATTGCGGCATCGCGTGGGTCGTTAGGCGAAACGCTGTACAGGGAGTCTCCTCGCTGGACATCGAGGAATACGGCGAGAGACGGCCGCGCGTCGCGCCAGGGACGACTGCCAAGACTGGTGAGCAATTCGTCGATGACACCCGGATCATAGCGACACGTCAGATCGTGCGGGCGGTCGTAGGTGCCCTGCTCGTCACGGATTGGTCTCCCGGCCAGGCGGTCACGATAGGAGAAGGATCGAACAAAGGTGCCGGCGCGTTCCCGCAGCGCCTTCATCTCGGGACGGTGGGTGAGGCGCTGGTCGCCCGACACCCGGACAAGCACACGATCGAGACAATCCCGGAAGCCCGTCTCCAGGTTCTTTTCGCCCTGCCCGGTGACGATCGTCCTGGCGCTATAGAGTTCATCGAACCCGTCCGCCGACGTGGTGCCGGGGGACGCTGCCAAAACGAGCAGCATGGCCATTTTCGCGAAGCAATGCATGTGTTCCCAGCGCTTCCCGGCAGATGTCAGCTCTGTAAACTTCCACAGCGACCTCGATCGTGCAAACGCTTTTCCTCCGGCTTCCTCGCCGATGACATGGTAGAAAACGTGTCGTGTCGTGAATGTGCGGCAAGTTCAGGTCTTCGTGCGCTGGCTGAGCCAGATACTGCCGATGACCAATGCGATGCCGACAATCTGAAGCACGGTCAGCGTCTGTCCGAGCAGGCTCCATCCTAACAGCACCGCGGTCAGCGGGCTGAGGAACAAGAGGGACGATACGACCGAGGGAGGCAATCGTCCGATCCCTCGGAACCAGAGGGCATAGGTGAGAGCCGCCCCGATGAGACCGAGCCATGCCAGACCCAGAACGTTGGCGATTGTCGGAACAGGAATGGGTTGTCCGGTGAGCAGAACTGCGGGAAGCAAAAGCAGCCCGCCCGCAGTCAGTTGCCAGGCGGTGAAGATGAGCGGCGACACCGGAGGCCGCCACTTGCGAGCAAGGACGCTTCCAAGCGCCATGGATGTCGCGCCGGCGAGACCGGCGGCAACGCCGATCGCATCGAGCGCGGCGCTCGGCGTCAGGACGAGCAGGGCGACGCCGCCCATCCCGACGAGCGCGCCGATGATGTTCGACGGCCGCACCGGGCTGGAAAGCAGGAAGGAACTCAGAAAAACGACGATAAGAGGTTGCGACGAGAGGACGGTGCCGGCAACCCCTCCGGGAAGCCGGTAGGCGGCGACGAACAGCATACCGAGAAAGATCGAGATGTTGAGGGCGCCGAGCACCGACGCGCGCAGCCACCAGATCCCGCTCGGCAATTTCCGTACGATCATCATCAGGATCAGGCCTGCGGGCAAGGCCCGCAGCATGGCGACGGTGATCGGGGAGAAACCCGTCAGGAATTCGGTCGTGACGAGATAGGTGCTGCCCCAGATGACGGGTGCGATCGCCGTCGTGGCAAGGTCGGAAGCATTGGTCTTCATGATAGCAGCAGAACCTCCGAAAGCGGCCGGCGCGGCTTCTGTGGCCAGTTGCCCGGTGCGGCGCGCCCGACCGCAAGAAGCACTACGGGCGTCTCATTCTGGGCGAGGCAGAATTCACGTGCCACTGCCTCGGCGTCGAAGCCGCCCATGAGGCTCGATGCGAGGTCCATCGCGGTGGCGGCATACATGAGCGTCGCCGCGCCAAGGGTAGCCGAACGTATCGCCTCGTCGCGGGCGGCACGGGGCTCGGAATACTGGGCCCTGACATTCTCCTGCCAACCGAAAGCCATGCCCTGCGGCATGTGTCCTGCGTCGACGAATGGGCGCAGCCGGTCGGCAAGGGCGGTGTGGTCGGGCGCCTGACCGCAGATGATGAATGTGACGGCGGCGTCGGAAACCTTGGCTTGGCCGTAGGCCTGCTTGCGCAGTCGTGCTTTCGCATCTGCTGTGCGGACTGCAATGAACCGCCAGTTCTGCAGATTGTAGGCCGTTGGTGCGCGCGTGGCGAGCCGAACGAGCTCGCCGATCTCGGCGTCCGTGAGGCTGTGAGACACGTCAAAATGATTGGCCGAAACGCGCTGCTCGATAAGAGGGATCATTGGATGGGGCATTGTGAGAAATTCCCTGACACTGTTGCAGCAGAGGTAGAGAATTCACGTTCGGGATAGAATACGTTGATGGGAAAAGAGACTCTTATCTGACAGGGAATAATCAATTGGACCGCTTCACGGCATTGCAGGTCTTTCGACAGGTGGCAGAACTGGGCAGCTTTGCAGGTGCAGCCCGCAAGCTCGGCCTTTCGCCGCCCGCCATCAGCAAAAATCTGGCGGAACTCGAAGCCCATCTGGGGGTGCGCCTGATCAACCGGACGACGCGGCGCATGGCGCTGACCGAGGAAGGCAAGACCTATCTCGATCACGTCACCCGCGGCCTTGACGCGCTGACCCAAGCGGAAGAGGCGCTCTCGCTTGTCAGGACGTCGCCATCCGGCACGCTGCGCGTGAGTGCGCCCATGACGGTCGCGCTCGTTCGGTTCTCCGAAGCGATTCCGGAGTTCCTCTCGCGTTACCCGGACCTGAAGCTCGAACTGCATCTCGATGACCGCCGCGTCGACATCGTTCGTGAAGGATTCGATCTTGCAATACGCGGCAGCAGCAATCTCGAAGACTCAAGCCTCGTTGCCAGAAAGCTGGCGGTCATGCCGCATGTGCTCTGCGCCGCTCCGGATTATTTCAGGCGGCATGGAAAGCCACAAACACCGTCCGACCTGAGGAGGCTGGACCACATCCGATTCCCATTTGGCGCGAATGCCGACACCTGGGAATTCAGAAAGGATGGCCGCACCGAAAGGATCGCGGTCCAGGCGCGCTACTCGGTAACGTCGAGCCTCGCCGTCCGGGACGCACTGCGCGGCGGTTTCGGCGCCAGCCTTATACCGCTTCCCTATGTTGCGAAGGACCTGCAAGACGGACGGCTCCAGTCTGCCCTCGATGATTGGAAGACCGCGGAGGTCACACACTACGCGGTCTATCCCTCGCGTCAGCACCTTGCGCCGAAGATCCGCGTCTTCGTCGACTTCCTGGTCGAGCAGTTCGGTCGTGTCCCGTCCGGCTTCGACTGAGCGCCGATGATCGCGCCATCTGAACTTGCACATTGGTGGATTGACGAACCAATGACCCTTTGCCCGAAGTTGTTGAGGGAAGCCGCCGAGATGGCCGTGCGTCGTCGTCGCAACTCTTCGCCCCTGTTCCAGGCAGGTGATCAGATCCATTTCGGCGACGTAACCTGAGAGAAAACCGGCAATGAAGCTGTCGCCCCTTTAAGCCGCGCGTGACGACGGCGAGACGTGCTCTCTCGCCGACGAGGCGTGCAAGCATGGCCTCGGTGGCTGCATCATCCTCGCCGGCCGAGCCAAAAGCGATGGAAAGCTCCCGGCGATCAGGGTGGGCTTTGCCGCGTCTCGAAAAAACCTCCCCAATCCCTTGAACAGAGAGTGCATGATGCTTTCCGTATGCACAGTGCGTGTCAGTCAGCGTCTCGCAACTTCCGTCGGCTCGGTTCACATGTAGTCGCAGGGTTGAGAAGGGCTAAAACCCTTGAAACCCGCGCGCGGACAGTCGCAACGCTCATCGAATTGGGAAGGTGGCTTGGTTCGCTTGCAATTGGGATCAGTTTTATACGCATGACCGGGCACGTTCACGTACTTCTCGTTGGTGCTACTGATGCACCCTGCAAGAATAACGAGCATAGAAAAAATTATAACGCGTTTCATAGGAACACTCCTCCGCATCTTTAAATTAGTATATGCGCACATATTGCTTTACTCTGCCTTGATCAAGATCAAGTCCATTTGGAGAACCAGCGAGCCGCGCATGCTTTGGCGATCCTGACGCGAGCGATACGCACGTCCACGTTGCCGCCAAGTAAGACGGCTGCATTTCGAGAGGATCTTCCAAATTGCGTTGGCGATACACGCTTGGCCACGAGCACGGGAGGTCGTGAACTTGCGGCCGAATATGGGAATGCTTGATCCGGGCGCCTGGTTCGCGTCGGAAACATTGCCCCAATCGTAGGGCATGAGTTCACTATGGACATGGAGAAATGGGGGATAATTCCCTGCCGTGTCGTCGCTGTCGAGGAGGGGTGAAGATTGGCATACGCCTTTGGTGATTTCGAACTGCACTGGGAGATCGTTCCTCAGGAGGATGCTACGATCCTCAGGCTTGAGCATCGCGGTTTCGATCTTGAGAATCCCCGGCACCGCTTCGCATTCGAGAACACGGGGCCGGCTTGGCGCGACGTCGTGCTGCCGAGGCTGGCCGAAGGGCTGCTCGAAGCTGCCTCACAAACTACTACGGACGGGGTCGTGGAGCGGGGCGCATGATCTGGCGCCCCGGCTTGCGCATCCGCTGTCGCCGGTATTCGTCTCCGTTCAAAGTTCCGGCCGCGTTCCTTCGTAGTTTTTCCTTCCTTCATCGCCAATCGAACGTATGATCCGTGTCGGATTTCCTCCGACAAGGATATTCGCGGGGACGTCTCTGGCAACGACCTAACCCGCGGGCACAACCGAGTTTTCGCCTATGGCCACCCCACCGATAATCGTCGTACCGGCTGCAATCCATACGCTTCTCATAATCACGATGGCCTTTCGGGTTGTCAGCCAAACGGCCGGCCTGCGCCGGGCACCTGTATTTCGACACCCAGGATATTTCCGTGAATGTCTAATGCTTGGGACGTGACGGATATCGGATGCCGCCAAGCTAAAGATCCGATGACCGACCCATGCCCGGATCCCGCGCAATGAGAAGATCATCGAGTTGTTCGAACGACTCGCCGAACCCGCTCGTGCTCCCGGAGTCGATGGCACCGTCGAGCGCTTGTTTCGAGGGATAGAGGTCGAGCATGACGACCAAGGTCTGTGCGCCTTGTTCTTCGAACGTCACCGTGGTGACGGGCCCGTCTTCGGCACCTTCCTCATTCGTCCAGACGAGGCGGGAATGCGGTGACACGTCGATGTAGCGGCCAAAGAACGTCATGGGTTGGTCAAAATCAGGGTGGCCGAACACGAAACTGTAGCCGGCTCCCGTCCGCGCATCGAGCTCGCAGGAGATAAAGGTCAGTCCGAACGATTTGGGCGTCCACCAGCGCATGAGCAACTCGGGCGTGGTCCATGCCTCGAAAACGAGGCGCGCCGGGCCGTTGAAGCTCCGCCTGACGATGAGTTCGCGCTCGGACGTTCGTTCCACCACGGTGCGGTTCGCCGCAGCGTTCGGGCCACTTTCATTTTTCGCGGTCATCAACCATCTCCCTCTGTTTCAATTCCTCGACGATCTCGTCCAACGCGTCAAAACGTGCCGCCCAAAGTTGTCGGTATCTTTCGATCCATGCCGCCTCTTCCGCCAGCCGACGCGGACCGAGGCTGCAGGTCCGCACGCGCCCGATCTTCTCCGTGGTGACGAGCCCAGCCCGCTCCAAGACGGCGATGTGCTTCTTCATGCCGGTGAGCGTCATGTGGAACTTGTCGGCAAGCTCCGTGATCGACGCGTCCTCGCGAGCAAGCTGTTCCAGAACGCCGCGTCGGCTGGCGTCCGACAGCGCCGCGAAAGTGGCATCAAAGCGGGCTTGAGAATACTGAACCATCAGGTTCAGTATCTACCATGTGGGTTTCGTGAGGGCAAGAGCGGGCCGAGCGCTCGTCGCCTTTCCAAACGATGGCGTCATCCGGGTGGGCGCATGGTCTCCGTCGCCGTCATCATCGTGGTGGGTGTCAACACCGACGGACGCCGAGAGGTATTGGGCATGGAGATCGGCACATCCGAGGCAGAGCCGATCTGGACGGAAATTCTGCGCAAGCTGACCAGGCGGGGACTGCGCGGCGTCAAGCTCGTCATCTCCGATGCGAATGAGGGATCAAGGCCGCCGTCTCGAAGGTGCTCTCTACCACGTGGCAGCGCTGCAGGGTCCACTTCATGCGCATGCCTTGGCACATGCCGGAGAGAGCGGACGGAGTGTCGTCTCCGCTTTCATCGCCACCGCCTTTGCCCAGGACACGCCGGAGGCCGCAAGCACCCAATGGCGCAATGTCGCTGACCAAATCAGGCCGAAGGTGCCGAAACTCGCAACCCCTATGGACAGCGCCGAGCAGGACGTGCTCGCCTACATGACATTTCCCAGGCAGCACTGGACCAAGCATCACAGCACTAACCTATCGAGCGATTGAATGGCGAGATCAAGCGCTGAACGGAGGTCGTCGGCATCTTTCCCAATGATGATGCCATCGTGCACCTGGTCGGTGCGCTATTGCTTGAACAAAATGACGAATGGGCCGTCCAGCGTCCCGCTACATCGCACTTGAGACCATCGCCACGATGAGCGATGATCCGCTCATCCACCTGCCAGTGGCAAGCTGACACGTTACCGGCTCTGTCCGGAGAGCACGGCGAGCGCCGAAGCTGCACCACGCCATGGGACACGATCGAGGACTTCGTCGTCATCTCCTTCATTGCAGTCGTACTGAGGCCTCGATGAAAGAGTCGCGGAATATGTCGGAACATGTTGACATGTCGGAAATTTCCGACATGTTAGAGTCATGATGAACGAAGCAGTCTTCTCCGCGCTCGCCAATCCTGTCCGCCGGGAGGTGGTGATGCTCCTGCTTTCACAGGAAAGAAGTGCCGGATCGATCGCGGAGGCTTTCGACATCAGCCGTTCAGCCGTGTCCGAGCATTTGGGCGTCCTGCGTCAGGCGCAGCTTGTCCGAGAAACCAGGGCTGGGAGGGAACGGATCTATTCGCTCAACGCCGAACCGCTGGTCGCGCTTCGCGATTGGCTTGCTCCTTACGAAGACTATTGGAAGGCGCGCCTCGCGAACCTGGCGAGGGACCTCGAGGAGACGAACGAATGAAATTGAGAACCGTGACCGTGGAACAGGTCATCAAGGCGTCACCGGCGCGCGTATGGGAACGGATTTCAACGCCGGGCGGCATCGCGCGCTGGTGGCGGCCCGGAAACATTGCGCCGGTTGAAGGCCACGAATTCACGATGGATATGGAAAAATGGGGGATGATCCCGTGCCGTGTCATCGCCGTCGAGGAGGGGCGCAGACTGGCCTACACCTTCGGCGATTTCGAACTGCACTGGGAGGTCGTTCCTCAGGGCGAGGCGACGATCCTCAGGCTCGAACATCGCGGTTTCGACCTTGAGAATCCTCGGCACCGCTTTGCATTCGAGAACATGGGGCCGGGCTGGCGCGACGTCGTGCTGCCGAGGCTTGCCGAAGGGCTGCTCGAAGCTGCCTGACACGACTTAACGCGGGAGCGGGTGGAATACTGCACTCTGCTTCCGGATAGGGGTCTCTGTTCGCCAGATCGGACCCGGCACTCACAATGGCGATGCGTCGCGATCGACTCGACCCATGTCGGCGTTCACCGACATGCGGCCTAATCCGCCCTCAGCAGAAATTGGTCACTCGCCACTCCTTCTATCGCGTCAGAAATCCGGTAGCCCGCGGCGCTAACCAGCGACTCGAGGTTGCGAAGACCGCGCGCCTTCAGCGGGAAAGGGCTTCGAGCGGCCATTGCCTGCCCGGTGGCATCGTCCCGAATAACGCTGCCGGCAATTGGGATCGCACCAGCCTCGCGCAAAAGCGATAGATTAGCGATCACCGCTCTGTCAGAACCGTATTCGAACAGGGCGCCTTCGGATGAAGCCAAGACATATTCTCCTCCGATCTTCCGGTCGTGCAGTGCAGATGCCAAGGAAGAAGGCTGGTCCCATGAATAGGGAACGAAGGTCATAGTCGCGGCAATTCCGACCAGAGGCCCTTTCGTTTCGCATAATGCGGCGAGAACCGCTTTGCCGAGGAGTATCCCTGTATCCTCGATATCCAGCACGTCGACTGCGACATTAGGAATCGTGGTCCCAGCATCGCCCTTGAGAATGATCAACGCATTCAAGGCTTCGACTGCCGTGCCGCCTCCGATTGCAAGGAGGCGTAGCGACGCGGAAGGTGGAGCATTTCTTAGCGCTCTTGCCATGAGACGGGACACCTGCTGCAAGCGAATCCGCAGCGCCAAGGCATTCGGGGAGGAAGCTAGGCGGCGTTCGATTTCGGTATCGAACTGCGCGGGGAGATTGTCTGCGCCGATTTTGAGGAGGTAGGTCGCCAACCCGTCCAGATATTGCGCCTGCGGGGCGAACATCCGCAGCAGAAGTTCGGGCATTGGCCCAGGCGTGGCCGCACGCTCGGCAGCGGGCCGACTGACCGAAGCCACAATTGATGCGCGCAGCCTATCGAGACTAGCCGGGCTTTCGTCGATCCGGAATACGGGGTTTGTCACATCCACCACGGGCAGTGTCATTCCATTGTGTAATCGCGCATGGATGATTGATCCGGCATCGTTCGTCATGTCGATTCCCATTTGTGTTCGTCAGATTGGGCTGTGAGGAATCGCGTACCCTTGACAATCCGACACGGTTTGCTGCGACCGGTAAGCATCTGGCCGCGACGGTGGCGGTTACCCGAGTGCTTGCCATCGCAATTCTTGTCTGCGGTCGACAGGTTCAGTGCGGCAGTCTCAACTTTGCGCTTTGCGCGCGTCGTTATTCGGATTCCTGCAGCCGTTAGTCGGCAATAGTGGGTCTACTTCAATCCCGAGCAAGTTCTCAGCAGGAAGCATTATGATGTGGAAATATGTGCCGGTACACTCCGCAGCGGCTGCCGTCGATATCGGTGTAGCGTTCGACCGAGCCTCCGAGTTTCCTCGCGACCGCACGAGAGGCTAGGTTGTCGTCGGCAATGAGGCTTATCGCCGTCGTCCAGCCAAGTTCGCTGAATGCAAAGCCGAGGACGGCGTGCATGGCTTCGGTCGCAAAGCCCCGCCCCTGGGATTGTGGGAGAATGCCCCAGCCCAACTCAGGTTCAAGCTTGTCGACCGGGCGCTGAGCTCCGCAGTAGCCCACCAATTCCCCGGTCGTATTGTCCTCGACGACGAAGAAGCCGAATCCGCGTAGCTGCCAATGACCGATGAAATACAGCATCCTGCGCCATGCGTCTTGACGCGGGATAGGGCCGCCGACGAAGGTCATGATGTCGGGGTCGGCCCAGAACCGGGCGAAGGTCCCGAAATCCTTCTCCCGCCACTGACGCAATAACAGCCGCTTCGTTCGGATCGTTTTCATATTGCCCTCGTTCACGCGGAATGATGTTTGCGATGGCGGGCATATTTCGCCGCATTGCCACACGTGGCCATGTCGCACCAGCGGCGGCGACCCGGCTTTGACCTGTCGAAGAAGAACCAGCCGCAATTGACGCCTGCACAGCGCTTGAGGCGGGGTGAGATAAAATCCTCGCCGAGCCGGACAAAGGTGTCGGTCAACGCCATGGATATGACGTCGAGCCCGGTATCTCCTGCCCGGATTTGGATTCCTGTCAACGGGTCGATCGCCAACTCGCAACGGCTGTTGAAGCCTCGCCACATCCGCTCGACCACAGCGAGATCGTCCGTTCGGGGGACTGTGCCGTCGGCCCGCGCCGTCAAGAGCCCGTGCATGGCCAGACGTAGTTCCTTGGCCTTCATCAGGGCAGTTACCGCTGCGCGCGGCGACGCGTTGGCGAGTTCCTGAAGGTGAGCCGCATCTGCCTCGGTGACGATGCCCCTGATCCGGGCCCAGTCCACGAGCGCGGCGTAATCCGGGATCCAGTCTCTGGGTTGCGCGTCCCATCCGGTGACCGTGTTGACAAAATCGATGGCCGGATGATCGCCGACGAAATCGCCTTCGCGGAACTGGTGCTGTTCGATCAGTAGGTGTCTTCCGGTCATGCAGATCGCCCCGTTCTTGGTCTGGATTCGCGGACACGAGCTTGACCGAAGATGCCCCTTCATTCAACCGGTAAATGATCCATTAACGGTTGACAGTGTGTTGTAACCGACTAAACTCATCATACCGGTTACGATGAAACTCGGGAGCAGGCGGTGTGGCGCGGAGCGCCCGGCGAGGAGTCATTCCGAAATGATGGGAAGCAAGATGATCATCTGCGCTCCGAGCAACCTTGGCCTGCGCCCCGAGGCAGGCGGCAGGGAGCCTGGAACCTGGGAATCGCCGCTCGTCCTGCTGTCGGAGGGGCTGCAGGCCGCCATCGAGGCAGCGGAGGTCGAGTGGCTGCCGCGTCCCGCATATCGGTTCAATGCGGAGGAAAATACGCGCATCCGCAATGGTCATGCGATTCGCAACTACAGTCTCGACCTGGCGCATCTCGTCCAGGCGCGCCTCTCCGACGGCAAATTCCCGGTCGTCATCGGCGGAGACTGCAGCATCCTGCTCGGCTGCCTTGCAGGCGCCAGAGCCCAGGACCGTGTCGGCCTGCTTCATGTCGATGGCCATAGCGACTTCTTCCATCCTGGAAACTACGATGTGCGGAGCCGCCTCGGGACCGCGGCAGGAATGGACCTCGCGCTCGTAACAGGACGTGGGGAGAAGTTACTCACCGAATGGCCCGGTATCGACGGACCTCTCGTTCGCGACGAGGACGTGACGCAGATGGGTGAACGCGAGGCTCTCTCTCCGGATTACGCCCGGCACTACGGGGACATCCGCGAGACAGCGATCAATCGGATCATCGTTCAGGACATGCTTCGAGAGGGAATGCAGTCGACCGCAAAAGGCGTCGCGGCATGGGCATCGCGTCGTGACCTTTCGCGCTACTGGCTGCATCTCGACGTGGACGTCCTTGCCGAAACCGTCATGCCCGCCGTGGATTCGCCGGGGGAACCGGGGCTGGATTTCGAACAGGTGGCCCGGCTCGTGTCCCTCCTGATACGCCATGTTCCGGTCATCGGCGTCGACGTCACGATATACGATCCCGACAAGGATCCTGACCGGCGCCACGCGAAGGCGATCGTGGAATGCCTCGGCAACGCATTGGGTTACCGGGCCACCGGCCCCGAAAATGGCTTTGCCTTCCGACGAAGGCGGAAGATCACGTGAGATCAGTTTGCGCAGAAAAGTGGTGAGCCGATGGAGACAGCGATCAACTCAACCCCCCGCAGCTTTCTCGAAGGCCTCGCGGCGAGTGGGCCGGCCGCCGAACATGCCGAACAACTTATGCTCTACGGACAGTTCGTTGGCGACTGGTTGGCGGAAACAGATGAATTCGCGGCGGACGGCACCGTAACCCATTCCCGATGGGATATTCGTTTCGACTGGGTGCTCGAAGGGCGCGCAATCCAGGATCTCTGGATCACACCAGTGAGGAAGGGTACCGAGGTCCGTTGGTCCGAAGCCGGGAACCGTTATTCGACGACCTTACGGGTCTACGATCCGAAGATCGACGCCTGGCACATCATCTGGATCAACCCTCCGGGCGGATACATTACCCGGCAGCTTGCTCGCAAGGTCGGCGACGAGATCATACAACTGGCCGATGTCGATGCCTCCGGGTCGCTGACCCGGTGGGTCTACCGGGACATAACGCCAGACAGCTTTCGTTGGTGCAATGAGCGTTCGGTCGACCAGGGGAAAAACTGGCGGCTGGTGCAGGAAATGCGGGCGAAGCGGCAACGCTAACACGCGGCACGCAGCGGTGTGGGCGTCTTTCCAGCGAGCGGAGGCCTGCAAGCGCGCCATGTCAAAATGACAAGCCGCGAAGAAATGAGCTTCCAGGGCGGACGATCGACGACTGATCGTGACCTGCCCGTCGACTGGCGTCCTCGAGCTCAGCTCTAGGTCGATGTGCGCCGCCGCGGCGCTTACGAGCCTTGTTGCTCCGTTGTACGTGCGGCAGCTGGAGGAAAGCCGAACCTTCGCGAATAGGCACGGGAGAAGGCTTCGGCGCTGCTGAAGCCCACGCGCCGGGCCACGGCCTTGACGCGGTCGCCCCGCATCAATTGCCGCTGACCAAGCGCCAGGCGCCAGGCAGTCAGATAGGCGAGCGGCGTCAGCCCCACGACCTTGGGAAAGAGCGCCATGAAGCGGCTTCGTGACAAACCGCTTATCACAGCCAGATCGCCGACGCGCCAGGACCTGGCGGGCGCATCGTGTATCGCTGTGAGCGCACGCTGCAGGGTCGGATGTGCAAGGCCCGCAAGAAGGCCCGGCGCCGTGGCGCCTCGATCGATCGCCTCGCGTAGCACCAGGAGGACGACGAGTTCACAGAGGCGGTCCAGCGCGGCTTGCCGCCCGCAGCGACTGTCTTGCGCCTCGCGAACGAAGGCCTCGACAAGTGGCAGGAGTGTCGATCCTTCCCCGAGCGCGATCTCGATCTGCTCCGGTAGGGCACTTACCAGCGGATTTGCGACTCCACCGAAGTCGATGACTGCCGCCGCCAGCGGCTCGTCGGGAAGGGACGCCAGGACATTGCTTTGCGCGCAAAGGATCACCCGCTCCGCGACACCGTCGCGACCGGTGACAGCGAGATTGGCCGACACCTTCCGTGCGTCGAAAGGCACGATCACGGCCGTCAACTCATAGGCTTCGAAGAAGGCGGCGAGCCGATCGCGTTTGGCGAACATGGGACTTTCAATCATGTTATTCGGATTTGTCATGTCAAATAATATCGGAAAAGGGGAACGCCCTGCAATGGGCCGATGAACGTCCCTGACACAAGAAAGGACCACGCATGCTTGTTCCCCGTCAGAAAGCTCCCGAACTCGTCGTCGACATGATCGACGGCGGTCGGTTCGATCTCGCAGCAGACAATCCTCAGCGCTTCTCTCTCGTCTGTTTCTATCGCGGCCTGCACTGCCCGATCTGCACCAATTATCTGACGGATCTGGAGCGGCAGACTCCGGCCTTTGCCGAGCGCGGTGTCACCACGATAGCGATCAGTTCTGACGGAGAGCAGCGGGCGCGCCGGATGGCCGAGAAGGTCGGCGCAGAAAACCTTCGCTTCGGCTACGGCCTCGACCTGTCCGTCGCACGTCAATGGGGGCTCTACATCTCCGCCTCACGCGGCACGACGTCGATCGGTATCGAGGAGCCGGCGCTGTTCTCGGAGCCCGGCGTCTTCCTGATACGGCCCGACGGTTCGATCTATTATCTGTCGGTGCAGTCGATGCCCTTCGCCCGCCCGAACTTCCGCGAAATGGTTCAGGCTGTCGATTTCGTCGTCAAGAACGACTATCCGGCGCGGGGCGAACACACCGGCGAAATATAGCCGACCTGCTGACGCGGTCACGTTCGGCTGATCGCGTCACCTGTTGCCGGCACCTGAAAAGTCATCTTCCGACGAAGCCGTGAGCACCTTTGACTGCCCGCTTACGGCCGCCAATGATTCTTCCTTGGCGCCGGGCGTCCGGACGGCCGTTCCTCGCATGCCCGGCTATTTCAGCGCCGCCGAGACGGATGCGACGATTTCGGCGGCATCCGGAAAGTGCCCCTTGATGCGCTTGGCCACGACCTCGCCGTTGACGCGCACTTCGAAGATGCCGCCCTTTCCGGCTACGAGATTCGCGGTGACGGACAGGTCGCGTCGGAGTGCATCGGCCGCTTCGACTGCTCGCTTTCCGTATCCGCACGGATTGCAGTAGGTGATCGTGACCTCGGTCATTGTTTCCGTCCCTTTCTTCGATGTCGGACTGAGCTGCAGCGGTCCTAGGCGGCGCTGCGCGCCTCGTTGCTGGCAATCCATTCGGCAACGGAGCGGCCGATGGTTTCGGGGTGGTCTTCCTGCAGGTAGTGCGCGCCCGCCCCGAGTTGCACGAGCCGGCAATCGTGCAGCTTTGCAGCAAATGCTTCGGCGAAGGCCGGAGAAACCAGAGCGCCCGGGTTCCCGGCGAAGAGCAGTTTGGGATAGCGTGAGTGTGCGAGGGCGAGATGTGCTTCCGACAGCATTTCATGCACGTCCGCAGGCTCGCCGGCGATCGGCAGCTCGTTGGGAAAGCGCCAGGTGGGCTTTCGCGATTCCGGGGTGGCGAACGGTGCGCGATAAACCGCCATCTCCTCGTCGGTGAGCTTCCTGATGACCGAACCCGGCAATACACGCTCGACGAATGCATTTCCCTCAATGATCATCCGTTCGCCTTCGCCCGGCGTACGGAACTTGCGGAACGTCTCACGTGCCGCTTCCACCTGATGGAAGTCATCCCAGCTCGCCATCGGCCGGATGAACTCCATGAAGGCGAGGCCACGGACAAAATCCGGTCTGCGAGCCGCCAGATGAAAGGCGAGCGCCGTTCCCCAATCCTGAGCGACGAGATAGGCCGAACCGATTCCCTGGGCTTCGATGAAGGCATCGAGATAGCGGGCGTGATCCACGAAGCGGTAGTCGATGTCGGGCTTGCCCGATTGGCCGAAGCCGATGAGGTCGGGAGCGATGCATCTGGCTGCCGGCGCCACGTGCGGGAGGATGTTCCGCCAGATATAGGATGAGGTCGGGTTACCGTGCAGGAAGAGAGCGACAGGCCCGTTCTCTGAACCCGCTTCCCGATAGGCCATATGGGAGCCCAATACTGCGCAATGAGGGAGATCGATGTCGAATGTCATGCGTTTGACCTTTGCTAACTGGCAACCGTTTGTAGGGCAGGTGCCGGACGGACGTTCGGCTCCCCCTCCCTCGGGTTTGATATAATACGGTCGTACGTATTGCGTCAAGCTACAGAGGTCCAACCGGCGGATGCACGCCTCAAATGGTGCGTGTGCACCACGTGCCCTCCAGCAGGCGAACCATCGAAAATGCGTGTAGTTCGGGCGTCGGTCCTTGCGCGTGGTGACGATGCGGGTTCCCAGTCGGGCGACAATCGTCACCCCCTCGCAAACGTGCGCGCAACAGGCAGCTGGCCGAGATTAGGACTGAGATACTACCGACGAACCGGGAAGATCGACGCGACAAACCTGACGGACGTCATGAGTAATCCCTAAAGACCGTGGAAAATGCGATCTTCTTGAATCGCTCGAGCGCCGCCTCGCTGCGCTCGACCTTCATGCGCATGATGGCGCCTTCCCACGAAAACAGGAGAAAGTCTGCGAGGTCTTCCGGAGCAAAGGTGGAATCGATTTCGCCCGCCGATTGCGCTTGCCTGATGCAATCAGCGAAACGGTCGCGCCATTCCAGAAAAATTTCCGACAGGCGCAGGCGCAGCATCTCGCTGAGCGGTGCCGCCTCCAGACTGAAGTCCCCGATCAGACAACCACGCGAAAACCCGTCCGCCTTCAGCTGACCGGTGATGATGTCGAGATAGCGTTTCAGCCGCGCGCGCGGTGTCAGGCTCTCGTCGTCGAGTGCCGAAGAAACAAGGGTCCGCACATGCTCGAAATAGGCATCCAGGACATCACGGCTGAATGCTTCCTTTGACCGGAAGTGGTTTGTGAACGATCCCTGAGGGACGCCCGCCTCTGCAACGACATCGCGCACGCTGGTGGCGGCGTAGCCCTTACGCAGCATGACACGAAGCCCGGCTTCGAGGATATTCTCTTTGAGCGACTTTCTGGCCATGGCGAAATAATGCGGGCGTCCGTATTAGATGTCAACGTAGCAAATGAGGCGAGGGAGCCCGGGTATACTTGCCCGCATCGTCTCCGGCGCGTTGTGGCGATCTGCCCCCAGGTTGCGACCAATGAAAGCGCCCGCCGAATCCAGCCCGGACCCCGCCTTTCCATGCCCGGACAGGGCCGATCGGGCGAAGTGATCGGAAAACGATGCATGCACATACAAAAAGATTGACAATCAGGGCCGACCCTTTATTAATGCATGCGCATGCATAGATATTCCAGCCGATACAGGCGTAGGGGCTCGTTATCGCCGAACTCGTTCGCGGAAAGCTTCCCCGGCCGGATGGCTGCACCGGGCAATCCACAAAGCCGACAGTAGATACTGCGTTCGGCAGATCGTTCACGAAAGGAGTAAAGGAAATGAGCTGGCTATATCTAGGAGTCGCCGTGATCTTCGAGATCACGGTTGCGATCAGTGCGGGCAATGCAAAGGGATTCACGCATCCATGGTGGACCATAGCGACGCTCGTTAGCGGTGCCATCGCCACCTTCTTCTTAAGCCTCGCGCTGCTCACCTTCCGTGTTGGCGTGGGCTACGCGATCTGGACTTCCGTCGCGGGCGTCGGGATCGTCGTTCTCGGAGCGCTCTTCTTCGAGCAGCCATTGAGCTGGAGAAAGGTTCTCGGGATCGTTCTGGTCATCGGAGGCGTCGTCGGCCTGCGCCTCAGCGGCGGCGCATAAAGACCACGCCGATCAACTTCATCAATCTGAAAGGAAAAGAAATGACCGCTGCCCGTGAAACGAACAGAAGCAACGGACGCGCCTGGATCATGTTGTTATTCGCCGGGGTTTTCGAGATCGGCTACGCACTCAGCGTAGGGGGGAGTCAGGCATTCACTGTGCCAAGTTGGTCGGTCGCCGCTTTCGGCTTCTTCCTCCTCACGCTCTATTTCCTGAGTGTTGCCTTGAGGACCATCGACGTCGGCATCGGTTACGCAGTCTGGGCAGGTACCGGCTCCGTCGGTGCGGCAGTGCTCGGGAGCATTCTGCTCGACCAGCCGCTTACTCTGAATCAGACCTTCTGGCTTGCAGTCATTATCGCCGGTGTCGTGTGGCTGAAGCTTGCCGACAGCGCAAAGCTCCGAGGGTAAGACCTGTGTTTCCCGATTGTGCAATTCCCGCTTGCTCGATCCGAGGGGAGGGGCGTCGCCTTCTCCGTGAAACGTGTCGACGAAGGCTGAATTTCGTTCGCCGCCTGCGTCATAGATCGGAATGGCGGCATCCTTGGGCGCGGCGTCAACCGCGTCCGGAAGCACTATGGCCTGAATACTGATGGCGCAGGCGAGGCCATACGTAATGCCTGCCATGCGAATGGCACCACCGCGCGTCCATTGGGCATGGCGCACGGGGTCTTGACGTTTGATGGCGACTAGGCTGCCGCGCGGGGTTTTGATTATCGCAGTACCATGGTGTGTTCGCTCACGATCCACTGACGTGGCGGGTGCATGCAATGCGCGCGACATAGAGTGGACAGGGACTTGAGCCTGCACTTGCATGGGCATACATCATAGAAAGATCTTGTCTGTGCCGCAGGGAGCCCGGATTGTTCATGTCCAAGGAAAGTGATTTGTGGCTCAGATTGGTCCATGAGATCGCGAGCGTTGAAGCCGATCTCGAGAGGATCATGCAGGTGCGCCACGGGCTTGGTCTCTCGGAGTATCGAGCACTTCAGATATTATCGCGTTCGCCGGGATCCGAGCTGCGTATGCAGGCGCTGGCGGCGCACCTCCGCTTGAACCAGAGCTCGGTGTCGCGGATGGTCGAACGTCTGGAACGTGCCGGACTCGCGATCCGCGATCTCTGTCCTGACGACAAACGCGGCGTTTATGCGGTTCTCAGCGACAGGGGACGCGCGTGTGTTGAGGATGCAGAGCGCGGTTACGAGGCGGCGTTGAGGGAGGCCCTCAAGAAGCACAGGTGTGGAGGACTGCTCGCGGCAAGACAGGCGGAGTTGAGCAACGCCGAGACCTAGAGTTTCTGACGCAAATGTATGGTCGCGCCAGTGTCGAACTGTGTTGCGCGAGGATGCTACCGCTTCACCAAACGAATTGAAGCAGAACTCACTCAAATGCCAGGTGACATCGCGGCCGCCGCGCAGAAGATTTTAGCGAAGCGCCGCTCACACGAAACGCTTTCTCGACGTGCTCACGAGAGAGGTCGGCCTGTTTCTGGGCGTGATCACTCGAGACAATTGTCGGCATCCATGAGAGCCGCCTGTCGGGAGCCCAACTCGTCTAAAAAGATCGAATATGTCTTGCCTACCGGCATCCAGTTGTCTGTAATTGTTACGCCGCCATCTGCGGCCGCCTCGCGGCGAGGCCGGTTCACTTCGACATCACCGATATACGCGTCGCCGGTACCTCCGCAGATGGAGGCGTTCTTTTCCAACCGGAATACGATCCGGAAGTCCTTGTTGAGCTGGCGCTCGGCCAATTGCGCAAGCCGCGGCTCGGCGCCATCGGCTGCTTCGGCGCAGAGGGTCGACAGCAAAAGGGAAAGGCAAATCTTGCTCATGACAATACCCCATGAAACCAGAGCCTCCCACGATAGCAAATCGTGGCCGCGATCGTGACGGGTTAATTACCCGCTTGAAGAGTTTTGAATCGGTCTGCTGGATCTTTGCGACAACTGATCAGGAGGCCGTCCACTTCATCATCCCGGTCCGATTGATCGGCTCGACGTAGCCATTGGGCTTCAGCAAAAATGCGTAAAAGCCAGCCTATACACGGTACTGCGGTCAACACGGCCCGCTTCTGCCCGCAATCATGCGAGCGGTCGCTCGAAATATTGCGGATGAAGCTGATCACGGCGGTGACCCGGTTCGGATGCTGCAGGGTATCTGCGATGCAAGCAATCCGTCCCAGGCGCGGCCCATGAAGAGCCTTTTCGATGTGGAACTCATCCAGGAGACCAACCAGGTTTTCTGTTAGATGGTCTATATCGTAGTCTTCGACAGCGGCAGGCACATCGCTTTGCCCACAGCCGCGTAGGCCGTTACATCCAGGCCGTCGAGACGGTAGGCCCGACACGCGGCGACTTAATTATGCATCTGATCCCGCTGTTTGGGGTAGTCCTCGCGGCCCTTGCGGTTGGAGAACCACTCGCATCCGATCCTTGCCCTTGGCGTGATGTTTGGTGGAATCGCTGTTGTGGAAGCAAGTCGGCGGAGGAATGACGCTTGCCCGAGTACCGCGAGGTTATTGTGTATTCGTCAAATCTTTCGCGACGTCACCAATCAAAGCCCGCAGCCATCGATGGGCGGGGTCGTGGCGATATCGGACGTGCCATCCCAACTGGACCGGGAAGGTGCCGAGGTCCACGGGTGCAGGGAGAACTTTGAGACGGGGGTCTCTCGCGAGGTTGCGGCAGATGAGCCCGGGAAGCGTCGCGCAGTAATCCGTCACGGCAACAATTTCCGGCACAGCCAGGAAATGCGTGACGGACACGGCCACCTCACGCTTGAGCCCCTTCTGTTCCAAGGCTTGGAACAGCCCTACCCGCATTCGACCTGGAGGAATGACATTAACGTGCTTGAGGCGCTCATACTCGTTCTTGGAGAGCCGGTTGCCGATTTGCGGATGATCAGCCCGGACAACACAGGCAAGGCCGTCGTCCATAAGGTGCTGAACAACCAAATTGTCGGGTGGATCGACGATCCGGCCAAGAACGACATCCGTCGTCCCCGACATAGCGCCGGTCTCAATGATATCATTGCCAAACGGAATTAGCCGGAGCTTGATTCCCTCGGCTTCTGCGCGCAATCGGGTGACGATCGCCGGCATCAAGACGAATTCGACATAGCTGTTCGGTGCGATCGTGAAGAGCCTCGTCGTTTCTGCCGGAATGAAGTCCTGCTGTCTGAGGATCAGATCATCGATGCTTGCCAAGGCAGCGCCGATCACCGGGGCAAGATCCTCTGCCATCTGAGTGGGTTTCATCCCGTAACGCTCACGAATGAACAGCGGGTCGCGCAACATTTCACGAAGACGGTTCAAGGCGTTCGACAGGGCAGGCTGGGTGATTCCGAGCCGCTCGGCGGCGCGCGTCACGTTGCGTTCTTCCATCAGCGCCACAAAGACCGGCAGCAGGTTCAGATCATATTTCATCCAATTATAATGATGGATGAATATCTAAAATAGAAGAAATAAATTTCCGGAATAGATTCAGGGGGAGCATGATCGGCTCATCGGATGACAGGCCGATAGCACTCAAGCAACGCAAAAGGATCTGTACAATGAAAATCCTTATGGTTCTCACCTCGCATGATGAACTCGGCAATACCGGCCGCAAGACCGGCTTCTGGCTTGAGGAGTTCGCCGCTCCCTATTATGCATTCCTCGAAGCTGGCGCAGAGATCACGGTCGCCTCCCCGAAGGGTGGCAAGCCGCCGCTCGATCCGAAGAGCGACGAACCCGGTTTCCAGACGGATGTGACACGCCGCTTGAATGCGGATCCAAAAGCCCAGGCCGTGCTCGCCTCGACGATCAGGCTCTCCTCCGCTACATCGGAAGACTACGCCGCCATCTTTTATCCGGGCGGCCATGGACCGCTGTGGGATCTCGCGGAAGACAGGGACTCGATAAACCTCATCGAAGCCACCTATCGCGCCGGAAAACCCGTCGCGCTCGTCTGCCACGCGCCAGGTGTCCTGCGCCATGTCCGGGCTGTGGACGGCACGCCACTCGTACGCGGCAAGAAGGTCACCGGCTTCAAGAACTCGGAAGAAGACGGCGTCGGCTTGACCGACGTGGTGCCCTTCCTTGTCGAAGACATGCTGAAGCAGAGCGGCGGCATCTATTCGAGCGGTGAAGACTGGAAGTCCTATGCTGTCCAGGATGGCCTGCTGATCACAGGGCAGAATCCCAGTTCCTCTACGGAGACGGCCCGCATCCTGCTCGCCAGCCTCAGGGCCGTCTGACCGAACGCAAGCCCAATTGGAAGCGCCGCAGCATTTGCATGGCTGCATTGCACAAAAAATGTTTCCCATCTGATAAAAAAATGGGCATATGGAACACAGCTGATGCATATGACGGTTTTCCTCCCAGTGCCGTCGCACCAGCTGTTCCCCTCTGGAGATTATAGATCTCCACACCTCATGGGCCGCGGTTTCCGCCGGCCCATTTTTTTTGGATTCCATCCGGCGGTCCGTCGCGTTAGCCGCAGCTAGCGCGTTGGTGGGATTTGTCTTGCTTGACGCCCGCTATGCCGCCGCCTGGCGGTCAAAATGCTGCAGTGCTGATCGTAAAAAGCAAATCGCCTGAAAGTCGTACCGACCTCTATCAAGGCCGATCACTCGCGATACCGATTTTGGGCCATTTGGCGTGCTCTAAGGCACCCCGAAAGGTACTGACACTCTTCTATCGCAGAGTTCACGCTCAATCGAGTTCCTGCCCGTAGCTCTTGGTCGCTTCAGGCGGTGCTAGCTCATTCCAGTACGGTGCCGCGCTTCAAGTGGATCTCGGCTCGCTCGACCGCCCCTACGCTTCGCCGCTGGTCTTCTGGCCCAACCCTCCAATTCCCGCCGCCGATAAACACCGGGCCGGCTCCGCTTAGCTAGAAGAATGTCATCTTCGTGCTACATATTGCGACGAACTGTAGTGCGAAGGTGCCATATGCCGAATCCACATGATCCTCCAGCGGCCGTGCGGCGCGCCCTGCGTAAGCACCACGACCTCAAGCGGGCGCTGTGACAAGAACACTCCCGCCATACCATTGATCCGGCTGCAGCCAGGCCTGTAGGTAACGTCGTACGATTGCGGGGGTTTGGATACCCTCGGATGAGCAAAAACAGTTTCCCGCCATCACATGGCGGGAACAATGTGCCACATGCTAACATCACTCCTCTCGAGGCGATTGCAGGTCGGCGGGCGAGATAGTCGTCCTGGTTGTCATGCATTCTCGTCGGCCGTCTGCTCTCAACACCCCGTCCGAACTTCGTTCTCGAAACGCTTAGGCTCCGGCGGTGTTCTTTGCGCCGACGGTCGCGACCACGTCGTGCGACGCGAAAAAAGCCGTGCCGCACCTGAGAGCAATAGACCAACTCGGGTGAGAATGGTGATGATGCTGCTTGTTGGTGCCTACGCTTCTGCCGATGCGTCCGACGGAACGTAAAGGCCAGCATATCTCTCACGAAGCATGTTCTTCTGGACCTTTCCCATCGTGTTGCGCGGGAGGTCGTCGACAAAGATCACCCGTTTCGGCTGCTTGTAGCGTGCCAGGCGGTCTTTTAGCCCATCGAGGATGGCGCCTTCGTCGATTGTTGCGCCCGCCTTCCGCACGACGACAGCTGTGACACCTTCACCGAAATCCGGGTGTGGCACACCGATCACGGCAGTCTCGACCACGCCCGGCATCTGGTCGATTTCGGCCTCGACCTCTTTCGGATAGATGTTGTAGCCGCCGGAGATCACGAGATCCTTGCCGCGGCCGACGATATGCACGTAGCCTCGGTCGTCGATCTTGCCGAGGTCGCCGGTAATGAAGAAGCCGTCGGTGCGGAACTCGGCCTGCGTCTTTTCGGGCATTCGCCAGTAACCCTTGAAGACGTTGGGTCCTTTTACTTCGATCATACCGGTCTCACCGACGGGAAGCGGCGTCCCGCTTTCAGGGTCGGTCACGCGCAGCGAAACGCCGGGGAGGGGAAAGCCCACCGTCCCGGCGATCCGCTCGCCCTCGTACGGGTTCGACGTATTCATGTTGGTTTCGGTCATGCCGTATCGCTCCAGGATGGCATGGCCGGTCATTTCCTTGAACGTTCTATGGGTCTCGGCAAGAAGGGGGGCCGAACCGGACACGAAAAGTCGCATGTTGGCCGTCGCCTCGTGGGTCAGTCCCGGGTGCTGCACCAGGCGCACGTAGAAGGTCGGAACACCCATCATCGCCGTGGCCTGAGGCATCAGCCGCAGAACCTCGTCCGCATCGAACTTCGGCAGGAAGTACATCGAGGCGCCGGCGAGAAGGGTGATATTGGAGGCGACGAAAAGACCATGCGTGTGGAAGATCGGCAGGGCATGAATGAGCCGGTCTTCGGGGGTAAAGCGCCAATAGTCGCGAAGGGTGAGGGCGTTGGACAGGAGATTGTCGTGCGTCAGCATGGCGCCCTTGGAGCGCCCCGTCGTGCCAGACGTATAGAGGATGGCGGCAAGATCGTCGGCCCCGCGATGCGCATCGGTGAAACTGGATGGTTCCTTGTCGGCAAGCTCCATCAGCGAGCCGCCACCGTCCCCGTCCAGCGTTTCCACATGGGCGCCGTGGTCGGCGGCGAGCTTCGCGATGCTCTCCTTCGCCGCCGTTGCGCAGACCACCACCCGCGGCTCGGCGTCGCCGACAAAATAGTCGAGTTCCGCAAGCGTGTAGGCAGTGTTGAGAGGAAGGTAGACCGCGCCGGCGCGAAGGCAGGCGAGATAGAGCATTAGCGCTTCCGGGCTCTTCTCCACCTGAACGGCCACCCGGTCGCCCGCCCGCACGCCAAGGGCCGCGAGCGCGGACGCGATGCGGCCTGATTGCGCCAGCATATCGCCGTAGGTCCAGGATCGGCCGTCTGTCATCAGAATGAAGACGGAGTCCGGGCGCGCGGCATGGCGGATCGCGTCGAACAGGTGATTGCTCATGTGCTGAACTCCTTGCTGCCTTGCTTTCTTGCCGCGTCGCCGGATTGATCCTTCGCCGCAGGTCTGCCTGCGATCGGCGTTCGGGGTGCCCTGTCGGCCGGGACCAGGCGTCGCACGGCGGGCGCGGCAACGACCTCGCTGCGGCTCGCGAAGGCCTCGTGATTGGTTTCGATGTCTTCGAGCTTGTAGAGATAGTTGACCATGAGGCCATGGGCCTGCCGCATCGCCCGCCCGGAACGATCGGCGAGGAAATTGATGCGCTCCAGCCGGGCGCCATTGCCGAGGTGGAAGCGCGCGACGGGATCGAGCGGTCTGCCGTTGTGGTTGCGGGCCCTGAGGAAATACCACGCCGCCGCCGCGGTCACGGCGGAGCGGACACCTGCCGTCGCCTCCGGCCGATCCGCCCAGTTGGGCTCGTCGAGCACGGCAAGTTCGGCACGGTCGGTAGGCGTGAGTGCGTCGGAGGTCTCGGCGTCGCGTTCGCGCGACAGCCAGTCGGCAAAACCGGGCACCGGCGAAAGCGTCGCGAAGGTGTCGAGGCGCGGAAGCTCGCGTCGCAGATCCTCCACCACCTGTTTGATGAGGAAGTTGCCGAACGAGATGCCCCTCAGCCCTTCCTGGCAGTTCGAGATGGAATAGAAAACGGCCGTCGTCGCCTCTGCAGCGCGGATCGTCGCGCGATCCTCGCTCAGCAGTTCGGAGATGGTCGAGGGCATTTCGCGTGTCAGCGCCACCTCCACGAAGATCAGCGGATCGTCGATCAGTTGCGGATGGAAGAAGGCGAAGCAGCGTCGGTCCTCCGGCGCCAGACGTCGGCGCAACTCATCCCAGCCGCTGATGTGGTGGACGGCCTCGTAGTGAATGATCTTTTCCAGGATATCGGCCGGCGTCGACCAGCTGATCGGCCGCAGCACCAGGAAGCCGCGATTGAACCATGATCCGAAGAGATGGGCAAAGTCCGCGTCAACCGCCTCGAGGTCGGGGTTTTCGTTCTTGAGTGCAAGCAGGACCTCCCGCATTCCCACGAGCGTGGCCGTGCCGTTCGGTGCAAGATTGAGCCTGCGGATGAGTTCCTGCCGACGCGGCTCCGCCGCCTCGCTCAGTTCGAGCAGCGCCTTGGGGCTTGGGTCGGTGCGATAGGCCTCGATCGCCCGCTCGAGCCGCTCTATGTTCGGTCCGAATCGGGTGAGCAGCGCGACCATGAACTCGCGCCGCCTCTGCTGGTCGAAGGCCTTCCAGCGGTCGAGGATATTCTTCGCGAGCGCCATGCCGGAGGCCTCGCCACGACTGGACAGGAGGGTCTCACAGAGCTCCTCCATGGTCCCGACTGCATCAACATCAGCGTCCTCAACGGAACCGAGCGAAAGAAGCCGCCGACCACGCTCGGTAATACTCTGCAACATGTCGCTGAAGAACGAGGTCGTGTTCATTGGATCGTCCCCAGCATGTGGTTCGGCAGCCAAGTCGCGATTCCCGGGAAGATGCAGAGGATGAGGATCGCCAGGAACATGACGAGCACATAAGGCAGCGAGCCCCAGAGGATGTCCCGTGTCCGGATATCAGGCGCAATCGCATTGATGACGAACAGGTTGAGGCCGATCGGCGGGGTAATCAGCCCGACCTCCATGTTGATCGTCAGCACGATCGCGAACCAATACGGGTCGAACCCTGCCTGGGTGACGATCGGGAAGAGCATCGGTGCGGTCATCACGATGACGGCGACCGGAGGCAGGAACATGCCGCAGATCAACAGGAAGACATTGATGACCAGCATCAGCACCCAGCGGTTCACGTCCATGTCTGCGATGGCGGCGGCGACGGTCTGGGTGATGAAGAGCGATGAGAGCGCAAAGGCGAAGAGCTCGGCGGCGGCCATGATCATCATGATCATGACGCTTTCCTTCATCGCAGAGCCGAAGATGTCGGCGACGGAGCGGAAACGGAAGAGGCGGTAGGCGACGATCACCACCAACAATGTCAGGAGCGCGCCAGCACCGGCAGCTTCCGACGGTGTCGCGATCCCGCCGTAGAGCACGTAGAGCGTTCCGGCGATAATCAGCAGGAATGGCAGGATGCGCGGGAGGCCGGCGAGCCGCTCCCGCATCGAATAGTGCACGAGGCGTGCGCTGAATTCGTAGCCCTTGCGTTTGCAGTCGATGACCGCCCAGACCATGAACATGAAGGTCAGCAGGACGCCCGGCACCACGCCCGCCATGAACAGACGGCCGATGGAAGTCTCGGTCGCAATCCCGTAGACGATCAGCGTCACCGAGGGGGGAATGAGGATCCCGAGTGTGCCGCCGGCAGCAATGGAACCGCTGGCGACCGAACTTGGGTATCCTCGCCGCAGCATTTCCGGAATGCCCATCTTGCCGATTGCGGCGCAGGTCGCCGGCGAAGAGCCCGTCATGCCGGAAAAAATGGCACAGGCTCCGATATTCGAAAGGATGAGTCCGCCCGGGATGCGGTTCAGCCATCGGTCGAGCGAGGTGTATAGGTCCGAACCGGCCGGAGACGAGGCGACCGCCGCGCCCATGAGAACGAACATTGGAATGGATACGTAGGCGAGATTGGCTATGCCGGAAAACATCGTATCGCCCAGCACGTAGAAGATCGCGCCGCCACTTTGCGCAAAGAGCGCCGTGAAGGCCGCGAGCCCGAGAGCGAATGCGATCGGCATGCCTGTCGCCAGCAGCGCGAAGAGGCAGCCGACCATCATCAGTCCAGACACGGTCGGGCTCATGGGGTGATCTCCCGTGAATGAGGATTGGCGTCGGATGTCCGGCCCGCGCCGTCTTGAGCGGCGGTCAGAGGCGCGCGCAGAGCGGCGAGGAGTGTTAGGACTTGCGCGACATATTGCAGACACAGCATCGCAAAGCTCACCGGCAGGGATGAAAGCGGCACCCAGAGCGGTGGCGCCCAGACGCTCGAGTGTTTCCAGTTGCCCGCCCATGCGTCGTGGAACTGGATCCAGGTCGCGATCAGCATGATGACGCAGAAGAGAAGACCGAGCAGGCTCGCCACAACCCGCAACATCGCTCGGGTGCGATCGCCGACGATCAACTCGACAACATCGACACCGACATGCCCGCCTTTCAGCAAAACATAAGGCGCGCCGAGAAACATCGCCGCCGTCGCGGAGAAGATTACGAAATCCGTCTGCCAGATCGTCGGTTGGCGAAGCAGGTAGCGCATCGCGATCATCTGGCAGATCACCAGCATGGATGCGATGACCAGAGCCGTCGCAAAGATCGCGAGCCCGCGCGAGGCATTGCCGACACCCGTTACATAGGCCTTGAACATGCGGTTATCCTCGATGTGCGAGAAGGAGAAGGCGCACCGGAGCGCCTCCTCGGTCACTGTTCTCACTTCACGGCAAGGGCCTTTTCGATGAGCTTCTCGCCGCCGGGCACGTTGGCGGCGAAGTTCTTGTAGGAGGACGCCTTGGCAACTTCGAGCCAGGCATCGAAGTCCTCCTTCGACATCTGGACGACTTCGACGCCTGCCTTCTTGTAGGTGTCGATCATGACCTGGTCGCCCTTGCGGACCTCTTCGTTGAAGTAGGTCTCGGCCCTTTCTCCAGCGGCGAGGATCGCCTTCTGCTGCTCTTCCGTCAGGCCTTCGAAGACTCGCTTTGACATCAGCACCGGCTCGTACATGAACCAGAGTGCGTTCTCGCCGGGCGCGGTGAGGCATTTGGCCTGCTCGAAGAGCCGATAGGAGACGAAGCTCGCCGAAGATGTGTTGGCAGCGTCGAGCACGCCGGTCTGCATGCCCGTGTAGATTTCCGAAGAGGGCATGGAAGAGATCGACGCGCCTGCTGCCACCAGCATCTCTTCGAAGGCCGGTCCCGCCGCGCGGATCACCTGTCCCTTGATCGTGTCGGGCGAGGTGATGCAACTCTTCTTCGACGCGAATGCACCGGAGAGCCAGGCGTCCGAGATCACGATTGCGCCGGCGTCCTCTATGACCTTCTTGATGTCCTGCATGAATTCTGAATCGTTGAGCCGGGCCGCGCGGTCGAAGTTTCCGACGAGCCCGGGCATCAGCGTTGCGGAGAATTCCGGATGGCGACCCGAGGCATAGTCCAGCGGGAAAGATGTCATGTCGAGAAGACCGCGCGTGACGGCGTTCCACTGGTCGTTCGGCTTGTAGAGCGATGATCCCGGAAATACCTGGATTTCGAGGCCGACATTGGCTGCTGCCACTTCCCTTGCGATCAGCTGCACCATTTCGTCGCGGATGTCGCCCTTTCCTCCCGGGAACTGGTGCGAGGCCTTCAGTACGGTTTGGGCATCGGCTGCGGTCACGGCGAGGCTGCCGATTACGGCGACTGCGGATGCCATCAGCGTCCGTCGAAAAATACTCATCGTTTCCTCCCTGGTGTTCCGGCCCTCCCGCCGGTGGTATAAGGATGCAGTCATCTTGCGCACAAAGTCAATAATCTTGTATACAAGAATTGAGGTGACGCATATCTGGGGCGAGTTGGGCAGGAATGAGCGAGAATATCTTCTATAAGCTGCGAGACAGCATCGAGAACGGCATTGTGACGGGCGAGTTCGCGCCGGGGGAGCGCCTTGATGAAACCCAGCTTGCAACCCGCTTCGGGGTTTCCCGTACCCCCATCCGTGAAGCTCTGATGCAGCTGAGTGCGATCGGCCTCATCGAGATCAGGCCACGAAGGGGGGCCGTCGTGGTCGATCCGGCCCCCCAGCGCGTCTTCGAAATGTTTGAGGTGATGGCGGAGCTCGAAGGCATGGCAGGATCCCTTGCCGCGCGTCGGCATACGAACGAGGACAGCGCCGCGCTTCTCGCCGCTCACGAAAAGTGCAAGGAGGCTGCGGCAAGCGAGGATCCGGACCGCTATTACTATGAGAACGAGAGCTTCCATCAGGCGATCTATGCGGCGAGCCACAGTGGCTTCCTGGAGGAGCAGTGCACCGCGCTGCATCGCCGCCTTCGTCCTTATCGTCGTCTCCAGCTCAGGGTCCGCAACCGCATGAGGACCTCGTTCAGTGAACATGGGCAAATCGTCGAGGCCATTCTTGCCGGCGACGCGATCGCTGCGCGCGAGCGTTTGCGCAGTCACGTGGCGGTTCAAGGTGACCGTTTCGGTGATCTGGTCGCCAATCTGGCCAGTCGAGACCGGCGCGCCGGCCGGTCGGGATAGGACCGTGGAGCCGGCTGCGTTCGGATGACGGCGCTTCGGCGCGATGCTACGGCTTATTCCGGCTGCGTCCCGATGCGTTCCGCGTACCGGACGGGCCGGCGGGATCGTCCACCTGGTCGGCCAGTTCGATGACCTCGTTGGTGATCTCCTCCTGGCGGAGTTGCCGGGCAAGCGCGGTCAGGTCTTCGAGCTTCCTCGAGACGTTGTCCTTTGCCGCGATCATGGCCCGTGCCCGCGCCTCGTTCTCCGCCGCAAACGAGATGATCACCGCCTCGCACAGCTCGGCGAAAACGTATTCCTGGACGAGCCCCTCAATACCTCTATCCGATTGACGTGGAAGACAGGCTCCGCAATCAACGTTTTTAGTTCCCGCCCGATTCGATGGTTGTCATCCTCCTCGGGAGTGAGAAGTTTGACCACGGAGCACGCGGGCGGCTCGCCGCGTCCAGGAACGCACCCCATTGCCTGTCGGGCACAGGCGCGAGGTCCAGCGGTATGCGACAACGACCGACCAGGAGAGGGATGGGTAGAAAGCATGAACGACGAGAGCCTATCGACATCCCAACCGACCGGCCTCAGCGAAAGTGAAGCACAAGCCCGCCTGGCGTCCGAAGGATTTAACGAACTTCCGCGCGGCGACCGGCGCACGGCACTGCGCATTGTTCTTGAAGTCATGCGCGAACCGATGCTGGCGCTGCTGCTCGGCGGCGGCGTCATCTATCTTGCACTGGGAGATCTTAAGGAGGCTCTGATCCTTCTGGCCTTTGCCCTGGCGTCGATTGTGATCACCGTCGTGCAGGAAACACGCACAGAGCGTGTGCTGGAAGCACTGCGTGATCTCACCAGTCCGCGCGCCCTTGTGGTCCGGGATGGCGCGCGCAAACGCATTGCCGGGCGGGAGGTTGTGCGCGGCGACATTGTGATCCTCTCGGAAGGCGACCGTGTTCCCGCCGATGCTCTGCTTCGGGATTGCCAAGATTTGCAGGCTGATGAATCGCTGCTCACTGGCGAGGCCGTGCCGGTGCGCAAGCGGGCATGTACGCTTGCCGTTTCCGACGCTGTGGGGCGGCCGGGCGGCGATGATCTTCCGCAGGTGTTTTCTGGGACATTGATCGTTCGCGGCACGGGCATTGCGGAAGTGACAGCGACGGGTGCACGCAGCGAAATTGGCAAGATCGGTCAATCCCTGAGCACCCTTGAACCCGAACCGCCCCGTCTGCAGATCCAGATGCGGCGCCTCGTTCGCCTGTTTGGACTTGTCGGCGGCGCAGTAAGCGTTCTGGCGGTCGTGCTATACGGACTGTTTCGCGGGGCATGGCTCGATGCTGTGCTCGCAGGCATTGCGCTGGGCATGTCCATGCTGCCCGAAGAGTTTCCGGTGGTGCTGACCGTATTCATGGCGATGGGCGCATGGCGGATTTCCCGGGCGCGCGTGCTTACGCGGCGGGCATCGGCTATCGAGACGCTCGGTTCGGCGACCGTTCTCTGCAGCGACAAGACAGGAACGTTGACCGAAAACCGCATGTCGGTTGCCGAACTGCGACTGAAGGACGGAACCGCGATCGCGGTGAAGGCGGCGGGAGACCAGCTTCCGCCCGCCTTTCATGACCTTGTCCGGTCCGGCGTCCTCGCGAGCGCGCCGGAGCCCTTCGATCCCATGGAAAGGGCGTTCCATGAACTTGGCCATCATACGTTTGAAGGCAAGCCTCGGGAACGCCGGTCGCTTGTGCGGGTCTATGGATTGACGCCTGAATTGCTGGCGGTGACCCATGTCTGGCGAGACGATGGCAAACTCATCGTTGCGGCCAAGGGCGCACCCGAGGCGATTGCGGATCTGTGCAATGCTTCGTCCGCTGGGCGGGCTGCCATGAAATCCTCGATGGACGCCATGGCCGCCGAGGGTCGGCGGGTTCTGGGTGTCGCCCAGGCGCAAGTCGGCAACGAGAGCCTGCCGGAAGATCCGCGTGGCTTTGCCTTCGAGTATCTGGGACTGGTGGGACTGGCCGATCCCCTGCGGGCGGGCGTGCGTGATGCCGTGGCCGAGTGCCGTTCGGCCGGCATCCGTCTTGTGATGATAACCGGCGATTACTCCACGACAGCCGGCGCAATCGCCAAGCAAGCGGGGCTGGAGTCGCGGCGCATCATGACCGGGGAGGAACTGGGGCGCTACACCGATACGGAACTGGCGCAGCATGTCGGCACGGTAACGGTCTTCGCCCGCATCATGCCCGAGCAGAAACTCCGGATTGTCAATGCGCTCAAGGCCGATGGCGAGATTGTCGCGATGACCGGCGACGGCGTCAATGATGCGCCTTCATTGAAGGCGGCCCATATCGGAATCGCGATGGGGGAACGCGGGACTGACGTGGCCCGCGAGGCGTCCTCTATTGTGCTGCTCGATGATGATTTCGGGTCGGTGGTAAAGGCCGTCCGTTTGGGTCGGCGCATTTATGACAACCTGCGCAAGGCGATGGGTTTCATCGTCGCCGTGCATGTGCCGATCGCAGGTCTTGGGCTGCTTCCGCTGATCTTTGGACTGCCGATCATTTTCAGTCCGATCCATATTGCGTTTCTGGAAATGGTGATTGATCCAGTGTGTACACTTGCCTTCGAGGCGGAGACCGAAGAGGACGATATCATGCGACGTCCCCCGCGAACGCCGGATGAGCCCCTGTTTTCGCCGCGATTGATCGTCTGGAGCCTTTTGCAAGGGCTATTAGCTTTTGCCCTTGTGGCGGCGATCTACATCATTGCCTACCGGCGCGGCTTGCCGGAAGACGAGGCGCGGGCACTCGCCTTCTTTGCGTTGGTAACGACGATCGTTGCGCTGATCTTCGTGAATCGCAGCTTCAGTGCCTCGATATGGTCGGCCTTGCGGCGGCCCAACCGGGCTCTAAAATTCGTGCTTTCTGGTGTGGCAGGCATTCTCGGGCTTTCGCTCGCATGGCCGGTAGCCAGCGACCTGTTTCACTTCGGAACGCTGCACGGAGACGATCTCGCACTGTCGGTTGGAGCCGGAATAGCGGTGCTTGTTATCCTCGAGCTCCTGAAACCGCTCTGGCGCCCGCGATTTTAGCTCTGTGCGCGACAGACCAATTGTCGGAAAATTAAGCCGGGGAAATCCGCAGCCGACGCTTGCAACGCCATCGGCCAGATCATCAATTCGACGGATGACCAACGACGACACATCCGCGCGGACGTCCGCTCCGCGATTTGCCGGAATCTCGGTTGCTGCCGGCATTCACGGTCTGCCCCTGGCGGACCTGCTCATGCTCGCGGAAGGTCGGAGTGCCGCCGGGAAAGGCGCAGATGCGGCCGAGATCTACAAGGTCTGGATTGCGTTCAACGAAGGTCATCCCTTTCTTCATCTCGTCTATTTCAACTATTCGGTGACGCTGCGCCAGCTTGGCGATATCGCGGGATCGATCCACGCCTTGCGCGCCTGCCTGAAACTCGACCCGCAGTTCGGGCCGGCCCACATCAATCTCGGTCGCGCCTTCGAGGATGGCGGTGCCGCCACGCAGGCCATCGGGCAGTGGCGAAGTTTCGTGGAGATGACGGCCGACAGTACGGCCGACCGGCTCGCACATCGCCTCATGGCGCTTCAGCATATCGGCCGGGTGATGGAAAATGCAGGCCTGCTGGACGAGGCGGAAACCGCCCTGTGGCAGGCCATCGAATTGCGCCCCGACAAGACGGAGGCAGGCCAGCACTGGAGTGCGCTCAGGCAGCGCCAGTGCAAGTGGCCGGTGCTCGTATCGTCTGACCATGTCTCCACGCGACAGCTGCTCGACGCGATGTCGCCCTTGACGCTTGCCTGCTATTCGGACGATCCGCTGTTCCAGCTCGCCAAGGCCTATCGTTACAACAAGTCCTTTGTCGGGCGTCCCGACGTCAGCGGGTTTGCGCGCGGTAATCCCAGGCGGAAGTCGGGAACCGGCGAGCGGCTTCGAGTGGGCTATGTCTCGTCGGACCTGCGTGATCACGCCGTCGGTTTTGCGCTTCGCGAGGTGCTGGAACTGCACGACAAGGAAAGCGTTGAGGTCTATGCCTACTATTGCGGCGAGCCGGCCGGCGACGATGCAACGCAGGCAAGAATGAAGGCGGCGGTCGACTGCTGGCGCGACATCGCGGCAGTGAGCGACGTGGAGGCTGCGCGGCAGATTGCTGCAGACGAGATCGACATCCTCGTCGATGTCAACGGTTACACCAGAGGCGCCAGAACCAGGATCTTCGCCTACCGGCCCGCACCGGTTATCGTCAACTTCTGCGGTTACCCGGGCTCGATGGGCAGCCCCTTCCATCAATACATGATTACCGACGATCACATCGTCCCGCCGGAAAACGAGATCTACTATTCGGAAAAGGTGCTGCGAATTGCCTGCAGCCAACCGCTGGACCGCAAGCGCGTCATTGCTGAAAAACCAGGTCGCGCGGGAGTGGGGCTTCCGGAAGAGGCTTTTGTCTTCGCCTGCTTCAATGGCATGCAGAAGGTGACTGAAGGCACCTTCGCGCAGTGGATGAAGATTCTTGCCGCGACGCCCGGCAGCGTGCTCTGGCTCCTGAGTGGCGGTGACGGCACCGACCAGCGTCTGCGCAAGGCGGCCGAGAGCGCCGGCGTGACGCCGGAAAGGCTGATCTTTGCGCCGAAGGCAGCGAATGCCAAGCATCTCGCGCGCATTGCTGCCGCCGATCTCTTCCTCGACACCTTCCCCTATGGCGCCCACTCGACGGCGGCTGACGCGCTGACCGTCGGACTGCCGGTGCTTACCGTCCCCGGCAAGAGTTTTGCCGCCCGCTTCTGCCACAGCATCGTCGCCGCAGCGGGTATTGCGGACACCATTTGCGCGGATCCGGACCATTACGTCGAAACGGCAATCGCCCTTGCGAAAGACCGGGACAGGCTCGCCGGCATCAGGCAGGCTCTGGCGGCGGCGAGGGAAGCCAGCGTGCTGCGCGATATTCCGGCCCTCGCCCGGCGGCTCGAGGAGCTCTTCTGGCAGATGCAGGGGGAATGCGAGCGCGGCGAGACGCCCGTGCCGGACCTGCGCAATCTCGACGTCTACTATGAGATCGGGACGGAACTCGTACAGGAGAACACGGCGTTTTCACAGGACGCCGCCTACCGTCGGCGCTACCTCGAAAAGCTGGCCGAATGGCACGATTTCTCGCCTCTCCAGCACGACGGCCGGCTGTGGACGGAAGCGACCGCGCACAGACATGCGCGAGGGCAGGCATGAGCGGCAAGAGCCGGTTTACGCCGCGCGTTGAAAGGATCGCTGTCGTCGGCGCGGGTCTCTCCGGAGCGGTCATCGCGCGCGAGCTGGCAGAAGCCGGGCATGAAGTCGACGTCTTCGACATACGCACCCACGTCGCCGGCAATTGTCATACCGAGCGCGATCGGGAAACCGGTGTCATGGTCCACGTTTATGGACCGCACATCTTTCACACGGATGACCGCGAGGTCTGGGATTACGTCAACCGTTTCCAGACGTTCATGCCGTACAGGAACCGGGTCAAGACGACGGTGAAGGGTGAGGTCTATTCCCTTCCGATCAACCTTCATACGATCAATCAGTTCTTCGGCAAGGCGTTCAGGCCGGAGGAGGCGCGAGCCTTCATCGCCGATCTCGCCGACCGGAGCATATCGAACCCGCAGACCTTCGAGGAACAGGCACTGCGTTTCGTCGGCCGCGAACTCTACGAAGCCTTCCTTAAGGGCTACACACAGAAGCAATGGGGGTGCTCGCCGGCCCAGCTGCCGTCCTCCATTTTGAAGCGGCTCCCGCTGCGGTTCAATTACGACGACAACTACTTCTTCCACAAACACCAGGGCATGCCGCAACACGGTTATACCGACATGGTCAGCAGGATCCTCGATCACGCGAATGTCGCGGTCCACCTTGAGACGCGCTTCCTTCGCGGCCGGCAGGGCGACTTCGATCACGTGTTCTATTCCGGTCCTCTGGACGGCTATTTCGATTACGAATTCGGCCGCCTCGGTTATCGCACACTGGATTTCGAACGCTTCACCTATGACGGTGATTATCAGGGCTGCGCCGTGATGAACTACGCCGACGTGTCGGTGCCCTATACGCGGGTGACCGAACACAAGCATTTCTCGCCGTGGGAAGACCGTACCGGGTCGGTCTGCTATCGCGAGTTTTCGCGTGCCTGTGGCGTGGATGACGTTCCCTACTATCCGATCCGGCTGGTGGAGGACACAGAGCAACTCGCCCGATACGCTGCGCGTGCGGTTGAGGAGCATTCCGTGACCTTCGTCGGCCGACTCGGGACCTATCGCTATCTCGATATGGACGTCACCGTGCGCGAGGCGCTGGATACCGCGCGGCGCTACCTTTCCGCCCGCGCCGGAGGGGAGCGAATGCCGGCGTTCCTGCATCCGCCGGTCCGGCCACACGACGTTCCTTCGGAACAGGTGGACCTTTTGCCTTTGCGGACCGAAGGCTTGCGGGCATCGCTGTGATCGCCCGGGCGCGAGCTCTGCAGGGAGGGCTCGCCCGGCGAGATATTCACCGGGAAATCGTCGACCGCGGCCACAACCAACAGGTTCGGGCAAGCCGGGTGAACCAATAAGGTTTCTTGCTGGGCGGTGGATCCGGGTGAACGACTGCAATCTGGGCGCGTGACCGGGCGGGTGGCAAGCGCCGCGGGAGCTGGTGCCCGGGACTCTCTCGAGGGCGATTGCACACGTTCCCCGACGCTGCTGTCAAAGTGAATTGTTTCAGACGCCGGGCAATATCAGGGGGCCTTCACGCATGACCTCGACAATACCTTCGCTGAGCACGAGCCAGATCAGGTCTCTCTCGACGGCCGAGGTCAAGGCCTGGACCACCGAAGACGTGGGATTGCTGTCGACGCAGCAGATCAGCGTGCTGTCCGCTGCACAGGTCGCCGCCCTGGACGCGGAGGACGTCGACGTCCTCAATGCGCGGCAGTTGAACGCCATTTCCGTCGGTGCGATCGTCGGCCTGACGCTGGAGCAGCTGGCTGTCCTGGATCAGCTCGACATCAAGAGCCTGAGTACCGGCCAGGTGGCCGCCCTCACCGGTGCGCAGATCGGCGCGCTCACCACCGTGCAGGCGGAAGCCTTGACGTCGTCTCAAGTCGGCGCCCTCGGCGCATCACAGCTTTCAACGCTGAGTGCCGAGGACCTTGCGACGTTTTCGCTTGCCGATATCACGGCGATCACGAGCAGGGCGATCTCCGGCCTGACGACGGATGTCCTTGCGTCGCTCTCAACCGACCAGATTGCCGCCCTGAACACGGGTGCCGTGGCGGGTCTGACGACCGCGCAGCTTGCCAGCCTCTCGACTGCCCAGGCCGAGGCGTTATCCGTTGTACAGGTGAGGGCACTCAGCGCGGCGCAGCTCTCAGCCCTCGGGGCACAGCGGGTCGCGACGTTCTCGACGGCCGAGATTGCCGCAATCACCAACAAGACAGTTGGGGGACTGACGGCCGGCATCCTCGCGGCGCTGTCAACCGGTCAGATAGCCGCCCTGAGCACGAGCGCTGTCGGGGGGCTGATGACGGGCCAGGTCGCCGCTTTGTCGCCTGAACAGGCGGCGGCGCTCACCGTCACGCAAGTCAGAGCATTGCTCGCAAGGCAAGTCTCGGCCCTGACCACACAAGCCGTCGCGGCGCTGTCCGCCGACCAGATTGCCGCGTTGAACACGAGTTCGGTGTCCGGCCTGACGGCTCTGCAGCTCGGCACCTTGTCGACGGCGCAGGCCGAGGCACTGTCCGTCGCACAGGTGAGAGCATTGAGCGCGGCGCAGCTTACGGCGCTCGGAGCCCAGGGACTTGCGACGTTCTCGACCGCCGACATAGCCGCGATCACCAACAAGGCGGTCGGCGGCCTGACGACAGGAATTCTCTCGGCGCTTTCCACCGACCAGATTGCGGCCCTGAGCATGAGCGCGATCGGAGGTCTGACGACCAATCAGATCGCCGCCTTGTCGCCCGATCAGGCCGGGGCGCTCTCGACCACGCAGATCAGAGCCTTGCTGTCGAGACAGGTCTCGGCCCTGACCACACAAGCCGTCGCGGCACTCTCCACCGACCAGATTGCTGCATTTGCCACGAATGCGATCGGGGGCCTGACGAGCGCTCAGATTGGCGCCCTCTCGACAGCGCAGGCCGAGGCGCTGAACATGACCCAGGTTAGGGCACTCAGCGGGGCGCAGCTCACCGCCCTCGGGGCGCAGGGGCTCGCGACATTCTCGACGGCCGAGATTGCTGCGATCACCAGCAATGCGATCAGTGGCCTGACGACCGGCGTGCTCGCGGCACTGTCCACCGATCAGATCGCGGCCTTGAGCACGGGTGCGATCGGTGGTCTGACGACCGCCCAGATCGACGCGCTGAGCGCCACCCAGATCGCGGGGCTGAACGCCCGGCAGGTCGCGGTCCTGAGCCCGGCGCAGCTTGCGACCCTCGGAGCGGACGACATAGCGACGTTTTCGACCGCCGAGATCGCGGCGATCACCGGCAAGGCGATCGGAAGCATGACGACAGCAGCTCTCTCGGCGCTTTCCGCCGAGCAGATCGCAGCCTTGAGTACGAGTGCGATCGGGGGTCTGACCGCGGCTCAGTTCGACGCCCTGAGCCAGAGCCAGATTGCCGCGCTGGGAACGAAGCAGGTGGCGGCACTGAATTCGACCCAGATTGCGGGCCTCGAGCCCGAAAACCTCGCGGCATTTTCGTCAGCTCAGATCGCCGCCTTGAATGCCGGCGCCATTGGCGCCTTGAGCAGCCTTCAACTGGAAGCCCTGTCGACCGGACAGGTGGCCGCCTTGACCCCTGCACAGGTTCGCGCCCTCAGTTCCTCCCAGCTTGCAGCTCTGACCGCGGAGGACCTGGCGACCTTTTCGACCGACGACATTGCAGCGATCGGCTCGGCCGCCATAGCCGGCCTGTCTACGAGCGTCATCGCCGCGCTCTCGACCGACCAGATCGCCGCATTGAGCGCCAGGTCCGTGAGGGGCCTGACCGCCAACCAGATCGACGCGCTCAGTACTGCGCAGGTCGAGGCGCTGTCTTCCGTCCAGGTCGCGGTCCTGACGTCGGCGCAGCTCGCAGCCCTGGCGGCGGACGGCATCGCGACATTTACCACCGCCGAGATCGCCGCGCTCAGCGCGAGTGCCATATCCGGTCTTTCCACAGACGCCGTGGCAGCGCTCACCACGGGTCAGATCGCCGCCTTGGGCAGCGGCGCGCTTGCGGGGTTGACGACGGCTCAGGTCGCGGCCTTGGCCACCGACCAGATCGCCGCCCTGGGTACGGACCAGCTTGCGGCGCTGAATGCAGCCCAGGCGGGTGCGTTGGGGACCGACGACATCGCGGCTCTCTCGACAGACCAGCTAGCGGCCCTTGGCACGGCCGGCATCCGGGGACTAACCGCAGGCCAGATCGCCGCGCTCAGCAGCGCGCAGATCGCCTCCCTGAGCACCAGACAGGTCGCCGTCTTGAGCGCGGCCCAGGTGGCTGCGCTGGGCACCGACGGCATCGCGGCCCTTTCGACCGACCATATCGCCGCTCTGAGCGCGGCCGGCATTTCGGGCCTGTCGACGAGACAGGTCAATGCGCTCGGCAACAGCCAGATCGAGGCCTTGACGCCTGCCCAGGTCGCCGCCCTGACTTCCGCGCAGCTCGCCGTCCTTGATGCGGATGACATCGCGACGTTTTCGAGCAGCGATATCGCAGCCCTCTCCCGGGATGCGATCTCCGGTCTTGCAACATCCGCTGTCGCTTCTCTCTCGGCCGCGCAAATCGCGGCTTTGAGCGTGAGCGGCGTATCGGGCCTTACGACCAGCCAGATCACCGCCCTGAGTTCGGCGCAAATCGGCACCTTGAACACCAGGCAGGTCGCAGCGCTGACTTCCGATCAGGTCGCCGCTCTGGGAACGGCGAACATGGCGGTGCTGTCGGCCACCCAGATCGCCGCTCTGGGCACGGCCGGCATATCCGGTCTGTCCACCGGCCAGATCGCGGCGATGAGCATCGACCGCATCGGGGCTCTCACCCCCGCGCAGGTCGCGGCCCTGAGCTCTGCTCAACTCGCCGCCCTCGATGCGGACGACATTGCCGCCTTCTCCACCAAAGACATGGCCGCCATCGGGTCGAGCGCAATACCGGGCCTCTCAACGGCCGTCGTGGCCGCCCTCTCGACAGCGCAGATAGCCGCCTTGAGCACGGCCGGAATTTCGGGCCTGTCGACGGCCCAGATGATAGCGCTCGGCAGCGGCCAGCTGGAGGCGCTGACCCCTGTCCAGGTTCTCGCCCTCAGCGCTGCACAGCTCGCCGTCCTCGATGCGAACGACATCGCCGCGTTCTCGACCAGGGACATCGCGACGATCGCTCCGGATGCCATAGCGGGCCTGTCTGCGAGCATGATTGCGGCCCTTTCGACGAGCCAGATCGCGGCGCTGAGCACCGCTAGCATTTCGAGCCTCTCCGCCGCGCAAATCGCCGGACTGACGACGAGCCAGATTGAAGCCCTCACCACCGAACAGATCGCTGCGCTGAACTCGAGGCAGGTCGCTGCTCTGGGGACTGGCGGCGTTGGGAGCCTCTCGACCGACCAGATTGCCGCCCTAAAGCCGGGCAGTGTTGCAGGCCTCTCCACAAGCCAGATCGCCGCTCTCAGCCTTGCCCAGGCGGAGGCTCTGAGCCCGTCTCAGGTTGCAGCATTGAGTTCGGTGCAGATCGCGGCCCTCAGCATCGATGATCTCGGGGTATTTTCGACAGCCGACATTGCTGCGATCACAGCGAGCGCAATCGCAGGTCTGTCGACAAGCACGCTCGCTGCGCTCTCCATGGGCCAGATCGCGGCGCTCGGCACCGCCGGCATAGCGGGTCTTTCCACCGCCCAGATCGCCGGACTGGGTACGGACCAGATCAAGGCGCTGACGACCACCCAGATTGCCGCGCTGAGTTCGAGGCAGCTGGCCGCTCTCGGCACGGGCGGTATAGCGGCATTGTCGACGGCCCAGGTCGCCGCCCTGAATGCAAACGGTGTCGGTGGCCTCACCACGGATCAGATGGCCGCCCTGAGCCCCGGTCAGGTCGAGGCTCTCTCCCCCACCCAGATCGCCGCCTTCAGCTCGGTGCAGCTTGCCGCGTTCGATGCGAACGACATTGCCGCATTCTCCACAAAGGATATCGCCGCCATCGGCTCGAGCGCGATATCGGGCCTCTCCACGAGCGTGATCGCGGCACTTTCGACGGCGCAGGTCGCCGCGCTCAGCGCCGCCGGCGTTTCGGGCCTGTCCTCCGCGCAGGTCGCCGGGTTGACCAGAGACCAGATCGAAGCCCTGACGACCGTCCAGGTCGCCGCCTTGAACTCGAAGCAGGTCGCCGCTCTCGGCGTGGACGGCATAACTGCCTTTTCGACCGCCCAGATCGCCGCGCTCGCCGCAAGCGGTGTCGCGGGATTGTCGAGCAGCCAGATAGCGGCCCTCGGCAACGAGCAGGTAACGGCACTCGGTCCTGTCCAGATCGCTGCGATGAGCGCGGCGCAGATCGCAGCCCTCAGTCCGGATGGTCTTGCGAGATTCTCGACTGCGGATATTGCCGCAATCAGTTCGAGAGCCATGTCCGGTCTGTCCACGAGCATGATCGCAGCGCTCTCCACGAGCCAGATTGCGGCCCTCAGCGCTGCCGGGGTCCCGGGCCTCTCCACCGATCAGATCGCCGCCCTTAACATCGACCAGATCGAAGCGCTGGGGTCCGCCCAGATCGCCGCGTTGAGTTCGGCACAGATTGCCGTTCTGAGCACGGAGGAACTGGAGGTGTTCTCGACCGCGGATATAGCCGCGATCGGTGCCAGCGCGATCGCGGGGCTGTCCACTGGTACGATCGCCGCGCTTTCGACGAGCCAGATCGCGGCACTCGGTACGGCCGGCATATCGGGCCTGACGACCGCCCAGGTCGCAGCCCTCGGCCTCGGGCAGATCGAAGCGTTGCGCCCGGCCCAGGTTGCCGCAATGACGTCGACGCAGGTTGCCGCTCTCGGCGCAGATGGGATCGCGGCATTCTCGACGGCGCAGATTGCGGCCCTGAGCACAATCGGCGTTTCCGGCCTGACCGGCGCCCAGCTCGGGGTGTTCAATGTCGAGCAGCTCGAGACGCTCTCCACCAGTCAGATCGCCGCCTTGACTGCGGAAGGGGTCGCGGGTCTGACTCCGGAATCTCTGGGAATCCTTTCCAACGGGCAACTCGCCGCGATCAACTCTTCCGCCATCAAGGGTCTGTCCACGGAATTCATCGCCGCTCTTTCCGCAGACGAAATCGCCGCCCTCGGCACCTCCGCCGTCGCCGGGCTGAGCAGCGCGCAGGTTGGCGCCCTCAGTGCCGAACAGATCGACAGGCTCTCGACGGCGCAGATTGCCTCCCTCAGCGCAGACGGACTGGCCGGGCTGACCATCGAAGACCTTGCGACCTTCTCGACCGCGGAACTCGCCGCGATCAGCACGTCCGCCATCAAGGGCCTGTCAACGGGCGTCGTCGCCGCTCTGTCCACCTCCCAGATCCAGACACTGACAGCAAGCCAGATTGGCGCGCTGAACTACAATCAGGTGGCTGCGATGAGTGCCGGACAGGTCGCAGCATTGTCGACCGCGCAGATCGGCGCGTTGAACGCCGTACAAGCCGCAGCCCTCGGGGCCGACGACATTGCGGGTCTCTCGACTGCCCAGATTGCCGCCCTGAGCACGGGCGCGGTTCCGGGCCTGACGACCGGGGTCATCGCCGCGCTGACGACCGCACAGGCGGAAGCCCTTTCGCCCAGCCAGGTCAATGCACTGACGGCCGCGCAGGTGAATGCCCTGACTTCGGAGGGATTGGCGACCTTCTCGACCGCCGACGTTGAGTCGTTCAGTTCATCCGGAATCGCGGGCTTGTCCACGGAAGACATTACGAACCTTTCCAGGGAACAGCTGGACGCCTTGATGGGCTCACAAATGGGGGCGCTGAACCCGGATCAGATCGCTGCTGTCATTTCCGCCTATCTGACGGCATAGGTTGCGTCGGGACCGTGGAGCCGAGTCCGCGCTGTTCTAGTCCCTTCATGGATTCGATCCCGGCGTCATTTCTCCATAACGGGGTTGCTCCCTGCCATGTCGGCGAACCCTACCTGACCATGGCAGCGGCGCCCGATGGGCGTAGCGATCGAGACTCTTGAATTCCTGCTCGATCTCGACGGGACCGGCGTCATGGTCTTCGATGGCGGGGCTATCCTCGAGGTAGTGGCGCTCATTCGTATGCGAAAATCACGGCAGTCGGCGCGGGATGATCTCGCTGGCGATCTTAGACGTCTCCTTGATCTTGCTCATCACGACGGTCGAGTCCGTCTTGCCGATGAAGCCCAGCCGGATCATGCCTTTCTGGGGAAATCGAAATGGCTTCTCATATCGGCGGCCACGACCTTCAGCGCGTAGTCGTATGACCCGGTTCCCAAATAGCATTCGAGCGCCTGGGGTGAATTTCGCACGAAATCCGCAAAGGCCGCCGTCGTTTCCGGGGTATGTCGGTCAAGGCTGACATTAACCAGGATGATCTCGCGCAGACCCAGCGTTTCTTCATCGACCGTGAGGGAAATCGCTGATCACTTCGGCATCTTCCATCGCACAAAATGCGACGCTAGACCGACCACGGCGAACTGTAGACCCGTCTGGCGATCTGCTGGCTCGAGAGGCGGGCGTCGTTCTGCAGGACGTCGAGGCATCCGGTCCGGTTTCCACCGTGATGCCCTATGGCGACATCGAGGAAGCGTTTGCACTCGCTCACAAGGGCAAGGGCTCGCTTGTAGCTTCCGAGTTCACCAATGATCCCAAAGTCGCCGAGGAGCTCGGCGGCATGTGGGGCGTCAAGCGCTACATGCAGCGCACGTGACGGCCACGCGGGCGGTGACGCTCGACGACATTGAGCACTTTGCCCGCTTCGCCGGAGACAACTGCTACGCCCACATCGACGAGGCAGCGGCCAGGGCGAACCCCTTCTTCGACGTGCGCGTGGCGCACGGCTACCTCATCGTTTCGTTCGCGGCCGGCATTTTCGTTGATGCGGATCCGGGTCCAGTTCTTGCAAATTACGGTGTCGACAGAAGCCTGATGATCCTGAAGTCGGGGATGTCGACCGGCTTGGGCGATGCCACGACCCGGCGCCATTTGTCGCCATCGGCGGCGATAGTCCATCCCGCCGCCTTGGCCCGCGCATCCGATTCGCTCCGCTCATAGACCGGCCCGACGAACTTGCTCGGCTTTTTGAAGGCGGGATCGCGCCCATCCACCACCACCTGGGTCGGGAGCGTTGCGACGGAGCTTTATCAAGTATTGAGATTAGGCAGCTCCGGTTCGGGGTTTCGCCCGCTTGGATATTTGATGGGCGGGTCTTCCTTGTGAAATCCCGGGGCTCCGCGCCGTGGTTATTGGAGGTCGGCGTTGTGATCCAGCTTGGCTGCGGTGCGTCCATAGATGTGAGCGCGATACGAGGCATGCTGCTATTCAAGGAAACGTTGGACTTCGTCCAGGAAGGCCCGGCGATGCCACAAGGCTGCCGCTGGGCTCCTGGTCAGGGCCGGCACGACCGTGCTGTGCTGGGCGGTAATCGGAGACCGGTCGATGTGCTCCGACGCCGCTTTGGGCGCCCAACAGGTGCCCACGCAAGCAGATAACCCGATGCAGGGTGTGGACGTGGCACGGATTCTTCGCTTGCAAGCTGCTGAGAGGCATGAAATAGTAACTGTTAACTTATAGGATATCCTTTAATCGTATATGTGGAGCAGGGATGAGAATCGCCTTCTTAGGTGTGAGCCACTGGCATTCGTATATGCATGCCAATGCTGCATTGACGACAGGAGCAGTGATCGGAGCAGCGTGGGACCCCGAGCCCGAGGCGGTGCAGACGTTCGCCGCCAAGTTCAGCTGTTTGCCCGCTGCTAGCCTCCGGGAGGCGCTGGCGGCCGCAGACTTCGCCGTGGTTATGGGGCGGCCTTTCGAGATTGCTGAACGCGGCCTCGCGGTCATAGACGCAGGCGTGCCAATGCTGATCGAAAAGCCGATCGGCACCTCTGCCGCCGGGGTCAAGCCACTGATCGCCGCGGCTGGACGAAACAAGGCCTTTGTCGCGATGGCACTGCCGCATGGGCTCGGAATGATGGCCGCGATACGCAGCCTTGATGGGGCCGCGCGACTCGGAGCGATTTCGCATTCGTATTTCCGCCTCATCAATGGCCCGCCGCAACGTTATGTGAACGATGGAGTTTCCTGGGTACTCGATCGCGAAGTCGGTGGGGGAGGGGCGCTGCGCAACCTAGGTATCCACGGCATTAGCGCGTTCCTCACTCTTGCCGGTGACCAGCCGGTCGCGGTAACCAGCGCATCGCTCGGCCGTCCGCTTCACGGCACAGAAGTTGAGGATTATGCGGTCGTCGTGTTGCGCGCCGCAGACGGCATGATCGGCTTGATCGAGGCCGGCTACACTTTCGCCTCCATGACGCGCGGCATCTTCGAGTGGCGCGTTTCCGCAAGAAACGCGACGTTAAGCGATCTCGGTGATCGGCTGACACTCACGACGCTCGACGACGAGGATGAGCGCGACCTGCCAGTAACGCCGCCAGCCCGACGCTACGATGACGTCATGGCTGATGCACTGCGGCGTCTTCAGGATGGCCGTCCACCGGCCGTATCGCTGGCTGATCACCAACGCGCAATGGAAATCATCGATCGCTGTTATGCGCTCAGAGGAGTCTAGGATGCTCAATATTGGCATTATCGGTGCCGGCCACTTCGGCGCCGCACATGCAAAGGCGCTGCAGTCCGTCACCAACGCCGAACTCGTCGCCGCCTGTCGCAATGACCCCGAGGGCCTCAAGACCTTCACCGATCAGTTTGGCGGCAAGGGTTACCTCGACTATCACGATCTGCTCGCCGATCCCGGCGTTGAGGCGGTCGTCGTGGCACTCCCGCACCACCTGCACACCGATGTGGCGATAGCCTGCGCCGAGGCGGGAAAGCACATCATGATAGAAAAGCCCTTGGCACCGACAGTCGCCGAGTGTCGCCGGGTACTCGCGGCCGCCGAAAAGGCGGGTGTGATGCTCATGCCCGGACATACGATGCGCTTCTCGTTACCCTTCATCGCCGCGAAGCGGATCATTGACACGGGCGAACTGGGTCGCATGCGCTATGGCTCGAGCCGCATGATCAAGCTGTGGATGGAGGGAAATCGTCGCGACTGGCACCTCGATCCGGCGACCGGTGGCGGTATGCTGTTCACCGCCGGTATCCATGCGCTCGACCGCCTGCTCGCCTTCGCCGGTCGCCGCGCCACACATGTTAGTGCCGTAACCGCTGCGACATTCCATCGGCAAAAGGCCGATGATGCGGCCCTGTTGCTCCTTCGCTTCGGTGACGAGGCCGCAGGCCAAGTCGCCAGCATTGGCTATGCTGACGGGGCCTTCATTTCCGGCGATGAGCTGATCTTCGACAAGGGTGCGCTGACCGTCGACTTCTTCAGCGGTGTCACACTCGGCCGCAATATGAAGTGGCAGCCGGTCGAGCAGTCGATCGAGCAGGATGTTGCCGGCCGCGGTCTCGTGCGCCAGTGGCAGGCCTTCGCCGATGCGATCGTCAAGGGCACCACCCCGGCGGTCACGGGTGCGGATGGCATGCATGTGGTCGCCTGTATCGAAGCGGCTTTCAAGGCTGCGCGCGAACGGCGCGAGGTCGCCATCGAGGTCTAACTTCAAGAATGTTTGGCTTCAGCCAATGCGGTCCGAATTCACGGGATCGACGCGGACTGGCTTGGTCCTTTGCCGGGACTATCCTTAGCCCCTGACGTCGCTGCATACCTTTGGGTGAACGCGTTGGTATGATCAGAAGCACATGACCTCAAGGACCCGGCAGTCGTCATCGACGTGCACGAACTCCGCCTTCGCACCGCGGCCGATCCGGCCGCGCGATTCATCGCCGATGAGCTGAGCGGGATAGAGCGAGGCCATCCGAAGCGCCTCCTCAAGGCCGAGCCCCAGCGTGTTGGCAGCGTAGCGAACACAGGACGCCATATCGACGTCCGCGCCGGCGAGTGTTCCGTCGTCCAATATCAGCCGGCCATCCTGGCGAAAGACGGTGCGGCCGTTAAGCGGGAAACTGTCCCCCTGCGTGCCAACGCAGGCCATTGCATCCGTGACGAGATAGAGTCTGCCGGGTCCGCGCTTCGCGGAATGGGCGATCCGAAGCGTCTCGGGATGAACGTGGTGACCGTCGGCAATGACGCCTGCCGATACGCCTGGCGCGGTCAGCACCGCACCAACGACACCTGGATCGCGATTGCCGAGCTGGCTCATGGCGTTGAACAGGTGGGTAGCTGACCTTGCGCCGGCGTCAAACGCTGCGCGGGCTTCGTCGTATCCAGCGTCCGTGTGGCCAAGGCTGACGACGATTCCGGCGTCGGAGAGGCGGCGGATCAGCTTCGTCGACACCTGTTCGACGGCCACAGTGACAAGAAGCGTCTTCACGCGATCTCGCGCGGCTATCAGGAGTTCGGCATCCTGATCAGTCATCGGCCGCATCAGTTCGGCCAAGTGGGCTCCCCTGCGCCGTGGAGCAAGGTGGGGTCCTTCGAGATGCAGGCCGAGGACACCCGGTACTGTCCCGGCGGCCTCGGCAGCGGCTGCGATGGCTGACTCGGTGACCGACGCCGTGTCGGTAATGAGTGTCGGAAGCAGTCCGGTCGTACCGAAATGGCGGTGCGCCTGTGCAATCGACGCCATCCGCGCGGCACTCGGTCCGTCATTCAGCATGACGCCACCGCCGCCATTGACCTGAAGGTCGATGAAGCCCGGCACCAACACTCCGCCGGAAAGGTCGCGTTTCCGCGCATCACTCGGAATTGCGTCATCGCCAATGACGTCGATAACCGTGTCGCCTGCTACGAGAACCGCGGCGCGTTCCCGGACAAGGGCACCGTCAAAAACGCGCGCACCAAAAAGAGCGAGTACATCCATTACACGGTCTCTGTGACTTTGCGCAAGTTGACGGGTCTATCGGGATCATTGCCACGCTCGCGACATACCTGTTCGATCAGGCAGTAGAAAGACAGGATCATCGACAGTGGATCGAGCGCGCTGTGACCTGTCGAAGCGAAAGGAAGATGTATGCCCGCCGCCGGCTGCTCCGACGCTGAAAACACGTTCCCGCCAGCAGCTACAAGGCGCTCCAGTGCCTCACGTCCGGCTCGAGCTGCGCGATCTTCCGGGAGCAAGGCAAGCACTGGGAAGCTGTCTCGGACCAGTGCCAGCGGGCCATGCATGACCTCGGCCAGCGAGAAGGCCTCGGCATGAAGAGCGGCCGTCTCCTTGCTTTTGAGCGCAGCCTCCTGGGCAATCGGAAACGTCGGGCCGCGCGCCACCACATAGAACGAGTTGCGTTTCATCAGCGCTGGGGTTAGTGCGGACCAGTCGACGCGCAAGGCTGCGTCAAGAGCTTCGGGAAGCCCGATCAATGCCCGGGTCAAGGCTGCGTCAGAAGTCCAGCCGGCAACAATGCCAGCGACGGCGACCGCAGAACTGACGAACGACTTGGTCGCGGCCACGCTTCGTTCCGGCCCTGCATCCAGCGAAATCACAATGTCAGCTTCGCGCGCAACCGGACTGTCTTCGGTATTGACCACCGCGATCGTCAATGCCCCCGATGCCTTTGCCGAAGCCTGAAGCGCCAGAAGGTCGGGGCTCTGTCCCGATTGCGAAATCGTCACCAGCGGAACATCAGACAAGCGCAATGGGGCCTCGTAGATCGATGCGATCGATGGTCCAATCGAGACGACGGGCGTCCCGGTGGCGATCTCCAGCGCGTATTTGAGGTAGGCGGCGGCGTGATCGGAGGAACCGCGCGCACAAGTTGCCACGAACGGCGGAGCCATGCCGGCGATGCGCTGTCCGACCTCGAGAATGCCCTGCATACTGCGCTCGATTAGCCGTCCTACAGCAGCCGGCGTCTCGTTCGTTTCGTGGGCCATGTCGGTTTGGAATTTGTTCAACGCTCAGTCTCCAACTGCAAATTTAGTCTGTCAGGTCGTCACGGATGCAGGCTTTGAAGTGACCCGGCGCTACCTCGCGCAGCTGTGGTACGGCGGCGGCGCATGCGTCGATCGCCTTCGGACAGCGGGTGCGGAAGACACAGCCGCTCGGCGGGTTGGCTGAGCTCGGAATGTCCCCCTTCAGGATCTGGCGCGCCTTCTTGGTAGCGGGATCGGGCGAGGGAACCGCCGACATCAGTGCCCGCGTGTAGGGGTGCTGCGGACGGGCGTAGAGGTCTTCGGCGGTGGCGATCTCCATGACGCGGCCGAGGTAGAGCACAATGACGCGGTCACAGATGTACTCAACCACCGCCAGATCGTGCGAGATGAATAGCATGGTGAGGCCGAGCCGCTGCTGCAGGTCGCGCAGCAGGTTGACCACTTGCGCCTGGATCGACACGTCGAGGGCCGAGACTGGCTCGTCGGCGACAATGAAATCAGGGGAAAGTGTCAGCGCCCGGGCGATCCCGATGCGCTGGCGCTGGCCGCCGGAGAACTCGTGGGCGTAGCGGTTGATGGCGTCCGCCGGCAACTCGACCTGCTCAAGCGCCTTCTTCGCCCGTTCGAGCCGTTCCGCCTTGCTGCCGATGCCCTGTATCTTCAGGCCCTCGGTGAGGATCTCGCCGATGGTCATGCGCGGCGACAGCGAGGCATAGGGGTCCTGGAAGATGTATTGCATGCGCGGGCGTTGGCGCCGCATCTCGCTGGAGGAAAGCCGGGTGAGGTCGGTGCCGTCGAACACGACCTCCCCCGACGTCGGCTCGATCAGCCTCAGCACCGAGCGGCCGATCGTGGTCTTGCCGCTGCCGGATTCGCCGACGAGCCCGACCACCTCGCCTTTGGCGATATCGAAGGAGATATTTTCCAGGATCTTCAGCGCGGCGCCGGGCGTCTGGTAATGCTTGGCGAGGCCACGGACGGAGAGGAGGGGGGCAGCGGTCATGCGGTGATCTCCTGCCAGCGGATACAGCGGCTGACGTGGGTTTCGTCGACCGCAGCGAGTTCGGGCATGGCTGTGCGGCATGCATCGACGGCGTGGGTGCAACGCGGCGCAAAGGCGCAGCCCGTCGGCATGTTGGCGAGACTTGGCACCATGCCGGGGATCGCGGCCAGCTTCTCGCCATTGCGCTTCATCTCGGTGGCGGCGCCGAGCCGCGGCATCGATTTGAGCAAGCCGACGGTGTACGGGTGACGCGGATTACGGAAGACCTCGGCGACCGGGCCGGCCTCAACGATGCGGCCCGCATACATGACCGCGACCCGGTGGGCAATCTCGGCGACGACGCCGAGATTGTGGGTGACGAACAGCATACCCATGCCGCGCTCGCGCTGCAGCTTCTGCATCAGGTCGAGGATCTGCGCCTGGATGGTGACGTCGAGCGCGGTGGTGGGCTCGTCGGCGATGAGCAGCGTCGGGTCGCAAGCAAGCGCCATGGCGATAGTCGCGCGCTGGCGCATGCCACCGGACATCTCATGCGGATATTGGCTGGCGCGGCGACGGGCGTCGGGAATGCCGACCTTGTCGAGCAGGCTGACCGCGGCTTCCAAGGCCTCGCGCCTGCCGATGCCGCGGTGGACGCGCAGCGATTCCGAGATCTGATCGCCGATCGTGTAGACCGGGTTGAGGCTGGTCATCGGCTCCTGGAAGACCATACCGATGTCGTTACCGCGGACGTGGCGCATCTCTCCCTCGCTAAGGTTGACAAGGTCCTTGACCTTGCCATCCTTGCCGCGGAATATGATCGAACCGGCGTCGATTACGCCGACCTTGCGGGCCAACAGCCGCATCACCGACAGGCTGGTCACCGACTTGCCCGAACCCGACTCGCCTACCAGAGCCACTGTCTCGCCGGGACGGATGACAAGATCGATGCCATTGACGGCGGCAATCTCCCTGTCGCGCAGCCGGAAAACGGTTTTCAGGCCCCTGATATCGAGGATGGATTCGGGGGTCATCGTCACCCTCCTAATTCAGAAGGCCGACCGAGCGCAGAATCTCGTCGATCTTGGCTGCCTCGGTGTCGTTGAGCGGCGCGCGCGGGCGGGCCATGACGTTCGTGGCGATGACACCCAGGCTGCGCATCGCGGTCTTGAACCCGCCGACACCGGTGGCGCCGCCGCTGACGCGGCTGGATGCCACCCAGACAATCTCGAACAGGCGGCACAGCCGCTCCTGTTCCTTGCGGGCGGCTTGCCAGTCGCCCTCCTGGGCATGGTTCCAGAGGCGGACGTAGCCGGCCGGGTCGACATTGGCGAGGCCGGGGACGACGCCGTGCGCGCCCATCATCAGGGCACTGTCGACGACGATCTCCGAGCCGGTCATCAGGAACACGTCCTTGTTGTCGGTGAGGTCGCTGAGCGCATAGCGGAAATTCCCGTCGTCGCCGGACGAATCCTTCAGCCCGATGATGGTGCCTTCCTTGGCCAACGTCACCACCGTCTGACGGGCGAGCTTGGTGTGGACGCAGACCGGAATATCATAGGCGATGAGCGGAATGTCGACGGCATCCCGGATCATGCGGAAATGGTCGAGCGTCTCGGCCTGGCTCGTGAGGGTGTAGAAGGGCGCGGTGACCACTACCGCGTCGGCGCCAACCGACTTGGCCGTCTGCGCGTGGCGGATCACCCTGTCTGTCGTAGGGTCGATGACGCCGGCGATGACCGGGACGCGGCCGTTGGCGACCTTGACGGTGTGCTCGAGGATCTTGCGGCGCTCGGCGTCGTCATAGAACACCACCTCGCTGGTTGAGCCGAGTGCGAACAGGCCATGGCAGCCGTTGTCGATCAGATACTCAAGCACGCGCGTGTAGGAGACGTAATCGACCGAAAAATCTTCGTTGAGGGGCGTGACGACGGGAGGAACGACACCGTAAAACTTAGACATTCTTGCTTCTCTTCCAGGGGTTAATTGAGTTCGGAGCGGGGGTCGAAGGCATCCCTCAGACCATCGCCGATGAAGTTGATCGCCAGGACGGCCAGAACGAGCGCCCCGCCGGGGAACAGCCATTGCCAGGAGAACTGCTCGAGCACCGCCGTCGAGCGCGCCGCGTTCAGCATGTTGCCCCAGCTTGCGGCCGGCGGCGGTACGCCGAGACCGAGGAAGGACAGGCCCGCTTCCAGCAGGATTGCGTTGGCGACCTGCAATGTCGCGTAGACGACCAGAATGTCGATCGAGTTGGGCAGGCCGTGACGGAACAGCAGATGGCCGACACCGGCACCCATGCCGTGTGAGGCCATCACGAATTCACGTTCGCGCAGTTCGAGCAGGCGGGCGCGGATCATGCGCGACAGCACCGGCCATGACAGAAGCGCGATGACAAAGACGGTCGACCAGATGCCGGAGCCGATAATCGAGGCGAGCACCAGCAGAAAGATGACCGGTGGCAGCGTCATGGCGAGATCGACCGAGCGCATGGTAAGGGCATCGGCCCATCTGCCACCGAAGGCGGAGAACGCGCCGACGAGGAAGCCGATGGCCGTCGACAGGACGACCGAGGAGACTGCGACCAAAAGCGAGATGCGGCCGCCTTCAAGGGTTCGGGCGAGCACATCGCGGCCGACCCCGTCGGTGCCGAACCAGTGCTTCCAGGACGGCCCAGTGTTCATCGCCAGTAGGTCGATATCGTTGGGCTTGTAGGGCAGCCAGAGCGGATAAGTCAGGACCGCGACGAGCAGCGGGAGCAGCAGCACGATCCCGAACAATGCCGCACCGTTCTGGGTGAAGCGATTCGTGGCACGGGCGAGTGGGCCAGACGAAGAGAGGACGAACAGACTCATATCAGGCCACCTTGATGCGCGGATCGATGACTGCATAGACAAGGTCGGTCACGATGTTGACGAGGATGACGCACGCGCCGATCACCAATGTCGCGCCCATGATGACGGGATAGTCGCGGGTCTCGACGGCGCTGATGAGCAGCAGGCCCATGCCCGGCCAGTTGAAGACGCTTTCGATGAAGATGGCGCCACCAACGGCAAGCCCGATGGTCGAGCCGATGAGTGTGACGACCGGCAGCAGCGCGTTGCGCAATGCATGCTTGGTCACGACCCAGAATTCCTTGACGCCCTTCGCACGCGCAGTGCGAACATAGTCCTGGTTGAGTACCTCGAGCATAGAGGCGCGCATATAGCGCATGATCAGCGCGGCATGGCCGATAGAGAGGACGACCGCCGGCAGGATCAGGTGGTGCAGTAGATCGCCGACGGAGAAAACAGTGGCCGGCGTCAACATTCCGCCCGAGGGCGTCCATTTCAGTCGCACGGAAAAGACGTAGAGACCGAGCAAGGCCGTCAGAAATGCCGGGCTGGAGATGCCAAGCAGCGCCAGCACCGAAAAGGAGTAGTCGGGTAAGGAGTCCCGGCGGACGGCGCTGAAGATGCCGCCAGCGATGCCCAAGACAATCGCTAAGGCCAGCCCTGCTCCCATCAGCAGCAGCGTGGGGCCGATGCGCGCGATGATCAGTTCGGCGACGGTCTCGTTGAAACGCTGCAATGAATGGCCGAGATTGCCTTGGACGGCCTGCGAGAGCCAGGCGAGATACTGGACGGGTAGCGGCTTGTCGAGGCCGAGCTGAGCGCGCAAGGCGTCCATCGCCTCTTGCGACATAGCAACGTTGGGGTCGATGTAGGCATCGACCGGGTCGCCGGGCGTCAACTGTAACAGCACGAAGATCAGCACGGTCAGTGTGAGCACCATGCCGAGCCCGATGAGCAGGCGATGTAGGCAATAGCGAAGCATAGGAGACTTACGCCCTTTCCAGGGAGATCCAGAACACATCCTCAAAAAATGGGGTGGCGATGAAACGGCCACCCCGGGGAGGAAATTGGCCTACTCGGCAATCGCCCACTTCTCAGGATGGGCCTGGTAGGGGCCGCCTGCAGGTGCAGGCGTCCATATGAAATCCTTGAGTTTCACGGAAGCCACGCCGTAACGGTTGGCAACCCACATCGTACCCCAGGGCAGATTGGCACTGGTTGCCTTGCAGACGTCCTGATACCGGGCATCGCGCTTGGCAGCATCGGTCTCTGCCAACGCCAAGTCGAGCGCATTTGTCACTTCCGGCATACGGATTCGCATCAGGTTCGCGCCGGCGGGCGGGATTTGCTTCTCATTGAGGCCGATATTGATGGTGGATGCATCTGGACCATTCTGCAGACCGGCATAGATTAGCGGGAACTCCCCCGCATTGCCCGACTGCTGATAAACAATGGAGTTATATGTCGGGGTATCGACGGCACGTGGCACGATATTGATCCCGACCTGGGCTAACATCGCCTGCATTGCAGCAAGCACGTTGGCCGCGAGGGGTGAGGTATAGTAGGTTAGGATTGTAATCGGCTTGTCACCATTGATCTTGTCCCAGCCGGCTTCCGCCAACAATTGTTTGGCTTTCTCAGGATCATAGTCGTAAGGTTCGATGCCCTGCGGCACGAGGTGCTCCGCGACATAGACGCAGTTGGCCGCCTTGGCGGCGCCGCCATAGAGACTATTGATGATGGCGTTGCGGTCGATCGCATGCATGAAGGCCTGGCGGACCTTCAGATCCTTCCATAGCGGCACTTCCTGGTTGAAGCCGACATAATTGACGACGTAAGAATCGCCCTCTATGACGTGGAAGGCACTGTCGTTGTTGAACGTGGAAACATCGTTGGAATCCACATACGTGAACTGGATTTCGCCCGAACGCAAAGCGGCAATTGCAGCGGACGGGTCGGCGAAATAGCGATTAATGAGTTTCTCTACAGCCGGCTTGCCACCGCGATAGTCCGGATTTGCCGCGAGTTCGACGTACTGGTCGGTGACGTACTTGGTAAACTTGAACGGACCAGTGCCGATCGGCGAAGTCGACCACCACGCGTTCTTGGAGATCTGTTCGGCGGGGATCGATACCAGTGCATGTTCCGGCAGCAGCATCAGCTTGGTGAGCGTGTCAAGCATGCTCGGCGTCGCGTTGCGGAGCTTGACGACGACAGTGTGATCGTCAGTCGCTTCGACGGATTCGATGGCGCCAAGACGGGCGGCGAATACCGAGCCCGTCTTTTCGTTCTTGGCCAAATCGATGGTGAATTTGACGTCCTTGGAGGTGAAGGGCGTGCCGTCGTGCCACTTGGTGTCGGCGAGCTTAAAGGTATAGGCTTTCTGATCGGCGCTGACCTCGTACGATTCTGCGAGCGCGCCAATAACCTTTTCGAGCTTGTCGTCATAAATCACCAGTGGTTCGAAATAGGTGACGAGCCAGGTGAAGCCGCCGGTCGCAGCGAGCGGGTTGAAATTGCCTTGAAAGCCGCCCGGCCCGACATCGAAGCCGCCTGAGATAGTCCCGCCATCCGCGAGAACTGGCGCTGTCGTCGCGATGAGGCTGCCGAAGAGCGCTGCCGACAGGGCGAGCGCCGAAATGGTGGTCTTCAAGCTCATGTAGTCCTCCCTACTGGTGTGGTGTTCTTGTTCTCGGCGATCACTCGATTGATGCCGGCATAGTGCCGGTCGAGTTGGTCCTTGGCGGCGGCGAGATCTCTGGCCTCGACCGCATCGACGATCGCAGCATGGTCGCGCCAGGTTTGTAGTGGGTCGACATTCTCGAGGTTGACGAAGTCGGACGCCTTGTAGAAGGCAAGCCAGAAGACCTCTAGCAGGCGGGTCAGCACCTCGTTCTCCTGGCAGCGGAAGAGTAACTGGTGGAAACGCCGGTCCTCATCGGGGAAACTCTCGCCGCGTTCGGCACGTTTCTTCATCTGGTCGCAGGTTTCGCGCAGTTCGAGGATGTCATCCGGCCCAATAAGCGCAAGCGTCTGGTCGATCAGCCCGACCTCCAGCGTCCGGCGGATGGTGATAACTTCCTCGATCTGCTTCAGCGCACCGCCCAGTCCGTAGGCCAGGTTCTCCAGCAACGGTTCGAACGAAAATGCCTTCACGAAGACGCCGATGCCGCGGCGCGACTCCAGGACGCCGACGGATTCCAAGGCTTTGATGCCCTCGCGTACCGAGTTGCGGCTAACTCCCAATTGGTTGGCAAGTTCACCTTCAGGCGGCAGAGGGGAGCCTGCATCAAGATGGTTGTCCTCAATATAGGCGCGCAGGCTTTCTTGCACTGATACGTGCAGGAGCGGGGCTCGTTTCAAGGGTTTTATCGATTTTACGTTCATCATCGTCTCCGGTTGCCTTCAGGGACTCCGAAAAGACAGCGAACCTAGGATTATCCACTTGTAGGATATCTGTCAATCGGATATTCAAGATGCCAATAAGGTCTCCGTTCGGAGATATCCTAAATCTTCGTCTCCGCGAATGGGAAAGGCCATGCAAAGCGGTTGCAAGCGTCCGCTTAGCTGCGATTAGGATAAGTAGAAAGCCGCGATTGACCGCGACATGGAACATTGGAGGTCCGCCGTGAGCGGCACACGACATATCATAAACAGCATGCGAGGAAGGCTCATCGTTTCATGTCAGCCGGTTCCTGGCGGGCCCTTCGACACCGTGGCGTCAATTGTCGCCTACGCACGTGTCGCTGAAGCCTCGAGGGCAGCTGGTCTTCGCATCGAAGGTGGCGCTAACGTAGCCGCAGTCGCGCAGGCTAGCCCGCTTCCCATCATCGGTCTTACCAAGCGAGACCTTGATGACAGCCCTGTGCGCATCACTCCTCTTCTCTGCGACGTCATTGACCTTTGCGAGGCTGGCGCTACCGTCATTGCGGTCGATGCAACCGATAGGCCGAGGCCGGTTCCTGTCTGCGAACTGATTGCCGAGATCAAGCGCCACGGTCGTCTCGCGATGGCGGACATTTCGACGGAAAGCGAGGCCAGAAAGGCAATCGCGGCCGGGGCCGATATCATCGGAACCACCATGTCTGGCTACGTCGGGGACGCGCCGACGCCCAAGGAACCAGATCTCGAACTGGTGCGGGTGTGCGCCCAACTGGGCGCACCAGTGTTCGCGGAAGGGCGTTATAACAGCCCCGAATTGGCAAGGGCGGCGATCCGGGCAGGCGCGGACGCAGTGGTTGTCGGTTCGGCAATCACACGACCGGAACATGTCACAGACTGGTTTCGGCAGGCGGTGGAGACCGCGGCACGGCCGACTACCCCCGTGCTCGCCTTTGACATCGGCGGCACCAAGACTCTCGCAGCACTGGTACACGGAAACGACGTCCTTGAGCGTCGCGTCATCCCGACGCCGACGGATGTGGGCAGTGACGTCTGGCTGGCTACCGTTGCCGACCTCGCTAAGGGCTGGGACGGTCGGTACAAATGCGCCGCTGCGGCGGTGACCGGTCGCGTCGACGGTGACCTTTGGTCCGCACTCAATCCTGGCACTCTTGCCATACCGGAAGGGTTTTCACTCGCCAAGCGATTCACTGCCGTGCTCGGCACCCGGGTTCTTGCGGTCAATGATGCGCAGGCGGCCGCTTGGGGCGAGTATCGCTTCGGTGCTGGGCGAGGACGCGATATGGCGTTTCTGACCGTATCGAGCGGCATCGGCGGAGGTCTTGTCCTTGGTGGCCGTCTTCTTCGCGGCGTGCGAGGCATGGCAGGCAGCCTCGGTCAGATTCCTCTTTGCGGGCCGGGCGGCTCCGTCCGTCTTGAAACGCTGGCATCCGGATTCGGAATTGCGAACGCTGCCCGCTGCCATGGCCATGATGGTGACGCCCGCGCGGTGTTTGCAGCTGCTAGCGCCGGTGAAACTTGGGCGCAAGATATCTTGCGCGACGCCGCGACTCGACTCGCGGCCGCAATTGCCGGACTGCAGGCCGTCGTGGACCCTGAATGCATCGTGATCGGTGGTGGCGTCGGCTTGGCTGAGGGCTTCATCGCACTGCTGCGGGAGGCGCTCGCAACCTATCCGGAAGCCGTCGTGCCCGATCTTGCTGCCGCCGAACTTGGTGCCGATGCCGGCATCATTGGTGTCGCCGACATGGTTGCTTCGTGATGATGATCGTGGATCACGACGTATCTCAAACAGTAAGAATGAACGGAGAGGAAACTATGAACGCCAGGATTGATCCTCGCAAAACGGTTCGCGCTCAGCCTCGCAGCGATCGTGCTATCGACTGGTGCGGTCATGGCTTTTGAAACCTGGCCGGATTTACCCGTCGCCATCAAGAATGGGATAGCGGCCCGTGCCGGCGACACGGCCTATGTCGGGCTCGGTTCTGCCGGAACGGATTTCTATGCGCTCGACCTGGCGAATCCGGGCAGAGGCTGGGTCCAGTGTGCCACCTTTACCGGGCCGCCGACAAACGGGGCCGCTGCGGCCGTCTCCGACAAGCGGATCCTGGTCTTCAGTGGCAATGGAAAAGCAAATGCGGACGACAGTTCACCAGTCATCTTCGATACGGTCTATGCATACGACACAGACGCTGACAGATGGTCGAAACTGGACACGCAGACGCCCGTTGGCCTCTCGGGTGCGAAGGCCGTAACACTCAACGATGGACGCATCTTAATCATCGGCGGCTACAACAAGTGGCTGTTCGACAGATATGCCGCGGACGTGAATGCCATCGACAAGGGCAAGGATCCCGAAAGCTTCAAGAAGCTCGTCGATTCCTACATGGGCATGCAACCGAAAGATTACCGTTGGAATGACAAGATACTGATCTACGATCCCGCCGGAAATAGCTGGCACATGCTCGCCGACAACCCCTTCCTACCCAACTGCGACCCTGCGGTGGTTGCCAGGGGCGAGGATCGCTTCATGCTCGTCAGTGGTGAGATCAAGCCCGGATTGCGCACTCCCGAAGTCAAATCGCTTCAGTTCAAGGACCAGGAAGCATCCTGGCTAAGGCTTGCCGATTTGCCGTCCGTTTCGGGCTCCGAACCGCAGGAAGGCGTGGCGGGAGCATTTGCCGCTGCCGCCGGCGACGATGTCCTCGTCGCCGGCGGCACGAACTTCAAGGGCGCGCAGGCTAACGCCAAAGCGGGCAAATGGTTCGCTCATGACGGCCTGAAGAAGTGCTGGCGCGACGAAGTGTACGCATTCGACGTCAACGGCTGGAGGCAGGTGGGAAAACTGCCGCGTGGGATTGCTTATGGAGCGTCTTTCTCGGTCCCTGACGGCCTGCTGATCGCTGGTGGCGAAGATGGTGACGGCGAACCGCGAGCTGAGGTGTTTCTGTTAAGATGGGATGGTGAGAAGATATCGATCGAAAAATAGACGGGCTTCCTCGATCATCAGAAGCAAGCCGCTCACAATAAGCGCTATCGAGAAATCTTGCTCTCGCTTTTGAACGCAAGAACCAAAAGCAAACCCACTCCGCTGGGCATTTTGTTGATGCCTTTCGACCGGGCACAGGTTTTGCGAAGCCGTAGTCAGTCCACTATCGCGATTGCCTTACAATGGTTTGGCATTTCGCCTCGGGATTGGTGCGCTTCATGCCAGAGCACACATGGATTCTCCCGTAGGAGTGAGTGCTGCGAGCAGAATCGACTTTGAGCGCGATCTTGATCATCGTCTTGGACGTCGGTTGGACCAGCAGCGCCTACTTGTTTGTCCGCCTGTCGTGTTGTGTGGACCAGGGCACGTCCATGGAGCAAATCCTTAAACCGGACGAGTTGCTGAACCGCATAGAAGTCTGGTGTAACGGGGAGGCCCAAATGCAACGGCTTCCGAAAGGGAGCCGGTCTTTGTTACGTGAAGCCGTCCTCGGTGGTGAATTTTCGCGGTCTCAAGTTCAGACGCTGACGGGATATCAAGAGCACCAGGCACGCACAGTGTTATCGAGTTTGCTAAGCTGCGGTGTCCCCACTCGGACACTGCGAAGGGAAGATTCGCCTCGGCTTGCACGTCTTTATCCCGCGGTACGTTGACGTCAGTGTTTTGATTGCAGAACCACGAATTCCGTCCGTTCATCGCACTTCCATAAGTTCGTCGAAGACACACCGGATCAGGACGCCTCGACGGTCTACCGCGCTTGGGAGCACGTAGCGATCATGCCCCCTTTCTCCCCGCGACCAAAGCGGCACGCCGATCGCCGATGCCCAAATCATCAGAAAATCGGCAGTGGTGCTGGTGCCGGCGGGACCCCTAAAGGCGTGTGTGTGAATAGGATACCCAGGTCGTCCCTCTGCGGTTCCGTCTCTGTGTGTTCTGAGATCAGCTGCGACTGCCGATCCATTCTGTGCCGGTGCCCTTCTTTCCGGCACCGGTCTGTGTCGGGAGCGGGGCGCGCTGGGCGGGGACCTCCGGATCGTCCAATACGCACTTCTTGGCATGACAGCCAGGCCTGGGGCTCAGGTCGCGATCCGCTTGCCGCTTGTGGCATCGAAGAGATGCATGGCCGCATTATCGAAATGGAGCCTTAGAATGTCGCCAGGGCCGACACGCGACTGGGGCGGCAACGAGGCAACGACCCGCTGGCCCTGCATGTCGGCCATCATGATCAGTTCCGGACCCGTGAGTTCGGCAAGCTCGCAGCGTGCGGAGATCGAAAGACCTTCCCCATCGTCTAGCCTGAAGGCTTCGGGGCGGATACCGACAATCACGTCCTGTCCTTCCCTCAGGCTTGCGCGCAAGCTTTGCGGGATCGGCAGTGAACTCTCTCCACCCGTCACGGCCAAAGTTCCTTCCCGGACTTCGGTCTTCAGCAGGTTCATCGGAGGAGCGCCGACAAAGGTCGCGACGTACAGCGTCGCCGGGTGATTGTAGATCTCCTCCGGGGTTCCGAGCTGTTCGATCCGGCCGTCGCGCATGACGGCGATCTGGCTTGCGAGCGTCATTGCTTCGATCTGGTCGTGGGTAACGTAGACGACTGTCGTTCTCAGCAGCCGGTGCAGTCGCTTGAGTTCAGCGCGCATCTCCATCCGGAGCTTGGCGTCGAGGTTCGATAGCGGCTCGTCGAAGAGGAAGATCTTCGGCTGCCGCACCAGCGCCCGGCCGATTGCGACCCGCTGGCGCTGGCCGCCGGAAAGCTGGCTCGGCTTCCGGTCCAGCAAGCTTTCGATCTGGAGAAGCCTGGCCGTTTCCCTGACCGCCCTCTCGCGATCGTCCGCGCGAACTCCGCGCATCTCCAGACCGAAGCCGATGTTCCGGTGGACGGTCAGGTTCGGATAGAGCGCATAGGACTGGAACACCATGGCAATGTCGCGGTCCTTGGGATGCACGCCCAGCATCGATCGGCCGTCGATGCGGATGTCGCCTCCGGACGCCTCCGTGAGGCCCGCGATGATGTTGAGGAGCGTCGATTTCCCGCAGCCGGACGAACCGAGCAGAACCAGGAACTCGCCGCTATCGAGCGAGATGTCTATATCCTTCAGTATCTCGGTTTTGCCATAGGTCTTGCGGATATTCTCGATCTCGAGCGCGCTCATCGCACGATCTCCCTGAAAGGTTCCGGTCCGCCATAACTGCGGGGAAGCGTGGAAATGGCACGCGACGCAACGGTCGTGCCGGCGGCGAGGCAGGCTTCGAGCGGCTCCTGCCGCGCCAGCGATGCGAGGAATGCGGCATTGAACACGTCGCCGGCGCCGATCGTGTCGACGACCGTTACAGAGGGTGCGGCCACCGAGACAAGGTCACCTCCGGTGCCGATCGCGATTGCTCCCTCGGGTCCACGCTTGACGACGACGATGGAGCCATCCGGCATTTGCGAGAGGAGGTTTCGCGCCGCATCTGCCGGGTCTCCAAGCCCGGCAAGCGTCGTGGTCTCGATTTCATTGAGCAGAGCGATCCGGGAGCGCGAGAGCCATTGCCGCACGGCGTCGCAGTTGCGCGCCGTCCAGCCGTCGAGCGGCCATCCGGTGTCGAGCGCGACCGCGATACCATGCCGGTCCGCCCAGTCGAACAGCGCGGGATAGTCCTTCGTGAGGTCGTCGGTAAGGAACGCTGCCGTCAGCAGCGCATAGCCGCCGGAAAGCGCCTCGCCGTCCAGCACCGCCAGGACGTCGGAAAGGTTCAGCCTCGGTAGATGTCCCCGTGTGGTGAAAAAGGTGCGTTCGCCATCCGGATGGGTAATGCCCACCGACAGCGTCGTGCCGACTGGAGTGACCGGCCACCGCCTGCCGCGCTCGCCGAAGGTCTCCGAGAGCCAGCGGCCGAACTGATCGTCGCCGACATTGGCGGCGATTGCATACTCCACGCCGAGCCCCTCCCAGGCGAGTGCGGTATTGCCCGCCTGGCCGCCGACACGAAGCTCGTTATGATCGACGATGACTTCCGTGCCCGCCTTTGGCCATGGCTCGGCGGGCCCCAGAATGAGGTCGACGTTGACATTGCCGATGACTGCAAGCGGCTGCATTCACTCGCTCCGGGTGATCTTCGTGGAGCGCAGCGGCGTACCGGCATTCTCAACCCGTTCGTCGGCGAAGGCGACCATCAGCCGCTGCGCCGTCGGCAGCATGGCGAGGATTGCGGCCATTCCGGATGCCGGCCGGAAGGCGATCGTGACAGCGCCCTCGACAGGTTCGAGACCGGAAGAATCGAAAACGATCACCGGCGATCCGGTCGCGACTGCGGATTTGGCCATCGCGGTCACGAGCGTGGCCGTCCTGTGTCCGTCGCGGAACAGCACGATGCCGACCTGCGGGTCGAGCATCTCCATCGGGCCGTGGCGCAACTGCCCGCCTTCGAGCGAGAAGCACGGGTACCGCGAAAGCTCCGTGAGCCCCAGAGCAAGCGCCTCGGCTACGCCCTGAAGCCGTCGTCCGGAGGTCACGACCGTTACGACCTTTCGCAGCGCGGAAAGCGCCTCGCCGATGTCAGGCGCTTCCGGTGATCGAAGCACCGCGAGAGCCGGCGACACGTCCCCGCCCAATGCCTCGAGGACCGCCAGATGCAAGCCCAACGTCACGGTCAGGCTCCGCGTTGCCGCAAACGCGAGTTCGGTTCCGCCAGCGCCGATGAAAGACGGCGTGGCCCGAGCGAGGAACGATCCTGCTTCCAGCGTCAGGCCGAATGTGTCCGGCGTGCCGCCCGTTTCCTCGAACCAGCGGAGAACCTCCGCGCTTTCCCCGGATTGCGAGGTGACGAAGATGGTCTTGTCGGTGAGCCTCAGCGGCTGGCCGAGTTGCTCGGACAACGGGATCGCGATCGCCTCGACGCCCAAGTCGCGATAGAGCGGCTCGACGGCGCGGTTGACGGCATGGGAGCCGCCCATGCCAAGCAGGAGCAGTCTGCCGGTCCGCATCAGCGAGGCCGCGGCCTTGCCGGCCATGTCCCGTGCGCCTTTGTAGGAGGTCATGGCGTCGGCTTGCTGGCGCGCCATTTCGCGATCGATGGCGAGAAGCCCCGCCGGACGCTTGTCGTTCAAATCCGTCATCCCTTGACGCCGCCGCTGGTAAGCCCCGAAATCAGGCTCCGTTGGGTCAGAAGTCCAATCAGCACCGGTGGCAGGGCGGCAAGGACGCCCGCGGTGGCAATCAACCCGTAATCGGAGACGCGGCCGCCGGCCAGATCGGCGATCGCGACCGTCAGTGTCTTGGCGCGCTGGTCGGAGGTGAACAGGAGCGCATAAAAGAATTCGTCCCAGGCGAGCAGGAAGGCGAACAGCGCCGACGTCGAGATCACAGGCGCGGCCAGCGGCAGCATGATGATCCGGAGCGTCTGGAACAGACCTGCACCATCGATCATCGCCGCCGCTTCGATCTCCTTCGGTATGGAATCGAAGCCGGACTTCATCAGCCAGGTCGTGAAGGGCGCCAGGATCGTCAGGTAGACCAGCGCCAGTCCGAAGACGTTGTTGAGCATGCCGAAATGGGCGAGCGCAAAGTAGAGGGGCACGGCGAGCGCAACCGGCGGCAACATGTAGGTGGCGATGACGAGCGACAGCGACCAGCTTACAGATGGCGTGCGCGACACTGCCCAACCGGCCGGGATGGCGAGCGCGATGGCTGCGACCGTCGCCATGCCGGCGACCACGATACTGTTGCGCAGCGACGCCAGGAATGCCGCGCCGGCGCTGTTTTCGACCGTCGACAACAGTGTCCGGTAGCGCGAGAAATCCATCTGTTGCGGCCACCAGCGCAGCGGCTTCGCGGCGAGATCCGCCGCCGGCGATATACTCATGACGAAGAGCCAGAGAATCGGCGCGAGAATGAGTGCCGCAAGCAACAATGCCGAGATGTATATGAAGACGCTGAAAAGCGGGCTTTTTCGTTCCATCACATATTGCTCCCTGCGACTTTTCGCACAAGTGCGGCATAGCCGACGGCGAGCACCGTCACCAGCAGCGTGACGATGAGCGCGAGTGACGCGCCCGAGCCGGCCCGCTGGAATGAAAAAGCTTCTTGATAAACGAGGATCGAGAGTGTGCGCGTGCTGTTGGCCGGACCGCCGCGCGTCATCACCCATATGATGTCGAACACCTTGAACGCTTCGATCGTCCTTAACACGAGGGCCACGAGCAGAGGTCCGGCGATGTAGGGCATGATGACGTAACGGAAACGGTTGAATGCGCCGGCGCCGTCCACCAGTGATGCGGCTATCACATCGCGGGGCACCGCCTGCAAGGCCGCGAGCCCGATCAATGCCACGAGCGGGAAGTTCTTCCAGCAGTCGGCAACGATGAGAGCGGCGAGCGCCGTGCCCGGTTCGCCCAGCCAGGAACGGTATGCGTCGAGGAGGCCGATCTGGGTTAGAGCCGCGTTCAGGGCGCCATATTCGGGATTGTAAATCAGCCGCCACAATGTCGCGTTGACCACCGTCGGCAGCGCCCATGGCAGGATCATCAGCGCGCGCAGCAAGAACCGGCCGCGGAACTCCTGATTGAGGAGAAGCGCGGCGAGCACGCCAATGACCAGTTCGGCCGCCACCGAGATGATGGCGAACAGGGCCGTCGTGACCAGCGTGCGCTCGAAAGTCGAACTCGAAAGCATGCGGACATAGTTGGAGGTACCGACATAATTGCCTTCGGTGCCGACGAGCCTGGCATCGGTGAATGACAGGCGCGCGGTGTCGAACAGGGGCCACCCGATCACAGCAATCATGACCACGAGGAGCGGCAGCATCAGGAGCCAGGCGCGAAGGGTCATGGAGGTGCCCGACATGCGGCGGTCCTTCCTGGGTTTTCGACATCGAGTTGAAGGACCGGGCGGCTCGAGGTCGCCCGGCGATCATCGGAGGGTCAGAGGCCGCTGTTTTCAGCGGCGGACGTCAGCGCGTCTTCCGGTGTCGATTGACCGAGCAGCGCTTCCTGGATTGCCTGCTGCAGGGCAGTCGACAGCTCCTGGTACTTGGGCGTGGTCGGCCGGGCGTACATGGCGGCCAATCCCTTCTTTGCCGTGGCGACGAGCTCTTCCTGACCCGCGGTCACTGCGGGGTCCTCGTAGGACGAGGACCAGATCGGAAGGCTGAGCTTGGCATAGGCGTTCTGCGTCGCCTGCGAGGTCATAAAGGTGATGTATTTCCAGGATTCTTCGGGATGTTTGCTCACCGTGGTAATGCCGAGGCCCATCGAACCGTTGACGGCCGAAACCTCACTCTTACCCTCGACACCGGGAGCGGGAACCACGCCGACCTTGCCGGCGACCTTGCTCTCCTTGGGGTCGTTGGCCATGTTGTACATATAGGTCCAGTTCAGTGCGAAGGCCGCGTCGCCGTTCTGGAACACCTTTCGGACGTCCTCTTCGAGGAATTCCTTGGAATTCGGATTGGTCAGGCCCGACTTGTAGCTGTCGACCATGTATTTAAGAGCGTCGAGCCCGCCGTCAGTCTGAAACACCGGCTTGCCGTCCTTGAGAAAATCGCCACCATAGGCGCTGACCAGCGTCGTGTAATCGCAGATCACGGCTTCGGCCTGCGCCCAGCTCCATGCGATCGGCGTCTTGAGCAGGCCCTTCTCCTGGATGATCCTGGCCTGTTCAGTGAGTTCGGCCCAGGTCTTCGGAGGGTTTGCGATTCCGGCTTTCTGAAGGATTTCCTTGTTGTAAAACAGGTATTTGGTGTCGAGGATCCAGGGCATGCCATAGTATTTGCCGTCATACTGGACCGTGGTCCAGGCTCCCGGAAGCACGCCCTTCTTCATGTCGTCGGTGATCTTGTCTGAGACGTCGACCAGCACCTTGTTCGCAGCGTATTCTGCCGGCCAGATCACGTCGAAGAGCACGACATCGTAGCCGCCCCCCGAGCCCTGCGCGAGCACCGTCTTGTCGTGGAGACCTTCGTAGGGCACGAATTCGAGATTGACCGTGATATCGGGATTGGCCTTGGTGAATGCCTCCGTCATGGCGCGGACGTCGGCTTCACTATAGGCCGCCTGTGCCATGAACAGCGCGTTGATCTTGGTCTCGGCCATGGCATGCGACGCGAACGCCACGCTTGCAAGCGCCGCGGCGAGCAGTGTGGTTTTTCGAGATTTCAACATTGATGCCTCCAGTTTTTCCATTGCGCAGATCCGCAGGCGTCGCTCCGTTGCCTGTAGAATGAACCGGACACGAGGGTCATCCCCGTGCCGCATTGCTGAGGGTGTCCGCACTGCGGGCGCCTTGTTCCCGGAACTCTTCGGCTCCTAATAAGTCAAATTTCTTGACTTATTAGTTCTCCAATACTCTAGTGGAGTCAAGAGGTAGCCCTGCATGAATGAACGCCGGCCGATCCGCGCCAAGAGCGGCACGAATTACGAGGGCACCAGCACGCATAACCGCCGGGTGATGATCGACGCGCTGCGCATCAACGGCGCGTTGTCGCGGGCGGACCTGGCGCGTGCGACGCGGCTCACCAAGCAGGCGGTTTCGAACATCATCGAGGAACTGGAGCGGGACGGGTTGGTAACCGCCGGGGAAACGGTCCGCCGGGGCAGGGGGCAACCCTCGACGCCCTATCGCCTCGTACCGGAAGGCGCCTTCGCCATCGGTCTGCAGATCGACCGGCATGTGACGCGGGCGCTCGCCGTGGATCTGATGGGTAACATACTGGCGCGCGCGCAAGCCACCCTGCCGCCCGGTGGACCGGCTGCCGGCGCCAGGGTGGTCCTGGCACTGATCGCCGAGGTTCGGAGCGCGTTGGCGAAGGTCGCAAGTCAGTCCGAGAGGCGGCTAATCGGCCTTGGTACCGCTATGCCGGGCCCCTTCGGCGCCGGCGTCGGCAGTTCTGGCGACGACCCTTGGATGATGGAGGCGTGGCAGAGATACCCGCTGCTGGAGACACTAAGGTCGGGCACCGGTCTGGATGTCGGCCTGCAGAACGATGCGACGGCATGCGCTACGGCTGAGCGGATGGTGGGCGCCGCCCATGGCCTCGACCACGTCATTTGCCTCTATCTCGGTTACGGCATCGGCGCGGGCCTCATCTTGGGAGGCGAACTCTATAACGGTGCGGGTGGAAATGCCGGCGAGATCGGCATGGCCCTGCTGCGCAACGGCAGTGGCGTGCGCACCCCGCTTGAGCATCGAGCCTCGCTTGCCTCGCTCTATCAGCATCTGGAAATCGATCCAGCCGCCAAAGATGCTCATGAAAAGATCGCGCAGTTGGCCTCGTCAGACGATCCGAGGATGGGAACCTGGATAGAGGCCGCAGCCGCGGATCTGCGCTGGAGCGTGCATCTGATTGAAACGATCTTCGACCCGCAGACGGTGGTCCTCTGTGGCGGTACGCCGGCAGCACTGGCCGGTCGGCTGGTCGAGGCGATGCAGCCCCTCCTGCCGTCGATTGCGGACAGGCGTGAACGGACGCTGCCGCGTCTGCAACTCGGGCTGACGGATCCCTGGGCCGTGGCATTGGGCGCGGCCGCCGGACCGATAAGCCGCGCCTTCGACCCTCGGTTCTCCGCGATCCTGAAAGACTGAGACTGTCCGCTTTCAGTCGCGAGAGGCGCGGGTGCTCCTGGTCAGCAACTCGCCCGCGCGCCAGATCGGCTGCTTGATTATCCTGGAATCGGGAAAAGCTCCAAGCCTATGAGCCGTGCGAGGACCGACGGATCATGCTTGGCAATTGTGAGATGCGCTACGAGATCGCGACCGGGACCATCATCATTCTGCGCCTCTGGCATTGCCGCGAGAACCGTGTCTTCGGGTCGGATGAATAGCGGTGAAGAAGCGGGCGAGCATAGTCGATGGTCCAGTAAAGCTGCTTGACTGCTGCCCGGAACCTGCGCTGTGCAAAACCAATGTGAAAGCGATTTTGCAAACCCTTCGTTGAAAGGTGCGGAGGGTTTTGGCACTGTGGCTTGCCGCGCAAGCCGGAAAAGCCATTCGAATCAGGGACGGAAGGGGTGTTGATTGCCGATGAAGACAAGCATCGACCACCTGCCTCCGGTCAAACAGCGCGAACTTGCCCGTGTGGTCGAGATCATTCTCGAGGAGTTCGAGGACGCGCTGAAGGGAGCGGTTTCCGAGGCGAAGAAGCGCGGACGCGTCCTGAAGATCATTCTCTTCGGTTCCTATGCCCGCGGTACGTTCGTCGATGAACCGCATACCAGGAAAGGCTATCGATCGGATTTCGATCTTCTCGTCGTCGTGAACAATCGCAAGTTCACCGACTTTGCTGCCTATTGGAACAAGGCAGCAGATCGGCTGATGCGGGATCCTGCGATTAAAACGCCCGTCAGCTTCATCGTTCATTCGCGCAGGGAGGTGAATACCTACCTGAGAGAGGGGCAGTATTTCTTCTCAGACATCCGCAAGGAAGGCATCGCTCTCTATGAGCTCGACGACGAGCCGCTTGCCGAACCCAAGCCGCTGAAGCCGGCTGATCGCCTGCGGGTAGCAAGGGAGCATTTCGGCGAACGGTCGTTATTGTCGGAGACCTTCTTGAAGGGTGCCCGTTTCTATTTTGGCGAAGGGCACGTGCGCGTGGCCGCGTTTGAACTCCACCAGGCGCTCGAACAAGCTTACTCCTGCGTGCTCCTGACCCTCACCAATTACGGCCCACCGTCGCACAACATCAAATTCCTCCGCTCACTTGGCGAGGATCAGGACCAGCGTCTGGCGGACGCCTTCCCACGCGATCAGCATCGGGAGCGTGCCTGGTTCAACACACTTAATGAAGCCTATGTGAAGGCCCGCTATTCCAAGCATTACGAGATCAGCGCAGAGGCACTTACCTGGCTCCTGGAGCGGACGTCGATCTTGCTCGACCTCGTCCGGGCAGTCTGTTCCGAACACTTGGAAAGGCTGGAGCGGGAGGTCAAGTAGCCAGGTGTTGCCAGGTTTACGAAGGAGGTCTGGCCGCTCCGTGGATGATGTAAAGACAGTCCGAGGTGCGTCCTCCTTAACATCAAATTTGGTTCTTTCCTTGATGACGCGACGCGCTCTCCAGCCGGAGCAAAAATGAGCGCCAAGGCAATCTTATCAGTCGTTATGCGATGAAGACAGCCTGTGCGGTTTGCGTCCGAAATCCAAATAAAAGCGCTCCCCTTAGAGTCAGGCCAGCCAGGGATCAACGACAATTACGCCGGCCCCTTGAAGTCCTTCACGTTGCGCGCAACGGCCGCGAGGTTGCGAGCCAGAGCCGTGGCGGCAATCAGCGCGTCGGCTTCAACAAGACGCGCGGGAACGAGTCACTGGGATCGCCTTTGCCATCTTCGATCTTGCGAAGCTCGGAGACGACATTGGTGTCCAGCAGATAGTTTATGACAGGTCGACTTCGCGACGTTTGACGAGGCTCCGTGTGGGCGCGAACTCGATGTCGCTCAAACCCGGCATGGAGAGAGCAGAGACAAGGCTGCGACGCGTTCGGCAAAGGCGCTCGAACTCCTCATAGGTCATCAGAACATGCGAGGGCCTACCGGGATCCGTAATGATCACGGGCCCGTTCTGCGCGGCCTTCTTGGCGCTGCTGACATCGCGGTCGAGCTCACGGCTCGAAAGGGTCGTGACGGTCATCGCTCACTCCAATGTAGGTACGTACCGCGTATCGCGCATTTGCCTGCCATGAGCAGTTCGAGGAAAGAGATTATTGATATTCGCGTTTGCTGTCGCCGGAATCGAGGCGTTCACTCCTATGGCATCGTCAGGGTCATCAACACCGCTCCAGCCGGCTCCCAATCCTACCGGCAAAGTGGTTGCTGCAATCGGCACCTGTCATTTTGTTCAATATGGGAAATGTGCCTGCAACGGGACCAGAAAATTGTGCTCATGCTTCAAGCTTTTCAAACGCCGCGCGAGGAGACCTCGCCACGCCAGCATCTGCAGCCCGCACTTTACAAGCGACAGGAGCTTGAGTGCCGGCCCGCTCGGCCGTTTAGCATCTGTTCCCCACTTCCGGACCGTCGACTCGCTGGTGTTTATCGCACCAGCTCGCTTTCGAATCGATCTACCATGATTTCAGGATGCTATAGCTCGATCGCCATATCCGTGGAGAAGCTCCATGGGGACGATTTCGGCCGTCCGAACCGGTTGCCTTCTTAGCCCATACCCGCTTGATTGACATGGCACCTTCTGCAGTCTTGAGAAGTGGTGGAGAGATGAGCTGGTATGCGCATAGCGGGCACGAACGGAACAAGGCCGATTGGCAGCGACTCGCTGATCATCTGACTGCAGTGGCGGAACTCGCCGGACGTATGGCGAAGAGCTTAGGCCTCGAGCGCGCCGGGCATGTCGCCGGGCTGTTTCACGATCTGGGCAAATATAACCGCGCCTTTCAGTTGAAGCTGGAAGGGCGAGAAGGCCGTGTCGATCATTCCACCGCCGGTGCGAAGGTGCTGCTGGATCTTGTCGAGCCCAAAGACAAGTTGATGGCGGAATTGATTGCCTATGCCATTCTCGGTCATCATGCCGGCTTGCCCGACCGAACGAACGAGACGGACGCCTGCTTCAATCAGCGTATGGAGCGTTCTGCACCGATTGACGGGGCGTGGCGGGATGAATTGCGGTTCGATCTTTCGGGTCTGATTCCGCATGCGCTGATGAACCGCGCGAGGTTCAAGAATGAAACACAGGGCTTTGCTGTCTCCTTCATAGGCCGCATGATCTTTTCCTGCCTGGTGGATGCCGACTTTAAGGATACGGAAGCCTATTATGCAAGCATCGGTCAGGCCGGGGCGGACCGCGACTGGACGACGTTTGGCGACCTGATCGATCACTTCATCGCGCGCTTCGACGCGCATATGGCCAGGTTCTCGGCATCGTCTGGCAAGCTCAACCGCTTGCGATCCGATGTCCTTTCCCACGTCCGAGCCAAGGCAGTCGAGGCTCCTGGTCTTTTTACGCTGACCGTCCCGACCGGCGGCGGGAAGACGTTGGCCTCGTTGGGCTTCGCGCTTGATCACGCCAAACGCCACGGCCACAGCCGCATCATCTATGCCATCCCCTTTACCTCGATCATCGACCAGACGGCGGCAATCTTTCGCCAAGTGCTGGGAGGCGATCACGTGCTCGAGCACCATTCCTCGGTCGATGAGGAAAAGTTCGACGGGAGGGCGCGCGAGCAGAAGGACAAGCTGAAAGTCGCCACCGAAGACTGGGCAGCCCCAATCGTAGTGACGACGAATGTGCAGCTTTTCGAAAGTCTATTTTCAGCCCGCACCTCGCGGGCGCGCAAGCTGCATAATATTGCCAACTCGGTCATTGTGCTCGATGAGGCGCAGACGCTGCCGCGCGGTCTGCTCATCCCGACGATGCGGGTGCTGGAAGAGCTTGCAGCCCGCTACGGCTGCTCCATCGTGCTCTGCACGGCAACACAGCCGGCGCTGCGCGTCCGGCCCGATTTTCCGTATGGCCTACCGCTGGAAGGGCGCGAGCTTGCCCCCGATCCCCTCAATCTCCAGTACAGACTTGCGCGAACCCATATCCGCCACGCGGGCGAAATGGACAATGCGGCGCTCATCGCTGCGCTTTCGGATCGCGAACAGGCGCTCGTCATCGTCAACAGCCGACGGCATGCGTTGGAGCTTTTCCGGGAGGCCGAGGCCGCCGGTCTCGAAGGTCTCGTCCATCTGACAACGCGGCTGTACCCGGCCCATCGCAAGCGTGTCCTGGCAGATGTGCGCAATCGCCTCACAAAGGGCCTGCCATGCCGGCTCATTGCAACCAGCCTGATCGAGGCGGGCGTCGATGTCGATTTTCCCGTTGCCTGGCGTGCGGAAGCGGGCCTCGATCAGATCGTGCAGGCAGCGGGTCGCGTAAATCGCGAAGGAAAACGTGCGCGGGACCAGAGCGTCGTCACGGTCTTCACGCCTGTCGGTTACAATCCGCCAAGGGAGATCAAGGGGTTGATCGGCGACATGAAGCGGATCATCGGCCGCCACGAGGATCTGACGGCGCTCACCGCCGTTGAGGATTATTTCGGCGAAGTCTATTGGCGCGTCGGCCAGAAGGGACTTGATGCGAAGAACATCCTCGACCGTCTCATCGTGACCAGGCAGGAAACCAACTTCGCCTATCGCGCGATCAGCGAGGATTTCCGCATGATCGAAAGCGGGCTTGCGCCCGTGATTATCGCCATCGAAGAAGATGCGAAGAAAATAGTGGATCAACTAAGGATTGAGAACGTATCGTCTGGAAGGCTGGCCCGTGATCTGCAACCTTACATCGTACAAGTGCCGCCGAAGGCGAGGGAGATGCTGATCCGGAACGGCCATGCCTTGTATGTGGCCCCGGAGTTGAGGGGAGATCAGTTCGTTCTTCTCCTGAAGGATGATTTCTACACGGACGAGACCGGGCTGTTTTGGGAGGACGCAGATCGGTTGTCGGAGTCGGACATGATTATCTGACGAACATGTGAATTGTGGTCTGCTTTTGGGGGAGGTGAAGCGTTTGACCTACGGAATTAGGCTAAAAGTCTGGGGCGATTATGCCTGTTTCACTCGCCCGGAAATGAAGGTCGAGCGCGTCTCTTATGATGCCATGACCCCCTCGGCCGCGCGCGGCATACTCGAGGCCATCCACTGGAAGCCGGCAATCCGCTGGATCGTCGATGCTGTCCATGTGCTGGAGCCGATCCGGTTCCAGTCGATCCGCCGCAACGAGGTGGGCCACAAGGCCCCGGCCGGCAAGATCAAGTCGGCGATGAGGCGCGGCGATCTGGAAGGGCTCAACCTGCTCGTCGATGAGGACCGGCAACAGCGGGCGGCTACCGTTCTCGTGCGCCCCGCCTATGTCATCGAAGCGCATTTCGAATTGACCGCGAAGGCAGGGGCGGACGACAACGAGGGCAAGCATCTCGACACGTTCAACCGCCGCGCGGCGAGGGGACAATGCTTCCACCAGCCCTGTCTCGGAACGCGAGAATTCGCCGCGGATTTTGAGCTCTTGTCGCATGACGCGCCCTTGCCCCAAGCCGAACCGGAGGCGCGAACGCCGGAGCTTGGCTTCGGCACGACGCGCGATCTCGGTTTCATGCTTCATGACATCGATCATCAGGCTCCCGGCCGCCCATCGATGTTCTTTCGGGCGAAGCTCGATCAGGGTGTGATCAAGGTTCCGCATCCGTCTTCGCCGGAGGTGCTGCGATGAGCATTCTGACGTCGCTGGTGAATGCGTATGATCGGCTGCCCGATGCGCCTCCATTCGGCTATTCGAACGAGAAGATCGGTTTTGTCATTTCTCTGAACGAGGACGGCAGCGTCTTCGATGTCATCGACTGGCGGGACGGCGAGGGGAAGAAGGCGCGGCCGCGGCAAACGCTGGTGCCGCAGCCCGTCAAGCGGACTGTTGCCATTGCGCCAAACTTCCTTTGGGACAAGACCTCGTATGTGCTTGGCATTACTGCGGGTGAGGGCAAGCGCACCTCCGAGGAGCACAAGGCCTTCATCGAGAAACATCTGGAAGCCATCGGCGAGTCCGATGACGCGGGCTTGCGCGCCCTGTCGCTGTTCCTGACGAACTGGTCGCCAGACCAATTCGTGCTGCCCCAATGGACGGAGGAAATGAAGGACCAGAATGTCGTTTTCGCTCTGGAGTCGGAACGCCGCAGCCGCTTCTTGCATGATCGCCCGGCCGCAAAGGTGCTTTGGGCGCGCGTTTCCGCCTCCGCCGGGGACGCAGCCTCGATCTGTCTGGCGACCGGAAATCCCGGAATTGTGGCGCGGCTTCATCCGTCCATCAAGGGCGTCTGGGGCGCACAATCGTCCGGCGCGGCGCTGATCTCCTTCAATCTGGACGCCTTTGAGTCCTATGGCCATACCCAGGGCGAGAACGCCCCCGTTTCGGAGGCTGCGGCCTTCGCCTACACGACGGCCCTCAACCGCTTCCTCGAACGCGACAGCGGCCATCGCATCCAGATCGGTGACGCCTCGACGGTGTTCTGGGCCGATGCAAAGGATATGGAGGCGGCGGAAGAGGCGGAAGACATGCTCGCCTTGTATCTGGATTCCGACCCGGAAGAGGCGAAATCGGATGAGGAGAAGAATGCCGCCAGCAAGATCAAGGAAAAGCTTGCGGCGATCCGTGAGGGCCGCGCCTTGCGCGAGGTGGAGCCGCGTCTGGCGGATGGCGTCCGATTTTACGTCCTGGGGCTCGCACCGAACGCAGCGCGGCTTTCCGTTCGCTTCTTCTATCAGGGGGATTTCGGCAGCCTGACGGCGAACTATCAGCGCTTCATGGCCGACATGCGCATCGAGCCGCCGCCGCGCGACGGCTATCCACCGCTCTGGCGCTATCTGCGCGAGACTGCTGTGCTTGGCAAAAGTGAAAACGTGACGCCGAACCTGGCTGGTGAATGGATGCGCGCGATCCTTGCCGGAACATCCTATCCCCTCACACTCATGTCTTCCGTGCTCACGCGCATCCGCGCCGATGGAGACATCAACGCCTTGCGCGCCGGGATTTTGAAGGCGCTGCTTGTCCGAAATTTTGATAGGGAGAATACGCCTGTGGCACTCGACCCCTCGTTCTCGAACAAAGGCTATCTGCTAGGACGACTTTTTGCCGTCTACGAGCAAATCCAGTCGGCGGCGCTTGGCACCAAGGTCAACGCGACGATCAAGGACAAGTTCTACGGCTCAGCGTCTGCCCAGCCGCGCAAGGTTTTCCACCTGTTGGACACAGGATCTGCCAACCATCTGTCGAAAGTGGGAAAGCAGAAGCCCGGCTACCGGGTCGTCCTTGAGAAGCAGGTAGCCGCGATCATGGAGATGATGGAGCCGGGCAACGATCCCTATCCGGCCTCGCTCTCAGCCGAAGATCAGGCACTTTTCGGTCTCGGCTATTATCACCAGCGCAACGAAGCCTTCAAAAAGACCGCACAGACGATTTCCGAGGGAGAAACGGCATGACCACCATCAGTAACCGCTATGATTTCGCGCTCATTTTCGAAGTCGTCAACGGCAATCCCAACGGCGATCCGGATGCCGGCAATCTGCCACGCCTTGACCCGGAGACCAATCGCGGGCTGGTGACGGATGTCAGCCTCAAGCGCAAGATCAGAAATTATGTCGATCTGGCGCGCCATGGCGAGGACGGTCTGCACATCTATGTGGAGGAGGGCGCGATCCTGAACGACAAGCACCGTCAGGCCTATCGCGCCGTCCGCAAGGACGACCCGAAGGTGGACAAGGACGCGAAGCTGAACCCGAAGGACGATGCGGAAGCCAAGGTGCTGACGCGCTTCATGTGTGACAACTTTTTCGACGTCCGCACCTTCGGCGCGGTCATGTCGACCGGCGTCAATTGCGGTCAGGTCAAGGGGCCGGTGCAGGTGAGCTTTGCCCGCTCCGTCGAACCGATCCTGCCGCTTGAAATTTCCATCACCCGAATGGCCGCCACCAACGAGGCGGAGAAGAAGCAGAAGGCCGAAGGCGACGATTCCTCCGATCGGACGGACAATCGTACGATGGGCCGCAAGCATATCGTCCCTTACGGGCTCTATCTCGCGCATGGCTTCATTTCTGCCAAGTTTGCCGAGCGGACCGGCTTTTCCGACGCCGATCTCAGGCTGCTCTTCGAGGCGCTGACCAGCATGTTCGAGCATGACAGGTCGGCTGCGCGCGGCGAGATGGCGACCCGGAAACTGGTGGTCTTCAAGCATGAGAACGCATTGGGCAATGCGCCGGCGCACACGCTTTTCGACCGCGTGAAGATCGGTCGCAACATCGATGGCACGTTCCACGCCATTGATGGCCGCCTCGACAATTTCCCGCCGGCCCGCACCTTCTCCGACTATATCGTCACCATCGACCGCGACAATCTTCCTGCGGGCGTCGAGATCATCGAGAAGCTTTGAGCCATGGCGGGCGCGGAGGAGGGGATGGCTGCCGGTTTCGACGGAGAGCCTATTCCGCTCTCCGCCCTCCAGCATGCCGTCTACTGTCTGCGACAGGCTGCGCTCATTCATATTGAGCGGCTGTGGGCGGATAATCGGTTCACCGCCGAGGGCCATGTGATGCACGTCGTCGCCGACAAAGGCGGCGGTCGCAAGGTGAGGGGCATTCGCCGCGTCATGGCGCTGCCGCTCGCGAATCGACGCCTGAACCTTTCCGGTGTCGCGGATGTGGTGGAATTTCTCGACGGCCGAGATGGCGAGACACCCTTTCCTATTGAATACAAACGCGGGAAGCCAAAGCTGCACAGAGCCGACGAGGTTCAGCTGTGCGCGCAAGGGCTCTGTCTTGAGGAAATGACGGGGCGTTCGGTTCCGGAGGGCGCGTTGTTTTACGGCGAAACCCGCCGTCGCGTTGTGGTGCCGTTCGATGATGAGTTGCGGAATCAGACGGAGGAGACGGTCGCCGCACTTGCCGAGGTTTTCGCCTCGGGGCGAACGCCGCCGCCTACGACGCGCCGCGAGCGCTGCCGTGCCTGTTCTCTGCTCGAACTCTGCCGTCCGGATGCCGTTGGACGATCTGTCCGCGCATGGCGCGCGCGAATGGTGGAACAAAGTCTTGCCGGGGTGGGGAATGCATGAAGAAGCTGTTGAACACCGTCTATGTCACCACGGAAGGCGCGGTTCTGCGCAAGGATGGCGAAAACATCGTCGCCGAAATCGAAGGCGTGGAGCGTAGCCGGGTTCCGTTGCACATGCTATCCGCAGTGGTCGCCTTCGGCGCGATCCACGTCTCGCCACCGCTCATGGGCGCGCTCGCGGCGGCCGGCATCACTCTGACCTTTCTCGATCGCAACGGCCGTTTCCAGGCGCGGCTCGAGGGGCCGATCAGCGGCAATGTGCTGTTGCGTCGCGCGCAGTATCGCGTCTGCGACCAGCCAGAGGAGGTGGTCGGCTCCTTTCTCATTGGCAAGATCGCCAATCAGCGCGCCGTGCTCATGCGCTCCTTGCGCGATTATGGCGAGGACTATCTCCCCGAGCAGCGCCAGGCGCTTGACCATGTCTGCGACCGCCTTGCCCATATCCTGCGCCGCGTTGAGCGCGCCGACGACACACTGGAGCGCCTGCGCGGCTCGGAAGGCGAGGCGGCCAACTTGTATTTCTCGGTCTTCGACCACCTGATCCGCTCGCCGGACGAAGCCATGCGTTGGCAGGGCCGCTCGCGCCGTCCGCCGCTCGATCCCGTCAACGCGCTCCTCTCGTTTCTCTATACGCTTCTCACGCATGATTGCCGCTCGGCGCTGGAAAGCGTCGGACTGGACCCGGCGGCTGGTTTTCTGCATCGCGATCGGCCAGGTCGACCCTCGCTCGCGCTTGACCTGATGGAAGAGCTTCGGCCCGTGCTGGCTGACCGCCTTGCGCTCTCCCTGATCAACCGCCGACAACTGCGTGCAGGCGATTTCGAGTTTCGGGAAAGCGGAGCGGTGCTGATGTCCGACGAGGCGCGCAAGACAGTGCTGACCGCCTGGCAGGACCGAAAGCGCGAGGAACGGCAGCATCCCTTTCTCGGCGAGAAGGCGCCGCTCGGGCTTGTACCCTATCTCCAGGCGCAGATGTTAGCGCGCCATCTGCGCGGCGACCTCGACGCCTATCCGCCCTGGTTCTGGAAGTGAGTCTGCCGAATTATGCTGGTTCTTGTCACCTATGACGTCAATACCACGGAGGGGAAAGGCGCCGCCCGACTTCGCGGGGTTGCCAAGGCATGCCGCGATTACGGCCAGCGCGTTCAATATTCGGTCTTCGAAATAGAGCTTGATCCGGCACAATGGACCCGACTGAAGGCTCGGCTTGAGAGCATCATCAACCCAGAAGTTGATAGCCTGCGCTACTACTATCTAGGCGCAAACTGGCAAAGGCGAGTGGAACATGTTGGTGCCAAGCCCGCAACGGACCTCGGCGGCACGCTGATGGTGTAGGATGACTGAGAGGTGGGGCTGCGGCGCATTGACACCCTCATTCCATGGTCTGCGACCAGCGCTCGCTATGCTCGGTAACGCCGATTGACTCCACCATAAGTCGATGTCGCGCGAACCGCCAGCGTGCTGGCTTTTATCGAGACGTTCGCACACTTTCTTGTTCTTTGAAATCGTGAAGGAAGCTTGCAGGCGCTAATGGCGGATGATTTCGTCGTTGTCGCTAACGAGCGTAGTGCGCACCACGAGTGCTTTTAGCAAAGCGAAATCTGTGATTTACCGTAAGCCAGTCGCCTCCCTCGCGGAGGCGTGGATCGAAACTTGTTGTTGCCGTTCACATAGGAAAACAGTGCCGTGTCGCCTCCCTCGCGGAGGCGTGGATCGAAACTTCTTCATGCGGTTGAGAAGCGCGTTGTGCTTCGGTCGCCTCCCTCGCGGAGGCGTGGATCGAAACATTCGCGCCATTTTCGACTGCCTGAGCGCCTTCGTCGCCTCCCTCGCGGAGGCGTGGATCGAAACTTCCTCAAGTCGGGGTCGGCATTGATGGCCATGTGTCGCCTCCCTCGCGGAGGCGTGGATCGAAACATCTGGTTTGCGTAGTCCTGCTGGACGAGGCCGGCGTCGCCTCCCTCGCGGAGGCGTGGATCGAAACAATGCGGATTATGGCGCAAGGCCTAGAATGTTTGGTCGCCTCCCTCGCGGAGGCGTGGATCGAAACACATTGCCGGCGACAGTGGCGCGGAAGCCTCTGTGTCGCCTCCCTCGCGGAGGCGTGGATCGAAACTTCGGCGTATCGATCTTTGGACGCATCATCGTCACGTCGCCTCCCTCGCGGAGGCGTGGATCGAAACTAGAACTCGGCATAATCTACCATTGGAAGAAGGACGTCGCCTCCCTCGCGGAGGCGTGGATCGAAACCATGTCGTCAATGGTGATTTCGGCAAGCGGCTCGTCGCCTCCCTCGCGGAGGCGTGGATCGAAACGAGAACGCTATGGCGAAGGCGAATTCCGCCGCCGTCGCCTCCCTCGCGGAGGCGTGGATCGAAACCGTGCCGACGTCCACGAAACAACGTCATTGGGTTGTCGCCTCCCTCGCGGAGGCGTGGATCGAAACCTCCAAGGTCAGGCGGGCCAGTGCTGGTCGGCCGTGTCGCCTCCCTCGCGGAGGCGTGGATCGAAACGCCGTCATGGCGCTCTGCCCGCAGCATACGTTCCGTCGCCTCCCTCGCGGAGGCGTGGATCGAAACTCTGTAAGCGGGGTATGACAGATGCGCTCCTATAGTCGCCTCCCTCGCGGAGGCGTGGATCGAAACCTTGTTTCGAATGATATGTGGCTAACGCGCCTGGGGTCGCCTCCCTCGCGGAGGCGTGGATCGAAACGACTGCGGATGCACCACACACTGCACCAAGACGGTCGCCTCCCTCGCGGAGGCGTGGATCGAAACTGCGGCTGAAATCCGCAAGCTCAAGGAGACATGGGTCGCCTCCCTCGCGGAGGCGTGGATCGAAACTCCTGCAGCCGCACAAGCTGGTGCAGGACACGAACGTCGCCTCCCTCGCGGAGGCGTGGATCGAAACCATGGTCAGCGCAGGGAACCTTCGCTCACAGCCTGTCGCCTCCCTCGCGGAGGCGTGGATCGAAACTCGTCCGACCCGGAGACGGAAACGACCGCATCCTGTCGCCTCCCTCGCGGAGGCGTGGATCGAAACTGCCGCGACAACGTCTACGACCACGAGACGCATGTGTCGCCTCCCTCGCGGAGGCGTGGATCGAAACCGGCATTCAGGACGGGGCGACGGCCAATGCTACGGGTCGCCTCCCTCGCGGAGGCGTGGATCGAAACTTCACAAGACGTGCGGCCTTGCGTCCATCCTTGGTCGCCTCCCTCGCGGAGGCGTGGATCGAAACAACAAGACCCCGTTCTACACACCCGAGAACTATGGTCGCCTCCCTCGCGGAGGCGTGGATCGAAACTACCTCATCGTCATGGAGCCAGTAGCGATTGACGGTCGCCTCCCTCGCGGAGGCGTGGATCGAAACAACGAACATACCGAGTGAGGACAGGCCACCGGTCGTCGCCTCCCTCGCGGAGGCGTGGATCGAAACTCCATGACGTAGTGGTTCTTGCAGAAGACCGTAGGTCGCCTCCCTCGCGGAGGCGTGGATCGAAACACGCTGCGTGGCCACGATGTGGAAGAGTTCGTCGGGTCGCCTCCCTCGCGGAGGCGTGGATCGAAACCCTACGATCGCCAGCGCGAAGCCATATGCGAGAAAGTCGCCTCCCTCGCGGAGGCGTGGATCGAAACCCGCGAGGACTGGCTCGCTGCATTGGCGCCGTCCGTCGCCTCCCTCGCGGAGGCGTGGATCGAAACATCGATCGGAAGACCGGGTTCGTCGGGATCGGCGTCGCCTCCCTCGCGGAGGCGTGGATCGAAACGGAAAGCAGGTGCAGCGGCTGATGCGCGCTGCCCGGTCGCCTCCCTCGCGGAGGCGTGGATCGAAACCGAAAGGGGATGAATGCCCGACTGGTCGACAGCGGTCGCCTCCCTCGCGGAGGCGTGGATCGAAACTCTCTACATTTGGGGCGGTCAACTGACCGTAAACAGTCGCCTCCCTCGCGGAGGCGTGGATCGAAACATGCGTGATGCCCGATCTGTGGCGGACCGCATGAGTCGCCTCCCTCGCGGAGGCGTGGATCGAAACCTTGCCCTCCGCTTTCAATTGCAGTGGTTGGGCGTCGCCTCCCTCGCGGAGGCGTGGATCGAAACCCGGAAGTTGCGCAGCAGGCTCCAGCAGCACCGCGTCGCCTCCCTCGCGGAGGCGTGGATCGAAACATCCTTGTAGCCAAACCATGTAACGATGTTGTCGTCGCCTCCCTCGCGGAGGCGTGGATCGAAACCTTGACAAGTCCTTGCATCACGCCACCTGCCTTTGTCGCCTCCCTCGCGGAGGCGTGGATCGAAACGGTCTAAAAAGCGCGCAAATTGGCGGCGCGCGGCGGTCGCCTCCCTCGCGGAGGCGTGGATCGAAACCGTTCGCCAGCCATCCCTTTGTCGGGGCCGGGAAGTCGCCTCCCTCGCGGAGGCGTGGATCGAAACCTCGCAGCGCGCGACATCTCGGAAAGAGCGCCGAGTCGCCTCCCTCGCGGAGGCGTGGATCGAAACCCGGCACCGCCCACGACCGTTACGGCCGAAGGAATGTCGCCTCCCTCGCGGAGGCGTGGATCGAAACGACGCCCGTCGCTTCGAGATCGCGATGGAGCAGGGTCGCCTCCCTCGCGGAGGCGTGGATCGAAACGGCAACTTCCAGCGCGGCTATCTGATCATCGACCGTCGCCTCCCTCGCGGAGGCGTGGATCGAAACCATGGACATGATCGCAACCTCTTCGCCCGGCTCTGTCGCCTCCCTCGCGGAGGCGTGGATCGAAACTTGAGCCAGTCGCCAATGCGAACGCTTTTGGCAGTCGCCTCCCTCGCGGAGGCGTGGATCGAAACCCCTTGTAACGGACCAGGCGGACACCAAGGCGGCGTCGCCTCCCTCGCGGAGGCGTGGATCGAAACCATGTCAGTGAGTACAAGGTCGAGCCAAGCAAGGGTCGCCTCCCTCGCGGAGGCGTGGATCGAAACAGAAGCTTGATCGCTTCGAAGTTGGTGATGCCGCGTCGCCTCCCTCGCGGAGGCGTGGATCGAAACTTGGCCATAACACCTCACTCCTGCACCGCGAAGCAAGTCGCCTCCCTCGCGGAGGCGTGGATCGAAACCTAGCGGCATCTGGGCGATCAGAAGATCGCGCACGTGTCGCCTCCCTCGCGGAGGCGTGGATCGAAACGAATCCTTGTAGCGCGAAAGCACAATGCCTTCGTGGTCGCCTCCCTCGCGGAGGCGTGGATCGAAACAGCAGCATCAAGGGCTGCGACGGCTTCCGCCTCGGTCGCCTCCCTCGCGGAGGCGTGGATCGAAACCGTTCAAGGATAACTCCTTCGATGCGGTTATTTCGTCGCCTCCCTCGCGGAGGCGTGGATCGAAACCAGTGTCAATATAGAATGCTTGACCAACTCCATTGTCGCCTCCCTCGCGGAGGCGTGGATCGAAACAACTTCCCGCCGTGGAATGAGGTGACACCCTCCAAGTCGCCTCCCTCGCGGAGGCGTGGATCGAAACTGCGCATCACCAGCGGAACCGTAGGGGTTGGCGGGGTCGCCTCCCTCGCGGAGGCGTGGATCGAAACACGGCCGGCTATGCCAGCGTGCCGATGCCGATCGGTCGCCTCCCTCGCGGAGGCGTGGATCGAAACCATCAGTAGAGGCTCCCGCCATAGCCGGAAACATGTCGCCTCCCTCGCGGAGGCGTGGATCGAAACTCGACCCGAACAAGGGTGACATCGTCGGACCTGGTCGCCTCCCTCGCGGAGGCGTGGATCGAAACACGTATACGGGAGGCATTCTCTATCTCGACCAGGGTCGCCTCCCTCGCGGAGGCGTGGATCGAAACACCGGTGAAGGGACGGCAGGGCTCGCGGCGCTGAGTCGCCTCCCTCGCGGAGGCGTGGATCGAAACGCCGGCAAGTATCCCGGCACGCTTGCGAACGTGAGTCGCCTCCCTCGCGGAGGCGTGGATCGAAACGCATTAAAATGCGTGACATGGTGCAAAATGGTACGTCGCCTCCCTCGCGGAGGCGTGGATCGAAACTCGGATAGCGGCGTTGAAATGGTGATCGCCGGAACGGTCGCCTCCCTCGCGGAGGCGTGGATCGAAACTCCCATGGCAAAGCGCCCCGCCGAGGCAGGGTGAGTCGCCTCCCTCGCGGAGGCGTGGATCGAAACGCCCATACCGTCGCCTGACTGTAGCCAGACCCATGTCGCCTCCCTCGCGGAGGCGTGGATCGAAACGGAGAAGACATGAGCGCTTCCGCACTCTGCTTGTGTCGCCTCCCTCGCGGAGGCGTGGATCGAAACGATGCTGATACCCTGCCCCGTGCCGCCAACACCGGTCGCCTCCCTCGCGGAGGCGTGGATCGAAACTTCCTTATGGCTGCATCATGGCGGGAGATTGGGAGTCGCCTCCCTCGCGGAGGCGTGGATCGAAACCTCATGTCGTCCTGACCTCCGTCGTTTCGTTTCGGTCGCCTCCCTCGCGGAGGCGTGGATCGAAACGTCATGGTCCGCTCGAAGCGAAGCGTGGCGTTCGTCGCCTCCCTCGCGGAGGCGTGGATCGAAACATGATCCGGTCGGAAAAGCCGGTCGGCGCGGACGGTCGCCTCCCTCGCGGAGGCGTGGATCGAAACGTTCCGGTGACCGGCGACGTCGCGACCGCGAGCAAGTCGCCTCCCTCGCGGAGGCGTGGATCGAAACGTCATGACGAGATCACGATCGTTGCTGCAGTCCAGTCGCCTCCCTCGCGGAGGCGTGGATCGAAACATCGTCATCAAGAACGACGATGCGTCGGCGAAGCAGGTCGCCTCCCTCGCGGAGGCGTGGATCGAAACTGGACGTAAGCCATTTCATCACGTATCGCCGCCGGTCGCCTCCCTCGCGGAGGCGTGGATCGAAACTCCTTGACCCGTTCGAACAGGCCGATTTTCTCGTGTCGCCTCCCTCGCGGAGGCGTGGATCGAAACTCCATCACGCCGCCCTCGTCTTCGAAAGCCGAACGTCGCCTCCCTCGCGGAGGCGTGGATCGAAACAATTGCCACAGATAGAGCGAGCCCTGCGCAACCCGTCGCCTCCCTCGCGGAGGCGTGGATCGAAACGTCGAGGATGTCGGCAAGGGATCGTTCGCCGAGTGTCGCCTCCCTCGCGGAGGCGTGGATCGAAACCGCAACCCTGTTCTGATCGCTCGACGGATCACTGGTCGCCTCCCTCGCGGAGGCGTGGATCGAAACTATGCCATTGAAATATTTGGTGATCCCGGCGCGGTCGCCTCCCTCGCGGAGGCGTGGATCGAAACGCCAACGGGGGCGTGGCACGGTTCGGAAAGCCGCGTCGCCTCCCTCGCGGAGGCGTGGATCGAAACCTCGTTTATGCGGCCGATGATGCGGGACCGACCAGTCGCCTCCCTCGCGGAGGCGTGGATCGAAACATGTTCTGCCAGCCGACATTGTAGACCGCACACGTCGCCTCCCTCGCGGAGGCGTGGATCGAAACCAGCCGCCTGGAACGGGGTTATTTCCGGGACCAAGGTCGCCTCCCTCGCGGAGGCGTGGATCGAAACCGCGCTCGCGGCTTCAATACCGACGGCCCGCACCGTCGCCTCCCTCGCGGAGGCGTGGATCGAAACCACGTCTCTGGCGGAACCACTGATAGAGTGTAATGTCGCCTCCCTCGCGGAGGCGTGGATCGAAACGGGTGATCAAATGCAAGATACATTCGACCGTCTGGTCGCCTCCCTCGCGGAGGCGTGGATCGAGACTCGTTTAGAATGCTCACGCTACTCTCCCCCCAAGTCGCCTCCCTCGCGGAGGCGTGGATCGAAACGAACGGTAGCTGCGTTCATCGAAGGAGTCCCACAGTCGCCTCCCTCGCGGAGGCGTGGATCGAAACTGTTCGAAAGTGCCCGTTGCGAGATCGACGCGCATGTCGCCTCCCTCGCGGAGGCGTGGATCGAAACTTATGGGCAACAACAACCCGAATGCCGGGACAGGTCGCCTCCCTCGCGGAGGCGTGGATCGAAACACGATGAATTTCGTGATGATGCCGACGGGCGCGGTCGCCTCCCTCGCGGAGGCGCGGATCGAAACTCCCGCTACCCACCCGACATATCCTGCTGATCGATGTCGCTTCCCTCGCGGAGGCGTGGATCGAAACGAGCCAGATGTAATGGACGCCCTGCGCCAGGCAGGTCACCTCACTCGCGGAGGCATGGACCGAAACACCGGCGCATCTGCTCCGGAGAGGGTTACGAAGTCGAAGCAAGCGCTATTTTTCAATAGCATCGCCGGCGCTAACAGCGGGTCGCAGGTTCACATCCCTTCAAGAGCATAGTCAGCAGCGAGGTCATGATATGCGACGCTCGTATCTCGCTGCGCACCAGGTGACGATGCTCAACGGCACGGCGGTGGATCTGGCGGTGACCTTCACCTGCGATCCTGAGGGTACCATGTGAAGGACGTCGATGGCGGGCACGGCGTTGTCTTCGGACGCTTCTGTCAACCATGTGTTGATCATAGGCGGGGACTGACCCAGTTTGTAACTTCTCCATACCAACGTTCAGCCGAAAAAATTGCTTTATGTCGAAATTCTTATCGCAGCTTAGCCGGGGCAGCGCCAAGTGGGGAATGAGTTAAAACCCTAAAGCGGCAAGCCAGGTCCGCACTTGTCCGTAAGCGTCTTGCTGCCATTCATCGCCTGTACGACCGTCCAAGATGTCTTCCTTCTCTACGAAGGTTCGCACGCAGACCGGACCAAAATCGTCGACTTCCCTGAATTTCTCAGCAATTTTTTGGTAGCCTTCAGTAGCGCTCTTCGCGCCCATAAGCGGTCCGCAAGCTTCCACAAGAGCGTCCAGTCCGCCTGGGAAATTTCGGACCGAATAATAGATGTCATAGGCGTCTTTAGGTTTGTTCCGTCCTTCGATCGCATGGCCCTTCATCGCAAGCAGAGCCGGAATCGAAGCGACTGCAATCATCACGCGGTTCTTGCCACCGTTGGGCATCTTACCTTCGATTGCGACCATTTCATAAAAACGGGTGGCCAGGTCCGCACCAAATGCACGCTGAGTTGCGAAATCGGCAGTCAGGGGAGGACGGTTTTTTTTGATCACTGCGTCAAACGGCCTAAGGAAATCAATCAGGACCTCAATGTCCTCTCCGCCATCTCCGGGGCTGACCGTGCGGACCATCTGGAAATTTCTCAGGTGTTCGCGCGGAGCGTAACCCTGCGCTCGGAGGGAATCGACGAGTCCCTTGTATTGCGCATCGTCGGCCAATGCCTCAGCGTCGAGGCTGAGATCAACATCGCCCGTGCCGACATGCTTCATCTCAGCGTCCTCTAGGAGAAGCCAAGGTACTGCGCCACCGACGACTGCGAATTGGCCACGATAACTGCCAAGGGTTTGTCCGATTTCGACAAGAACAGACCGAACGGCGGTGCTCAAGCGATCGGAATATTCGGGAGCGTATCTAGGTTCTTCTATCATGTCCGCCAGTCTATCAGTTTTGAGCGAAGGAATTGGGCCCCCTCCTTCCCGCGGTCTCCCGAGTTAGAGAGATCGAGATATGTTTGGACCGCGCTGGTGGCACGCAACCCTTCGGAGACCTGTATTGCATCATCTAAGACGCCATCTTCATCCGGAAGGACGACAACGATGTTGCCACCCTTAGAGACGGGTTTTAAATTGATTGCCTCTGTCAGCGATACGAAGCCTGGCTCATCGGCATAGATATAATTGTTCGGATGGCGCACGAACGGAGCGAGCCATTCGGCCGCAGAAAAGGACGCCAGAACGACCTGCCCATGTCCAGCTGCAGCCCGAACGCGGTCGGTGAGTTGTCGACCGTGATAGGGTGTATAGCAATGGTACACTTCGCCTTTGGGCGGTTGGTAATTTTCAGCCCAACTGTCCAGCAGATCATCTGGAGATACGAGCACGAGCCCATCATCGGTTAATTCGGCCCAGCCAAACTCACGAATGCGGGCGCCAACATTGCTCGCCAAGCCAGCACTTACCTTCGCCGCCTCCGCCAAGTCAGAAATACGCCAATGGCGGCCTGGGTGGTGGAGCAAGCATCGTAGAACGCGCGCCGCTTTGGGCTTGTACATGGATCTGAGGCTGCGTCGTTCTGACTCTGGCCGGCCTGGAACAGATCGCTCTATGTAGATCCCGTCGGACGTAATCAGAGCATTGCCGAAATAATCGAGATAGCCAACATTTTCTTCTCGACACACTGCACGCGCTTGCGGCGACAAGTATGGCGCCATGACCACCGGTACATAGTCTTTTTGCACATTCTGTAAGTGCCGCTGCAGGGTCTCAGCAGCATTCCTCACCATTTGCGGCTGCCCAGAGGCTTTAACTTCGATTACGAGGTTAAGGGGTTTGCCTGCAAATTGCGCTTTTACCTTGATATCGGCGCTCCAGCGACCGGAATCGATGGACTCCCGTTCAATGCTGTTGATCTGCAGGTTGGGCACGCCGGTCAGGAAATCCTCGATCACCTGAGGTGCAGATCGTTCGATGTTCACTGAATTTACTGGTTTCATCGTTCTGTTGAATCGCCTAAAACGGTGAACAAGTCAAGAGGCGTTCATCAGAATTGGTTATTCAACTGGACGCTGAACACGGGAGATCGGTGAACGACGTAAATTTCTACCTTGCTTTGACGGCGCCTGAATTCGCTGAATCGAAAGTCGCAAAGTACGTGCTATCAAGCGCTTAACCAGCCGAGTAAGTACCGCTGGTTCAAATCCCTTCAAGGCGAGTTTATCTACGATCCCGTCTTGTCCGTACCCTCTCGACGGTTATACTGTTTTTGAGGAACAGTATAACGCCGGAGCCGAACCGTTCTGCAGGAAAGTACGGTTTCCGCAGAGAACAATCGGGCTGAAGCGATAAAGCGCCGCCGAGAGACGGCTGACGCTATCGAAAAGGCACGGGAGGACGTTGAGCTTGCGGAGGCTCAGGAGCAGGAGCTCCGAGATCGGCTTGCCCGCTTCGACACGGCAACAAAGGCACGTGAGGCGTTTGAGCGCCTGGATGACTTGAAGCAACGCTTGGCCGAGGCGGAGAAGATCCGCCAAGGCATTGAAGAGGGCGAGGCGCAACTCGCCTTCCTGAAAATTCCGGCAAAGGCTATCGATGAGCTGCAAACCCGCGAAGTCGAGATTGCTAAGCTCCGTGCCATCGATGAGGCCGCTCGCCCCTCACTTTCAATTCACTACGAGGCCGATGCGGTCGCAACGGTGACCCTGGACGGCAAGCCTCTGGCAGACGGGGAAGACCAAACCTACGAGGGGCAGGCTCGGCTTGCTGTTCCAGGAATTGGAACAATCACGCTGCGATCGAACCGCGCCGGTCGGAATGACGGTCAACTGGTGCAGGCAGAAGCGGCACGAAGCGCGCTCCTTGCCTCAATGGGCGTAGACAGCCTCTCTGCGGCACGGGATCGGCAGGAGAGGGTACAGCAGGCCGAAGCTGACCTGAACCAGTTACGGGGCCGGCTATCCTTCATCGCTCCGGAGGGCTTGGCGACGTTGAGAGAGGCTGTCGCCGCGGCTGACACGATCAGCCTTGAAGTTGTCGACCCGACTGAGGATCCGACGCTGCTCCGGACAGCGCTGGCGCAAGCCGAAGAACGCCGAAAGCAGGCGCGCCTCGCTCTGCGCGAGGTAGTGCCAGAACAGCCCCGTGCTGACGAAGCCTTCGTCGCTGCTGAAACGGCGTTGGCGTCTCTCATGTCCGATCGGGCGCAGTTGGCTGCGATCCTGGGGCCAGAAGAAGCGCGCGCAGAGCGCGAACGCGCATTGTCGTCCACGCTGACCGATCTAGACCAATCGCTTTCTGAGGCGGAGGCACTTGCGCTGAGAGTAGGAGCAGACGCTGGTGATCTCGCGTCGATCGAGGCGGCATTGACGCGCGCTCGCTCTATCGAGGCAGCGGTCGACAAGGAGATCAATTCGCTGCGGGAGACCATGGCCGGGCTGAACGCAGAGATCCGGGCGCAATCCGACGAGGCGGTGGAAGAGAAATGGCGGGAGACCTGGGATGCGCTCACTGCCGCGACCGCGCGGGTGGCTGCATTCGAGAAGGAGGTGGCTGTCCTGCAGCGTGTTGCTGCCGCCTTGGAAACTGCCAGGACAGAGGCTCGCGAACTTTACCTCAAACCTGTCATGGCTGAACTGGGGCCGCTGCTCAGACTGCTCTTCGACGATGTTTCGATCACCTTCGATGACAAGACGCTTCTACCCCAGACCATTCTGCGCAACGGACAGGAAGAAGATGTCGATCGCCTGAGCGGCGGAATGCGGGAGCAGCTGTCCGCGCTGACGCGCCTCGCCTTTGCAAAGCTTCTGGCGCGTGACGGTAGGCCAGCGCCCGTCATCCTCGATGATGCGCTGGTCTACTCCGACGACGATCGCATCGAGAAGATGTTCGACGCACTCCACAGGCAGTCTCGCGAGCAGCAGATTATCGTTTTTTCCTGTCGCCAGCGTGCGTTTCAGAAGCTTGGAGGAAATGTGTTACACATGACAGATTGGCAGCCGTAGAGCCAAGCTCGACCAACAATTTGTCCAGAGCGATCACCGCGTGGGCGCCTTCAGAAGACGGGGCACGGGCCGTGTGAGGGCGCGTTCGCCCTTCCTAGCCTGACTTCGGCATGCTACGACCTCTCTACAACAAGAAAATCGCAGCTTTGGTATGGAAAGTACCAATCCCACCCGTATGGAAGCTGACTACCCGAGGTGGGGGCGAAAGCCATCCACTAAAACAGCGTGAACCTTATAGCACTACAAGTGGACACAGCACAATCAACGCAGATTAGGGTACCCCCTCAGTTTTCCATACCCTCGACTGTCCCATTCATTGAAAGCCGGTATGCGCCCACGTATCTTCTTTGCAACCGAAGGAGATTTAAAACCATGAGCGCAACGCCTACCGATGCAGAAGTCATCAACTTCCCTAAGCCCGCAGCTAAGAAGCCGTCCTCAACCGAGCGCATCTGGGGCAAGGCCGTCTATAGCCATGGCTATGCCGGCATTCCCTCCATCCTGATCCAGGCGCAACGCCGCCTTGGCATCAACGCGATGCAGATGAACATCATCATCCAGCTCCTGGATTACTGGCATGAGCCGACGCGCAAGCCGTTTCCGGCCAAGAAGGAACTGGCGAAACGCATGGATGTCACGGAAAAGACCATCCAGAACAATATGCGCGCTCTGGAGAAGGCTGGCTATATCAAGCGCGAAATGCGCAAGACCGCCGCTGGGGACTGGAACAGCAATATCTACCACCTAGACGGCCTGGTGGCCAAGATTCAGGCGCTTGAGCCGGAATTTACTGCTGAAAAGAAGCAGCGGAAGGAAGCCAAGGCGGCCTTGCAAACCCCGAAGCATCTCAAGTGATTAGGGCAAAAAATTACCCCGGCCGCATGCCTAGGGCAGAGACGGTACCGGGGTGTACGATTACCCATATAGAGGGGGTGGGGAAAAAATGCAAGAGGAAGTAGGGAAGCCAGTTTCCTATGAAGCGCTGGAAATGGCGCTTTCCCTGGAGCGGTTTGGCCGTTACCTCGACTGGGCGAATGGCGACCGGGACCGTGCTATCGAGCTGTATACGCTCAATACCCTGATTTCGGAAAGTCTTTATACGCCGCTGCAGATGCTGGAGGTGGCACTGCGCAATCGCATCCATGCCGTCATGACCGAAGCAGTCAATGAAAGCTGGTTTCACGAACCGGGATTGCTGCTCGGCGAATGGCAGCCCGAACAGCTCGCCAAGGCGATTCAGGACATTCAGGAAGCCAAGAAGGAGCCGACGCCCGGCCGGGTCGTCGCGGCGCTGACGTTCAGCTTCTGGACCGCCATGTTCGGCAAGGACTATGAAACTCTGTGGCAGACGACCCTGCACAAGATCGCCCGCAAGGCGGACGGAAAGGGCTTGCGAAGGAAGGATTTCTCTGGCCCACTGGCACAGACCCGCAGCCTGCGCAACCGCATTGCCCATCACGAGCCGGTCATCATGTGGAACTTGCCGAAGCGCTACGACAGCATGGTGGAAATGACCGGCTGGTTGTCCCCGTCGGCGGCCGCCTGGTGCCAGGCACACTCCCGGTTCCAGGAGATCTATCCGCCCGAGCCAATTAAGTTACATCAGTCGCCCAACGAAGCGAACGGCGAGAAAGCCTGATCGAATGACCAATCCCACGCTTCTTCTCCTGCGGTAGAAAAAGCGGTGGCGAGCGCACAATCAGCTGTTTTTTCAGAGCCTTGAGAAAGGCAGATGCGGGCTGCGGGTTCGAATCCGTTCAAGGCGAGGCTACGGCAGCTTTGCGCCAAGAGGAGACATTCGAGGACTGGATGGACTAACCATGAACTGCCGCCCACATCACGGATGCGCTCATGCCGACCTTGGTT
>NZ_JBLQTA010000016.1:0-116507 GCF_048159625.1 Ciceribacter azotifigens | reverse complement strand
TTCCTACCGCAATACAGTTGCCAGCCGCGCGATGTCCATCGCGCGCGGAGACTCTTTGGGCGCAACGGCAAGGAAAGAGTCTCTTCGGCTCGCGGACGCTCGCCCGCTGGTTCCCGGCTCAAGGCCGGGATGACGGAGTGAGGTGCTCGAGCCTCACGCAAACAGCGCGTCCGTCACCCGCACGTCGCCGACATGCAGGCCGTTCCAGTTGCGCATGGAATGGTTCGCCATGCCAATCAGGGCTGCCTCTTCCGCGCTATCCTTGTCGAACTGGCGGGCGAGCAGGGCCGCGACCATCGCCTCGGCGGCGCGGCTCGTTCCGTCCTCGCACTTGACGGCGATCGAGACGCCCGTCTCCGGGATCAGCGCGCAGAACACGCCCTCCGCCCCGGTCTTGGCGAAGATCCGGCCCGGCGCGACTTCCATCAGCTTCGTGCAGAAGCGCTTGGTGCCGGCGACATAGAAGGGCTCGGCCATGCACGCCTCGATCAGCCGGCGCGAGGCTGCGGCGCGGGCGGCGCCGAGGCCCCTGCCCGTCGCCATCTTCGAAAAACCGTGGGCGAGCGAGACGAGCGGCACGGCATAGGTCGGGATCGAGCAGCCGTCGGTGCCGCAATTGTCGCGGCCGAGCGGCGCGCCGGTCAGGTCCGCCATGACGGCGCGGATTTCCGCCTGCAGCGGATGGTCGTAGCCGACATAGCCCTTCGGATCGAAACCCATGTGGCACGAGGCGCAGACGAAGCCCGAATGCTTGCCGGAACAGTTGTTGTGAAGCGCGGTCGGCCTCTCCAGCGTGCGGGCCTGATGGATGAGGGTCGCCTGGTCGAAGGACCAGTGGGCGCCGCATTCGAGCGTCTCGACGCTGCGCCCGGCCTTGGCGAGCATGGCGGCCGCCGTCTCGACATGGGCATCCTCGCCGGAATGGGAGGAGCAGGCGAGCGCCAGTTCGCGATTGCCGAAACCATAGGCGTCGGCCGCGCCGCTCTCGACGAGCGGCAGCGCCTGCATCGCCTTGCAGGCCGAACGGGGGAAGGTCGGCGCCTCGATATCGCCCACCGCGGTGATCACGCCGCCATCGCCATCGACCACGACGGCGATGCCGCGATGGCGGCTTTCGACGATGTTTCCGCGGGTGACTTCGACGGTGACGGGGTTCGACATGGCAGATCTCGATCCTGTTTCGACTGCCGTCGTTGATAGACTATCCGCCTCCGTGATGCACCGGGAGAGACTGACGCCCCGAACAAAAAAGGACCGCACGAGGCGGTCCTTCCATGAGTTTGGTCCGGAGAAGGACCCGGATCGGCGTATCGCCGCTCCGATCAAAGCTCGGATCAGGCCGAGGGCTGCCCCGTCGTGACCGACGCCTTGACCAAGCCCTTCACGCAAACCGAAATCTCACTAGACATCGGATCACCTCCCTTCGTTACGTTGACGTTGGACTGAAGATAGGAGCGGAACCGCGGCGTTACAAGCACAGATGCTAAAATAGACGCTCCGCCCTCACGGACGGTGGAACGGTGCGGCGCGCGGCGGATCGGCGGGGACGTCGATATGGTCGGGCGAGAGCCCCACCCTCGCCCGCGCCGCCATCATCTCGTAGCCGCGTTCGAGATGGCGGGTGAAGCGCTCGCCGTCGAAGAGCGGACGCACGAAACGCCCGGCATCGAGGCGCTGGCGAAAGCCGGCCAGGGCATAGGGATCGCGGGCGAGCGTGACTGCGGTATCGACGAAGGCGCGGTCGTCTTCGGCGACGAGTTCCGGCAGGCCGGCGGCGAGAAGGAGGCTCGCCGACGTCCGCGCGGCGAAGGACCGCCCGCGGACGGTGACGAGCGGCAGCCCGGCCCAGAGCAGGTCGGCGATCGTCGCACCGCCGTTGAAGGGAAGCGTGTCGAGCCCGAGATCGGCAAGCGGCAGGCGGTCGATATGGGCGGCACCCGGCTTGCGCTCGGCGAAGAAGACGCGCTGACGCGCAACGCCCTGCGCCTCCAGCGCGGCGAGCAGGTTGCGTCTTGCCAGCGGCAGCGGACAAAGAACCCAGAGAACCGAATCCGGCACCGCCCGCAGCACCTCGGCCCAGAGGGAGAGCGTGCGCGCAGTGATCTTGTAGGGCGCGTTGAAGGCGCCGAAGACGAAGGCGTCCTCGGGCAGGCCGGCATCCTCCCGCTCCATGAAGACCGGCAGCGGCCGCGCCCGCCAGTCGTTCGCCTGGTAGGTCTCCGGCAGGCGGCAAAGCTTTTCGCCGTAGAAGGGCTTGCTCGTGTCCGGTGTCACCACCGGATCGGTGATCGCGTAGTCGAGATCGACGCCGGTGACGCTGCCCGGATAGCCGAGATAGGTCGCCTTCACCGGGGCGCGGCAGAGATTGACGATGCCGAGGCGGGCACCCATCGTGTGCCCCTTGAGGTCGACGAGGATGTCGATCCGCTCGGCGTCGATGCGTTCGGCAGCCGCGGCGTCGCTGAGCTCGCCGACAGGGATCACCGCCCGGCGCAGGTGCTCCGGCCACTCCCCCTGCTTCGCGGCGACATGGGGTTCGGTATAGGAGAAGAGGCGAAGATCGAAACGCTCCGGATCGTGCGAGGCCATCGTCTGCAGGAAGAGCGTCATCATCGGATGACAGTAGAAATCGTTGGAGAGATAGCCGATGCGGATCTTTTCACCGGGCGGGGAAAAGGGCCGACGCCTGCCGTGTCCGGCGGAGGGGCGCGTCACGGCATAGCCCGCCGTCTCCAGCGAGGGACGTGCATTGAGCGCCTCGTCCTCGCTCCAGATCAGCCGGCTGAGCGCCAGTTCGCGGGCAAGCAGACCGGCCGAAAACGGGGCGTCCGGCTCCTTCATCAGCGCCTCGTGCCGGGCCATGACGGCGAAATCGAGCACCTCCCGGGCGACGGCGAAGCGGGAGGTGTTGAGGAACCAGTCCCACGGGCTCGCCTTCAGGCCCTCATCGAGTTCATAGCAGAGTTCCTCGAAGCGGCCTGTCAGCCGGTGATGGTTGATGACGAGGGCGAGATGGCGGTCGATCCGGCGATCGAGGCGGTCGAGCAGCGGCTCCATCTCCTGCAGCCGGCCGCGGCTGAAGAAGGCGCTCGCCACCGCGAAGGCGAGCTCGCGGTCCTCCGGATTGAGGCCGACCGCGCGTGTGCCGACCGGAAGGATGCTGTCCGTCGCGCCTTCTGCGGCATAGATTGTGACTGCACGTTTCAGGCATTCCGCCGCGGTCGGAGCGTCCGACACCTCCGCCGCCCGGACGTAGGCGTCGGCCGCCTCGACGCGCTCGCCCATCTTCAGGCGGATGTCGCCTATCAGGCGAAGCAGCGACCCGTCCCGCCCGTCCGATGCGGCGAGCGCCTCACCGGCCTTCGCAAGGGCCGAGCGGAGCCGCCCCGCCTCGAACTCGCGAACCGCCTGTGAGAATGCCTCCGTCATGCGTCACCGCTCCCTGTGCCATGGCTCCCGGTGTCATGCCCGACACTCCCCCGCCTGCGCGAAGGCGTCAAGCACTCGTCTGCAACGGCATCGTTGCAGCCATGTCGGAAGACGACCGATTTCGGACCGGATCAGGGGAGCTTGAGGATGATCTTGCCGATGTGCCGGCTCGATTCCATCAGCCGGTGCGCCTCGATTACGTCGGCGAACGGCAGCACGCTGTGGATCACCGGGGCGACGGTGCCGGCCTCGAGCAGTGGCCAGACCTCGGCGACGAGCTCGTCGCGGATGCCGCGCTTCTCCTCGGCCGTGCGCGGGCGCATGGTCGAGCCGGTGATCGTCAGGCGTTTCACCATGATCGGGGTGAGGTCGAGCCTTTCGACCGTGGAGCCGCCGAGGAAGGCGATGATCGACAGGCAGCCGTCCTTGGCGAGGCAAGCGAGGTTCTTCTCGAAGTAGCGCGCCCCGATCATGTCGAGGATCGTGTCCACGCCGCGCTTGCCGGTCTCGGTGCGGATCACCTCGACGAAATCCTCCTCGCGGTAGTTGATGGCGCGCCTCGCGCCGAGCCGCACGCAGGCCTCGCACTTTTCCACCGATCCGGCGGTCGCGAAGACCTCGGCGCCGAAGGCCTTGGCGAGCTGGATCGCCGTCGTGCCGATACCGCTGGTGCCGCCGTGGATGAGCACCGTCTCGCCTTCGGTGAGGCCGGCCATCTGGAAGAGGTTCGCCCAGACGGTGAAGAAGGTTTCGGGAAGTGCGGCGGCCTGCACCGCGTCGAAGCCCGTGGGCCAGGGCAGCGCCTGTCCGGCGGGCACGGCGCAATATTCGGCATAGCCGCCGCCATTGGCGAGCGCGCAGACCTTGTCGCCGATCTCGTACTCCTTGACGCCGTGGCCGAGCGCCACCACCTCGCCGGCGATCTCCAGCCCGAGCACGGGGCTTGCACCCTTCGGCGGCGGATAGATGCCCTGCCGCTGGGCGACGTCAGGCCGGTTGACGCCGGCCGCCTCGACACGGACCAGTATCTCGCCCGGCCCGAGGCTCGGCAGCGCCGAGGAACCCAGCACCATTACCTCCGGCGGGCCATAGGAGGGCAGATCGACAAAACACATCGATGCGGGCAGCGTCATGGCGGCAACTCCTCTTTGCTCTTATCAGAGATGGCATAGAGTAGCACGCCTGTGGTGAAAAGGAGGCTCATTGCCGCGGGAGGCGACAAGCCGCACACGAACGACGTGCATCAGCCGCCGTGACCGCCGAAAACCTCGACGGCAAGGCCGCTTTCGCTCTCCTTGGCCCGCTTCTTGATACCGGCGATCTCGGCGCTGACGCGCTGGATATCCTCGATGACGAGGTCCGCCGGCAGTTCGAGCACGCCGATCGAGCAGCGCATCAGCGGGAAGTCGCGCTCCCTGCCCTGCCGGTCGTGGCCGCGGACCATGCCGGCCGCCCGGTCCTCCGCCGAATAGAGTTCGGCGACATCGACATGAAAATCTGAGAGCAGCCGGTCGAGGATTTCGGTCAGCTCCTCGCGCGTCCAGTCGCGGACGCCGATGAAGAAATCGTCGCCGCCGACATGGCCGAGGAAATCGCCTTCGGAGAAGAAGTAGCGGCGCAGCAGCGCGGCAAACAGCGTGATCGCATGGTCGCCGAGATGGAAGCCGTAGTGATCGTTGAAGGGCTTGAAGTTGTCGAAGTCGCAGTAGCAGAGGTGGCGGACGTCGTCGCCGTCGCGGGCGGCATCCTGCATGAAGTCGCGGATCGCGCGGTTGCCGGGAAGCCCGGTCAGCGGGTTCTGGTCCTGGGCGATCTGTAGCTGCTTCTCGTTGATGACGCGGATCAGCGAGGCGGCCGAGACGACGCCGGCATAGCGCATGTTCTCGGTGAGGATGACGCAGTCCGAGCCTTCCATGTTGGCGAAGGTCGACATCAGCCGCTCGGCGTCGGCGTCGAGGCCGACCACCGGCGCACGCTCGACGAAATTGGCGACGGAACGCTCGTAGACCTTGTTCTTCAGGAGGTCGCGGCCGAAGGGCCGGTAGATGAACTCCTTGAGCGGCGCCTCGCAGATGATGCCGCGCGGCTCGTTGTTGGCGTTCAGCACCGGAAAGAAGGACTGCTGCGGATTGCGCCGGAAGAGATCGAAGACGCTGTCGATGCCCTCGTGTTCGTAGACGGTCGGCAGAAGCTCGATCTGCCGGCGGATGAGGATTTCGTCGAGCGACTGGCTGCTGCGGCGGCTCTTGCCGACATCCTGCAGGTGGTGGAAGGAAGGCTTGAGCTCGGCAAGCAGGGTGGACGGCCGGGCGATGTACCAGCCCTGGACGAGGTCGACGCCGAATTCACGGCAGGCGAGGAACTCGCCCTCCGTCTCGATGCCTTCGGCAATCACCCGTACACCGAGCACGTGGGAGAAGCTGACGATGTTGCGGACGAGGTGGCGCTTGCGCGGGTTCTCGTCGAGGCCGGCAATGAAATGGCGGTCGATCTTCACGTAGTCGATCGGGAAATCGCAGAGGAGCTTCATCTCGCCGTGGCCGACGCCGAAGTCGTCGATCGCAAGCTTGAAGCCGGAGCGGCGCATGCGCGCCACGAGTTCGGCGAATTGCGGGACGCTGGTATTGTCGAAGCGTTCGGAAAGCTCGAAGCAGACGGAGGACGGCGGGATGCTGGCCTTGCGCAGGTGCTCCAGCAGCGTATCGAGCAACTGGTCGCCGTGCGGGATCAGCCGGACGTCGAGATTGAGGAAAAGCGTGTGGCCGGCGAAATTCGGCACCGCCGAGAACTTTGCCAGCGCCCGGCTTGCGACCATCTGCTCGAAGGCGAGGAGATCGCCCGCGCTTTCCGCCTGGTCGAGCATTTCGAGCGGCGAGTTGAAGCCGAGGCGCTCATGGCCGCGCATCAGGCTCTCATAGCCGAAGACCTCCCCGGTGCCGATCTCCACGATCGGCTGCAGCGCATTCTCGACCACCAGCTTGGCAAGCGTCAGCAGCTGGTCACTGGCGAAACGGCGCACATTCCCCGCTTCCGCGGCAGCGCTGGCGTTCATGTGAGATTTCTCCGAGCAAAGCCTTGTTCTTTTGGCCGGAAGGCTCGGGGAAATTCGTCAAGAAACCCTTTCCCGAAGATGACAATTGGATGAAACTTTAATGGCGGTCAGGCGCGGATCGCCAGCGCCAGCGCGATCATCGACCAGCCCTGCATCAGAAGGTCAACGGCGAGGAAGAGGCCGAGCACCCAGAGGCTGTTCACCGGCCAGCCCATGGCGATGGCAAAGCCGGCGAGGATGGTCACCGCACCGCTGAAGGCGAGCCAGCCCCAGCCACTCGTGCCCTTGAGCTTGAGCCCCGCCCAGAGGCGGAAGATGCCCGCAGCGATCAGTGCCAGGCCGATCAGCAGGGTGAGCACGGCGGATGCCAGAAGCGGGTTCTGGAAGGTCATGATGCCGGCGAGCGTATAGAGAACGCCGCTCAGCGCCCAGAAGAGCACGGCCTCCCAGCCCTTCACCTGGAAGGCGTGGATGAGATGCATGACGCCGCCCAACAGCATCAGCGCGCCGATGTAGTAGACCGAGACGACGGTCGCGAGGAAGAGGTTGGCGAGCGCGAGGGCTCCGAGGATCAGCGTGATCACGCCGAGGGCGAGAAGCCAGCCCCACTTGTCGCGCAAGGCGGAGAAACGGACAGGCCCGAGATCTTCAATCATGGCAGCACCCTCCTTTGTCGTAGGGACGATAACACCGGGCGCGGGCAAAGTCATTGAAAGAGTTGCGGGACCGGGCTGCGTACAACCGGCAGGACGGGCGCGGCGTGCCGCCCTCCCCCGGCTCCGGTGGCCGCTCCTCCCGGCGACGAGATTTTTATTGATTGATCAGTCAATCAAAAATAAAGTCGCCGAAATTCTGGAGAGAACAATGCCCAAGGTCGGAATGGAGCCGGTGCGCCGCAAGGCACTCGTCGACGCGGCGCTCCGGGCGATCGGCCACCATGGATCGCTTGCCGTGACCATGTCGGAGATCGCCCGCGAGGCCGGCGTGTCGCCGGCGCTCGCGCACCACTATTTCGGCAGCAAGGACCAGCTGCTGATCGCGACGATCCGCAACCTCCTGCAGGCGCTCCATCGCGATGCGGCCGAGGCACTCCGGCGCGCGCAAACGCCGCGCGAGCGGGTCTCGGCGGTGATCCGGGTCAGCTTCCACGCCGACCAGTTCGCCCCCGAGACGGTCGCCGCCTGGCTCGCCTTCTATTCCGAGGCGCAGCGTTCGGAAGAGGTGCGGCGACTGCTTGCGCTCTACGCACGGCGGCTCCACTCCAACCTGATGTCGGGCCTTCTGCCGCTCTGCCCTGCCGATGACGCAAGCCGCATCGCCGACGGCGCGGCGGCGATGATCGACGGGCTCTACATCCGGCAATCTCTGAAAGCCGCCCCCCTTTCGATCGAAGCGTCCGTCGCGCTCGTCGAGGACTATGTGGCGGGGCAGCTCGCTTCCCGGCCTCCCCTCGAGGAGGAGGGTCGGACCGCAGGTCCGGGGTGGGGTGAGCGATGAGCGCCGCGACGACGAGATTGACGATCANGGGCTCTACATCCGGCAATCTCTGAAAGCCGCCCCCCTTTCGATCGAAGCGTCCGTCGCGCTCGTCGAGGACTATGTGGCGGGGCAGCTCGCTTCCCGGCCTCCCCTCGAGGAGGAGGGTCGGACCGCAGGTCCGGGGTGGGGTGAGCGATGAGCGCCGCGACGACGAGATTGACGATCACCCCCACCCGCCGCTTTGCGGCGACCTCCCCCCTCAAGGGGGAGGTGCAAGTCACCACCCCGTCAGGAGACAGGACATGAAAGCCCAACCGCAAGCCTCCCACTTCATCGACGGGGAATACGTCGAGGATACCGACGGCACCGTCATCGAGAGCATCTATCCGGCGACCGGCGAGGTGATCGCAAGGCTGCACGCGGCGACGCCGGCGATCGTCGAAAAGGCAATCGCCTCAGCCAAGCGCGCGCAGAAGGAATGGGCGTCGTGGAGCCCGACGGCACGCGGGCGCGTCTTGAAGAAGGCCGCCGAGATCATGCGGGAGCGGAACCGCGAGCTCTCCGAGCTCGAAACGCTCGACACCGGCAAGCCGATCCAGGAAACGATCGTCGCCGACCCGACCTCGGGTGCCGACAGCTTCGAGTTCTTCGGCGGCATCGCCGCAACCGCGCTGAACGGCAGCCAGATCCCCCTCGGCTCCGACTGGGCCTATACCAAGCGGGTGCCGCTCGGTGTGGTCGTCGGCATCGGCGCCTGGAACTATCCCCAGCAGATCGCCTGCTGGAAGGGGGCCCCGGCGCTCGCCGCCGGCAATGCCATGGTGTTCAAGCCGTCGGAAGTGACCCCGCTAGGCGCCTTGAAGATCGCCGAAATCCTGATCGAGGCGGGCCTGCCCAAGGGCGTCTACAACGTCATCCAGGGTGACCGCGACACCGGTCCGCTGCTCGTTTCGCATCCGGACGTCGCCAAGGTGTCGCTGACCGGCTCGGTTCCGACCGGCCGCAAGGTGGCGGGGGCGGCTGCCTCGCAGCTGAAACACGTCACCATGGAACTCGGCGGCAAGTCGCCGCTGATCATCTTCGACGACGCCGACGTGGAAAGCGCGATCTCCGGCGCCATGCTCGCCAACTTCTATTCGACCGGCCAGGTCTGCTCGAACGGCACCCGCGTCTTCGTGCACAGGGCAATCAAGGCCAAGTTCCTCGCCCGGCTCAAGGAACGCACCGAGGCGATCGCGATCGGCGATCCGCAGGACGAGGCGACGCAGATGGGGCCGCTCGTTTCCTGGGCGCAGCGCGAGAAGGTTCTCGGCTACATCGCCAAGGGCAAGGCCGAGGGCGCGACCCTCGTCACCGGCGGCGGCATTCCGAACAACGTCTCCGGCGAAGGTTATTTCGTTCAGCCGACCGTGTTCGCCGACGTCACCGACGAGATGGCGATCGCCCGCGAAGAGATCTTCGGGCCTGTCATGTGCGTGCTCGATTTCGACGACGAGGCGGATGTGATCGCGCGGGCCAATGCCAGCGAATTCGGCCTCGCCGGCGGCGTCTTCACCGCCGACATCTCGCGTGCCCACCGGGTGGTCGACGAACTCGAAGCCGGGACGCTGTGGATCAACACCTACAATCTCTGCCCGGTCGAGATCCCGTTCGGCGGATCCAAGCAATCCGGCTTCGGCCGCGAGAACTCGGCCGCAGCGCTTGAGCATTATTCCGAGCTCAAGACCGTCTACGTCGGCATGGGTAAATGCGAGGCGCCGTATTGAGGTACGAGAAGACGCGCCAACCGATCAGCGAGGCTTGCGCCGTTCGAGACATTCTCCGAGGGGACGATCAGGATGCTTTGTCTTGAACGGATGAGAAGCCTTCTTGTCTGCGTTCGCCAGGCGGGCGTCCAGCGCATCCGGCTGGTCATCATCCACCGTCTCAATCGCGACCTTGGCGGCATGACGTGCCCGCCGGTTCGACTGCGCCTTGAAGAGTGGAATATTCTTGCGGCGCGACTTGTTGTTCTCGCCGTAGGCGTCCCGGCAATCGCGCTCCAAAGAGAGAGTTTTGTCGCGCTGTGGCGATCTGGCTTCACGAGACTTCTGTTCACCCATTGTCGGCACTCCAACCCATCTTGGAATCGTAGATCGTCAAACCCTACCAGGTCAACTCCGTCCGCCTCTGCCCTGACGCCCTTCCGAGGAGTCAGCGTCTGATGCAAAACGCAGACTTCATCATCGGCTACGGCTCAGTCGAAATGCCGCTCCCATTTTTCTCGCTGCCGACGCCTCCATTCAAAAAGGAGGAAGCCGCAGGCTCCAAAGGCAATCGCGCAGAAGGTCAGATTGATTCCAAACACGTCATGGACAACGATGGCCCAAAGCAAGCCGAAGGCAATATAGAGCTTGCGCTTCTGATTGATGCGCATCCGATAGAATGGCAAGCGCACATCGCGGCGGTCACGGTAGATGCTCAGGCCGTCGGCTGCCTGCTCTCGACGTCGCGACGCCTCGCTCTCGGCGGCCTTGATACTCAGCAAGCGATTGGTGAGCTTGCTGGTGAAGCTCTTTTTGGCCATCCGTCCCTTTCCAACCTCCATCTCGAGTCTCACCAAGCAACTCTCGGTCTCACCTCATGACAGACAGCGCCGCCTTCAGACAATCGAGCGACAGTCTGATGATTGTTGCGTCACCGTGTGCCCTTCCAAGTGACGAAAGTCACCAAGGCAGCGGTCACCACATAGTAGGTGTGCAGGATTTTGCCGGCCATATAGACCAAGAGACGGCAGGCGACAGCCAGCCAGATGAAGAAAAGCAAGCCGGACACGCGGCCAGCCAGCACACCAAGCAGAACGAATGCACAGATCACCGCGGCGGCGCGAAGGCTCTTGCCGAATCCCCGGCGTATCTCTCGCGAGAACTCGTTCCAGAAGTCATGCACAAACGTGCTTCTGGCCGGCGCAGCATTCCGCCTGCGCTTTTCCTCGCCAGCCAGCCGGGCATGCTCGACCACGCTCAACTTTCGCACCATCCTCTCGTGAAAGCCATTCGTGGCCATGCAATTTGCCCATCGGTCATTGTCGTCTCACGGCGAGAGAACGCGTTGCTGGAAGCGAAATCAACCGATACGTGCGAATTGACAACACAAACTTCAACCATGCTTAAAAGAGCTTGAGCGGGCCAACACCATGCAAAACGCAGATTACATCATCATCGGCTCCGGTTCGGCCGGCTCGGCGCTCGCCTACCGCCTGTCGGAGGACGGCAAGCACACCGTGCTGGTGCTAGAATACGGCGGGTCGGATGCCGGGCCGTTCATCCAGATGCCGGCGGCGCTCGCCTGGCCGATGAGCATGAAGCGCTACAACTGGGGTTATCTCTCCGAGCCCGAACCGAACCTCAACAACCGGCGCATCACCGCGCCGCGCGGCAAGGTGATCGGCGGCTCGTCCTCGATCAACGGCATGGTCTATGTGCGCGGATCGGCGGAAGACTTCACCCGCTGGGAAGAGTCCGGCGCCAAGGGCTGGGGCTATGCGGACGTCCTGCCCTACTTCAAGCGCATGGAGCATTCGCACGGCGGCCAGGAGGGCTGGCGCGGCACCGACGGACCGCTGCACGTGCAGCGCGGACCGGTGAAGAACCCGCTGTTCAAGGCCTTCGTCGAGGCGGGCCGGCAGGCGGGCTTCGAGGTGACGGACGACTATAACGGCGAGAAGCAGGAAGGCTTCGGCCTGATGGAGCAGACCATCTGGAAGTCACGCCGCTGGTCCGCCGCCAATGCCTATCTCAAACCTGCGCTGAAGCGGCCGAACGTCGAGCTGGTGCGCTGCTTCGCCCGAAGGGTGGTCATCGAGAACGGCCGCGCGGTCGGCGTCGAGATCGAGCGCGCCGGCAAGATCGAGGTGGTGCGCGCCAACCGCGAGGTGATCGTCTCGGCCTCCGCCTTCAACTCGCCGAAGCTGCTGATGCTCTCCGGCATCGGCCCGGCGACGCATCTGAAGGAAATGGGGATCGAGGTCGTCGCCGACCGTCCCGGCGTCGGCGCCAACCTGATGGACCACATGGAGTTCTATTTCCAGCAGGTCTCGACGAAGCCGGTCACGCTCTATTCCTGGCTGCCCTGGTTCTGGCAGGGGGTTGCGGGCGCGCAATGGCTCTTTTCCGGCACCGGGCTCGGCGCCTCGAACCAGTTCGAGAGCTGCGCCTTCGTGCGCTCGGCACCGGGCGTGAAGCAGCCGGACATCCAGTTCCACTTCCTCCCCGTCGCCATTTCCTATGATGGCAAGGCGGCGGCGAACAGCCACGGCTTCCAGGTGCATGTCGGATACAACCACTCGAAGTCGCGCGGCGCGGTGACGCTCCGCTCGCCCGATCCGATGGACGATCCGGTGATCCGCTTCAACTACATGAGCACCGAGGAAGACTGGGTGAAGTTCCGCCACTGCGTGCGGTTGACCCGCGAAATCTTCGGGCAGAAGGCGTTCGACGACTATCGCGGTCCGGAAATCCAGCCGGGTGCGCACGTGCAGACGGACGATCAGATCGACGCCTTCCTGCGCGAGCATCTGGAAAGCGCCTACCATCCGTGCGGCACGAACAAGATGGGATCGAAGGACGATCCGATGTCGGTCGTCGACTCCGAATGCCGGGTGATCGGCGTCGAGGGCCTGCGCGTCGCCGATAGCTCGATCTTCCCGGACATTACCTACGGCAACCTCAACGGTCCCTCGATCATGACCGGCGAGAAGGCGTCCGACCACATTCTCGGCAAGCAGCCGCTGCCGCGGTCGAACCAAGAGCCGTGGATCAATCCGCGCTGGGAAACGAGCGACCGCTGACCGGTCGCGGAGCGCCCGCGAGGCGCTCCGGGTCTCAAAGGTCGAGTTCGACCCAGAGTGCGGCATGATCGGAGGCGGCGAGCTTCCAGCTGGTGATGCCGGGAAAGGAGCTCTCGGCGCCGCCGGTGATCTCATCGAGCCCGGCGATGCCGCGGCGCTCGAGGCCCGCCCGCTTCACCAGCGGCTTCAGCGCGTCGGAGACGAGGATGTAGTCGATCGCGTTGCGCTCGTGCTTCTTGCCGTAATAGTAGGTCCAGCGATCGTCCTGAGGCCAGTCGAGAACGTCGAGGACGTTGGTGAGTTCCGGGGCGGCGAGAAGCGGCTCCAGCGGACCGCTGTCGGGCTCGTCGTTGAAGTCGCCGGCGACCAGCACGAGGTCCTTCGAGAGGTCGTAGCGGGTCTTGAGGATCTGCGCGACCTCCTTCGCCTGGCGCATGCGCTTGCGGTCCGAGACCGCCGGCGTCGCGTCCTTGGCCTTGAAATGGTTGACCAGGACGAAGAGCGACCGCCCGTCGATGTCGATCTCCACTTCGAGGCAGTCGCGGGAGAAGATGATCCATTCGGAATCCCGCGCGAAGACGTTGGTCTTGGCCGTCCTGATCGGATAGAGGGCGCGGCTTGCAAGCGCCACGTCGATGCCGCGCGGATCGTTGCCGTCGACGACGATCTTGTCCTTGAACCACGAGTTCAGGATGTCGGTGTTGAACCGCGCCAGCGTGCCGGCGCTCTCGACCTCGACGAAGCACTGGATGTCCGGCTCGACCTCCTTGATGACCTTGCCGGTGAACCGGATCTGCTCCTCGCTGAAGCGCTCGCGTTCGAGGTCGACGAAGCCGTCCCAGTCCTCCCGCCCCTTGGCGATCAGCTTGCCGTCGGCCGTCAGGATGTTGTTGCCGACCCGCGAGGAGCGGATGTTGATCGTCACGTAATCCTTGAGTTCGAGGTAGAGTGTTCGGATTTCGTCGGCATACGGACGATAGTTGCGCATGTCGAGCAGTTCGGAAAACCGGTTGACGCGTCTCAGTATCTCCGCCGCCTTGGCGTGGTCCGCCATATTGAGAACCTTCGGACGCGAGAACAGATTTTCGACATTGAACGTACTGACGACAACCATGGTGCTCTTCCCCTACCTTGTCACAAATACCCCTGCGCGCCTACCAGAGCACAACCAAAGCGGAAATATAACCCCAAGATTCCGGTAGTAGTTGTTGCATCGGCAAAGCGTCGCGGAGGCAGAGATCCGCGCCGCGACGAACGTGCTTGTGCCTCTTCACGGAAGCAGCCCGCCGCGGCCTCGCCGCCTTCTCCTATCTGGTGGTGATCGCGATCCAGGTGCGGGTGAAGCCGGAAAGCGCCGGCCATGCCGCGCGCATTGCCTGGGCAGAGCGGGTGCCGGCGCTCGTGGCCTCGGCGAAGGACGGCCTCGACCGCAGGTCGCTGCTCGCCTGCTTCAAGGATACGGCGGTTTCGTCCGGCATGATCTTGCTGGTGTGAGGCCCTTCCCGCCGGCCGTCAGCGAAACAGCTTCCAGTGCTGCAGGCGGAAGCGGATCTCGCCGCCCACCACGACCTGGGCCTCCAGCGGCACCTCGATCTCGATGTGGTGGCCCGTGCCGTCGGTGGAGATATCGACCTCGGCAATGCGGGTGCCGGCGAGACGCCGGCTGGCGATGACCCGCCCCCGGAGTGCGTCGCCGTCCTCGGCGACCTCGACGTCCTGCGGGCGGAAGAAGATGCTGCCGTCGCCGTCCGGCCCGTCGTCACTGATGCCGATCCGCTTGCCCTCGAAGAGCACGGCGCCATCCCTCACCGAGACCGGCAGGCTGGAGGAATCGCCGATGAAGGAGAAGACGAAGGGGCTGTTCGGGCGGTCATAGACGTCGTCGGCGGTGCCGACCTGCTCGATCGTCCCCTGGCTCATCACCACCACGCGGTCGGCGAGTTCGAGCGCCTCCTCCTGGTCGTGGGTCACGAAGAAGGTGGTGTGGCCGGTGCGGTCGTGGAACTCCTTCAGCCAGCGGCGCAGCTCCTTGCGCACCTTGGCGTCGAGCGCGCCAAAGGGCTCGTCGAGAAGCAGGACGGTCGGCTCGATCGCCATGGCGCGGGCGAGCGCCACGCGCTGGCGCTGGCCGCCGGAAAGCTGGGCGGGATAACGCTTTTCCAGCCCGCTCAGATGCACCATGTCGAGGAGGTCGGAGACGCGACGGCGGATTTCGGCCGCCGGCGGGCGGGTGGCGCCCGGACGCACCTTGAGCCCGAAGGCGACGTTTTCGGCGACCGTCATGTGGCGGAAAAGCGCGTAGTGCTGGAAGACGAAGCCGATATGGCGCTCCTGCACGCTCTTCAGCGAAGCATCCTCGTCGCCGAAGAAGATCCGGCCCGCGGTCGGCTGTTCGAGCCCGGCGATCAGGCGCAGGAGCGTCGTCTTGCCGGAGCCGGAGGGGCCGAGGAGTGCGATCAGCTCGCCGGCGCCGACGGAAAGCGAAACGTCGTGCAGCGCCGGAAACTGACCGAATTCCTTGCGGATATTGGTGATGGTGACTTCCATGCACTGGGGCCTTTCAATGTTTGCGGCTGGCTGCGATCTCCTCGCCGTAGTGCAGCTCCAGAATGGTCTTGAGCGCGAGCGTGACGAGGGCGAGCAGGGCGAGAAGCGTCGAGACGGCGAAGGCCGCGACAAAATTGTATTCGTTGTAGAGGACCTCGATGTGGAGCGGCATGGTCTCGGTCAGTCCGCGGACGTGGCCGGAGACGACCGAGACGGCGCCGAACTCGCCCATCGCGCGGGCATTGCAGAGGAGCACGCCGTAGAGCAGGCCCCACTTGATGTTCGGGAGCGTCACATAGCGGAAGGTCTGCCAGCCGGTGGCGCCGAGCGAGATCGCCGCCTCCTCGTCGCCGGCGCCCTGCTGTTCCATCAGCGGGATCAGTTCGCGCGCGATGAACGGGAAGGTGACGAAGACGGTGGCGAGCACGATGCCCGGTACGGCGAAGATGATCTCGACGCCGTGGCTTTTGAGCCAGGGTCCCATGAGGCTCTGGGAACCGAAGAGAAGCACGTAGACGAGGCCGGAGATGACCGGCGAGATCGAGAACGGCAGGTCGATCAGCGTGGTCAGGAAGGCCTTGCCGCGGAATTCGAACTTGGCGATCGCCCAGGCGGCGGCAATGCCGAAGACGAGGTTGAGCGGCACGGCGATCGCCGCGACGGTGAGCGTCAGCTGGATCGCCGAGAGCGCGTCGGGCTCGGCAAGCGCTGCGATGAACTCGGACGTGCCCTTGCGGAAGGCCTCGACGAAGACGAGGACGAGCGGCAGCAGGACGACGAGCGCCATGAAGGCGACGGCGATCAGCGTCAGGGTGAAGCGCCAGCCGGCGGTCTCGCTGGCCGCCTCGTGGAAGGAAGTGCGGGCTTCTGCGGCTTCAGCGGACATTGGTGTACCTCCGGCGGCTCCACATCTGCAGAAGATTGATCAGCAGCAGCATGACGAAGGAGATGATCAGCATGATGCAGGCGATCGAGGTGGCGCCGGCATAGTTGAACTCCTCCAGCCGGATGACGATCAGGAGCGGCGCGATTTCCGAAACATAGGGGATGTTGCCGGCGATGAAAATGACAGAGCCGTATTCGCCGACAGCGCGTGCGAAGGCGAGTGCGAAACCGGTGAGGATCGCCGGCACGAGACCGGGCAGAATGACGCGTGAGACCGTCTGGAATCGGTTCGCACCGAGGGTCGCGGCGACCTCCTCGACCTCGCGGTCGATCTCCTGCATGACCGGCTGGACGGTGCGCACGACGAAAGGCAGGCCGACGAAGACGAGCGCCACGACGATGCCGAGCGGCGTGAAGGCGATCTTGATGCCGAGCGGCGCAAACAGCGAACCGATCCAGCCCTTCGGCGCATAGAGCGCGGCGAGCGAGATGCCGGCGACCGCCGTCGGCAGAGCGAAGGGCAGGTCGATGATCGCATCGAGCAGGCGGCGGCCGGGAAATTCGTAGCGCACCAGCACCCAGGCGGTGACGACACCGAAGACGGCGTTGATCGACGCGGCGATGAGCGAGCAGCCGAAGCTCACCTTCAGCGCCTGCAGCGTGCGCTCGTCGAGGGCGATGGCGACGAATTCGTCCCAGCCGAGCGAGGCCGAGCGCCAGACGAGCGCGGCGAGCGGGATCAGGATGATCGCCGTCAGGTAAAAGATCGTATAGCCGAGCGTCAGGCCGAATCCCGGCAGAATGCTCGGCTGTCGCCAGTTCTTCATGAATGTTCCCGCCATCGCCCCGTCGCGTCTTCTATCATGCCTTCAAATCATCCGTCGGCAAGCCCCGGCCTTTTGCAGGCCGGGGCTTGCCGAGGGGGGAGGATCGCCGGTTATCTGGCGGGCTTGTAGATCTGGTCGAAGATACCGCCGTCACCGAAGTGAGCGGGCTGCGCCTTGGCCCAGCCACCGAAGATCGGGTCGTCGATCGTGACGAGATCGAGCTTCGGCAAGGTCGGCTGGTCGGCGGGCACGAGTTCCGGCTTCGACGGGCGGTAGAAGTGCTTGGCGGCGAGCGTCTGGCCCTCCGGCGAGTAGAGGTATTCGAGATAGGCCTCGGCCTGCTTGCGGGTGCCCTTGGCGTCGACATTGCCGTCGATGACGGTGACCGGGGGCTCGGCGAGGATCGAGAGCTTCGGCACGACGATGTCGAAGGCGTCGTCACCGAATTCCTTGCCGGCGAGATAGGCCTCGTTTTCCCAGGCAATCAGCACGTCACCGATCTCGCGCTGGGCAAAGGTGACGGTCGAACCGCGAGCGCCGGTATCGAGGACGGGCGTGCGGTGGAAGATCTCGGCGACATATTCCTTGATCTTCGCCTCGTCGCCACCGAATTCCTTGTGGGCCCAGGCCCAGGCGGCGAGATAGTTCCAGCGGGCGCCGCCCGAGGTCTTCGGGTTCGGGGTGACGATCTGGACGTCGCCCTTCACCAGGTCGCCCCAGTCGTGAATGCCCTTCGGATTGCCCTTGCGGACGAGGAAGACGATCGTCGAGGTATAGGGCGCGGAATTGTTCGGCAGGCGGCTGCGCCAGTCGGCCGGGATCTTGCCGGTGTTCTTGGCAATCGCGTCGATGTCGCTTTCGAGCGCCAGCGTCACGACATCGGCGTCGAGACCGTCGATCACCGCGCGGGCCTGCTTGCCCGATCCGCCGTGCGACTGCTGGACGGTGACGTCCTCGCCGGTCTCTGCCTTCCAGTGCTTGGCGAAGGCGGCGTTGTACTCCTTGTAGAACTCACGCGTCGGATCATAGGAGACATTCAGCAGCTTCGTGTCGGCGAAGGCCGGGCCGATCATGCCCGTGGTCAGCGACAGGCCGATCAGAAAACCGCTCAGATGTTTCAGGAATGTCGTCATTACAGCCGTCCCTTTCTTGTCGTTGTGCGTTAACACTACCTACCCGGTCGACTTAGTCAACATGACCGCAGACAGACGCAAAAGTCTTTCCCACGCGGCATTTCCGACGCAAAAGCCGCACTGCCGAAAGCTGCCTGCGGGTGACAAACCGTCCGCCGGAAGCGCTTTCTGCAGAATGGTTAAAGAATGCCACCGGCGTTCGGCCGAACGCAATGACGGGAATCAAGGGGAAATTCACGGGTGGCGACGGAGCAGTGCCGTCCGCCGGCGTCAGACGGCTTCGGCCGTCTCCTCGATGCTCACGCCGTCGGCGAGCGTGGCCTCGAACAGGATGCGGCGGGTGGCGTCCGCCACATGCGCGAAGACCCGGCGGATCTCGCAGTCGGCCTCGCCGTTGCAGTCCTCGCATTTGCGGTAGGCGGTGATCGACAGGCATGGCAGCGGCGCGATCGGTCCGTCGATCAGCCGCAGGACTTCGCCGTAGGTGACTTCGGCGGCCGGCTTCAGCAGCAGGTAGCCGCCCTGTTTGCCGCGACGGCTGACGACGATGCCGCTGCGCTTCAGCTCGAGCAGGATCTGTTCGAGAAACTTTTTCGGGATCGCCTGCTGCTCGGCGATGTCGGAGATCTGCACGGGCTCGCCGGCCGGCGCGCGCGCCAAAACAGACAGCGCCCTCAGCGCATATTTCGCCCTTTGCGAGATCATCGCGTGCCGCTTCCCGTCATCCGCATCCGGCCGCATCGTCGTTCCGGAATCTCCGGCGTCACGGTCCTCGCGGTCACTAAACCACAACGCCGCAAAATACAATTTCGCCATCAAGATTTGTCAGACCGGGCGAACGGAGCGATGATGCCGCCGAGCGGCGGCTTTTCTGCGGATCGCGCCGTGCAGAGAGATATTTACTCCCGCCTGCGCGTCATTCGAAACGCGTGTTTCTGTCAGCGCCGGTGATTTCCTGAGATACTGCCGGCAATAAGAACAGCAGGATTGCGAGATGACGACCCGCCATCAGGAAGACCAAGCCCGCAGCCTCGACCAGGAACTCGCCGCCCTCGACCTCGCCGGGCGGCTTGCGCTCGTCGGGCAGCTGGGCAGCCGCGCCGTCTTCACGACGAGCCTCGGCATCGAGGACCAGGTGATCACCGCCGTGATCGGCACCGAGCGTCTGCCGATCGAGGTTTCGACGCTCGAGACCGGCCGGCTCTTTCCCGAGACGGTGGCGCTGATCGCCGAGACGGAAGAGCGCTTCGGCATCGAGATCAGGCGCTTCCATCCCGAACAGGCCGATGTAGACGCCTATGCGGAGAAATACGGCCTCAACGGATTTTACGAGAGCGTCGAGGCACGCCACGCCTGCTGTCACGTCCGCAAGCTGAAGCCGCTCGCCCGTGCGCTCGAAGGGGCCGCCGTCTGGGTGACCGGGCTTCGCCGCGGCCAGTCCGGCAATCGTGCGACGACACCGTTTGCTGAATACGACGCCGAGCGCAACCTCATCAAGGTCAACCCCCTCGCCGACTGGTCGATCGAAGAGATCAACGCCTTCGTCGAGGCCGAGGCGGTGCCGGTCAATCCGCTGCATGCGCGCGGCTATCCCTCGATCGGCTGCGAGCCTTGCACCCGGGCGATCAAGCCCGGCGAGAGCGAACGCGCCGGCCGCTGGTGGTGGGAAAACGACGAGAAGCGCGAATGCGGGCTGCATGTGCCGGAAGCGGCTTCGTCTTCGGTGCCGGCCTGAAGCAAGACCCGAGACTTTACCCCCTCTGTCGCTTCGCGACATCTCCCCCACAAGGGGGGAGAGCAGAGCGCCAGATGCCGCCACATCCTCCCGCCGGCATGGGCGAGACGGACGTAGTGAGCGCTCTCCCCCCTTGTGGGGGAGATGCCGGCAGGCAGAGGGGGTGCCACGAAATGCCATCGCTGATGGTGACAAAGGCAGATAGAGAGATGCACGTACACACATCCGAGTTCGATCCGCATTCGAAGGACCCCGTCACCAAGCCGCCGCTCGATCCGCACCTGAAGGCGCTGGAGAACGAGGCGATCCATATCTTCCGCGAGGTCGCGGCGGAGTTCGAAAAGCCGGTCATGCTCTATTCGATCGGCAAGGATTCCTCCGTCCTGCTGCATCTTGCCCGCAAGGCCTTCTATCCCGGCCGCGTGCCCTTCCCGCTGCTGCACGTCAATACCGGCTGGAAGTTCGCGGAAATGATCGCCTTCCGCGACGAGATGGTGGAGCGCTACGATCTCGACCTGATCGAGCACATCAATCCGCGTGGTGCGGCCGAAGGCATCACGCCCTTCAGCCACGGCTCGGCGCTCTATACCGACATCATGAAGACCGAGGCGCTGCGCCAGGCGCTCGACGCCGGCAAGTTCGACGCGGCCTTCGGCGGCGCGCGGCGCGATGAGGAAGCCTCCCGCGCCAAGGAGCGCATCTATTCCTTCCGCACGCCGGATCATCGCTGGGACCCGCGCAACCAGCGGCCCGAGCTCTGGAACCTTTATAACGGCATGATCCGCCGCGGCGAGAGCGTGCGCGCCTTCCCGCTCTCCAACTGGACCGAGGTCGACATCTGGCGCTACATCCAGGCGGAAAACATCCCGCTCGTGCCGCTCTACTTCGCCAAGAAGCGCCCCTTCGTGGAGCGCGACGGCATGATGATCCTCGCTGAGGACCCGCGCCTCGAACTGCTGCCCGGCGAAGTCCGCCAGGAGGGCATGATCCGTTTCCGCACGCTCGGCTGCTTCCCGCTGACGGGCGCCATCCGCAGCCACGCGACCACGCTGGAAGACGTGATCGCCGAGCTTGAAATCGCAACCGTGTCCGAGCGCCAGGGCCGGGCCATCGACCGCGACCAGTCGGGATCGATGGAAAAGAAGAAACGCGAAGGATATTTCTGAGATGACCGCAAGCGCCATCGCAACCGCCACCGCCTCCGCCCTTCCCGAGATCCATCCAGGGGCCGTCCGGCGCGATTCGCGTCCGCTGCGCCTCATCACCTGCGGCTCGGTCGACGACGGCAAGTCGACGCTGATCGGCCGGCTGCTATGGGACACCAAGGCGGTCAAGGAAGACCAGGCGGCGACACTCCACCGCGACAGCGGCAAGCAGAACGACCTCGGCCTGCCCGACTTCGCGCTGCTTCTCGACGGCCTGCAGGCCGAGCGCGAACAGGGGATCACCATCGACGTCGCCTATCGCTATTTTTCCTCGGAGAAGCGCTCATTCATCGTCGCCGACACCCCCGGCCACGAACAGTATACCCGCAACATGGCGACCGGCGCCTCGACCGCCGACCTCGCCATCCTGCTGGTCGACGCCCGCGCCGGCCTCCTCGAACAGACCCGCCGGCACGCCACCATCGCCTCGCTGATGGGCATCAGGCAGTTCGTCCTGGCGGTCAACAAGATCGACCTCACCAACTACGACAAGGCCGGGTTCGAGCAGATCGCCCACGACTTCAAGGCGCTGGCGCTCTCGCTCGGCGTGCGTCAGGTGACGGCGATCCCGATGTCGGCGCTCAAAGGCGAGAACGTCGTCTATTCCGGCCAGGCAGTGATGCCCTGGTATGACGGCCCGACGCTGATCGAGACGCTCGAGCTGGCAACGCAGCGCTCCAACCAGACGACCGGCTTTCGCCTTCCGGTGCAGCGCGTCTGCCGTCCCGGCGAAAGCTTCCGCGGCTATCAGGGCACGGTTGCCGGCGGTTCGGTGAAGCCCGGCGACAGCGTCGCGATCCTGCCGTCCGGCCAGGTCGCCAATGTCAAGCAGATCGTCACCTTCGACCTCGTGCGCAATGCCGCGGTCTCGGGCGATGCGATCACGCTCGTGCTCGACCGCCAGGTCGACGTCTCGCGCGGCGACCTGATCGTCTCGGTCGACGCACAGCCGCAGACCGGGCTCGCCTTCGACGCCCAGCTCGTTGCGCTGCAGCCGGAAGGCATCCAGCCGGGCAAGCGCTACTGGCTGAAATCGGGTTCGCGCCGCCAGCGCGTGCAGGTGCAGCCGGTGAGCCAGCTCGACCTCCACAGCGGCAAGTGGAAGCCGGCCGAAAGCCTGTCGATGAACGCCATCGGCAAGGTACACCTCGCCTTCGACGAGATGGCGATGTTCGACCCCTACGAGCAGAACCGCGCGACCGGCGCCTTCATCCTGATCGATCCCGACACCAACAACACGGTGGCCGGCGGCATGATCACGGCGAAGCGTGCCGATCTCTCCGGCCTCAATGCCGGCGAGGCCCGCGTGATCCTGTCGCTGCCGGCGGATCTCGCCGACCAGCTGATGGCGACCGAGCTTCTCGCAAGCCGCCGCGACGAGGTCGAAAGCCGCCGGCTGACGACCGCCGCTGCCCGCGATCTGATCGACGGCATCGACGGCTGATCTCTCCCCGAACGTGCGCGTTCCTCCTACCCGCCCCTCACCGGGCGGGCTTTTTTTTTCGGCAAGTGGTTGTGACGGCTACGCGGCCCGCGGCATCCGGTAATGCAGCCGGACGCAACCGCGGTCCATCGCCTTCGCACTGACAAGCTCCAGGCTCGCGCGAAAACCGGTGAGCGGGAAAAGCGGCTGGCCGCCGCCGATCAGTTCCGGCATCACATAGATCTCGATCTCGTCCAGGGCGCCACGCTCGATGAACGACATCTGGAGCTGCCCCCCGCCGAGCATCCAGACATCGCCGTCGTCCAGTGCACGGAGTTCCGCGATGAGCTCGTCGACGTCGCTGCGGACGGTGAGCGGCCCTTTCGGATCGTCGATCGGCCGCGAGGTGACGACGATCACCCGTTGCTCGGAATAGGGCCAGGGCGAAGGTTCGCTGGCGAGGAAGTCATAGGTCTTCCGCCCCATGACGACGGTGCGGATGCGCTTCAGGAAGAGCGTGTAATCGTGTTCCCCGAGGTCCATGCCGTCATACTTGTAGAGCCAGTCGAGGCTGTCGTCTCCCGAGACGATCATGCCGTCGAGACTGGTCGCGATGTATCCGAGGATTCTGGCCATATCTGCCCTCTTGATTTATAAACGAACGTACATTTATAAATAACCATGGCCAGACACAAGTCCATTCCCGACGAGCACGTGCTCGACCGTCTCTTCGAGGTGATCGCCGAAACCGGCCCCGACGGGCTGACCTTCGCGAAGAGTGCAGCGGCATGCGGGCTCTCCCCCGCCTCTCTCGTGCAACGCTACGGCAACCGGGAACGGCTGGTCGAAGCGATCCTGCTGCGCGCCTGGGACAGGCTCGACGCCGAAACGGCGGCCGCGGATGCCGAGGAAGCGGTGACACCGCAGGGTGCCGTGGATTTCCTCATGCGTCTGATGCCTCCAGAATCGGCCGAGCGCGACGCGACCGACGGGCTCCTGCTGCTCAGGGAAGACATCCGCAATCCCAAACTCCGCGCCCGCGGCGCTGCCTGGGGTCATGCGGTTGCCGAAGCGCTCGGCCGTCGCCTCTCCGAAGATCGGGAGAAGGGCCGGCGACTGGGCTGGCAGATGGCCGCCGTGTGGCAGGGCGCCCATACCTGGTGGGCTTTCACGCGCACGGAGCCCGCGGAACACGCCATCCGGCGGATGCTGACCGAGTGGCTCGAGCGGCTCTGACGCCGCGGCGACCTGCGGTCACGCGCTGATCGATCGCGGCGGGATTTCAAGAGATTTTTTGTCCGGCGAGGTCACAAACGGCAGGGCTCGCTCGTCATGGGGGCATAACTCCTGAAACATAGGGAAAGCCCTCATGACCCAGCTCGCCTCACTCCTTCTCCTCAAGACTGTGCTTCTCTCCGGGCTCGCCCTCTGGCTCTCGGTCGTCGTCGTCAACAACCTGACCGCCTTCCGGGGCGGCGTCTTTTCCGTCGGCTCAATGATGGCGATGCAACTCTTCGACCAGGCCCCGGCGATCAGCACGCCGCTCCTCTCCCGCCGCGTCACCTCCGAAGGCTGGCACCGGCTGGTCTACGGCTTCGTCGTCACCGTGGAGTTCGTCGTCGCGCTCTTGCTCGTCTACGCCGCCCTCGCCTCGCTCGCGGCATTCCTCGGCTATGCGGATGCGACGGCCGCCGTCGGATACGCCAACCTCGCGCTTGCGGGCTTCGTGGCGATGGGCCTCATCATGCTCGTCGGCGGCGCGTGGTTTGCCTATTACATCCGGCAGGAGGGCGCGCAGATCACCCATTTCGCGCTGATCGGCCTCGGCCTCGCCGCCGGCCTCGTCATCAACATCCCGACCCCGTGATGGGGCCGGATCGACAACGCGCCGGCTCGGGCGGGACGGGAATAAAGCCCGCTGCCAAAACGGAAAAAGCCCGCGGGGTTCGCGGGCTTTCTCCTCCTCTGCGCAGCCCCGGGGGCGTTGGGGCGCGCTGCTCGCCTCAGAGCTGAGCGAGTTCCTTCTCGATCTTTTCCTGGGCCTTCTTCGGCGCCTTGACGCTCTTGATCTGGTCGACATTGGCCGGGGCGTCACCCACGACGACCACGGCGACCATGCCCATGCTGAAATGCGGGTTGCACTTGATCACGTAGGCGCCCGGCACGGTGAAGGTGGCCTTGACCGTCTCGTTGATCTTGCCCTTGAACGCCTCGGCACCAGCCGGGATCATGTCCTTGACCGTCTCGGCATTGTGGCCTTTGTCGGTGGGGATGAAGGTGACGGTGTCTCCGGGCGCGACCTTGGTCAGCGCGGGTTCGAACACCATGACACCGTCCTTGCCCTTGTTGAGCATGTGGACCTCGAAATCGGCGGCGAGAGCGGGGGTGCCGAAGGCGGTCAGCAGGGCGGCGCCGATGAGATACTTGGTAACGGAATGCATGTCATTCTCCTTGTTGTCAGGACATCCGGCGGTGGGTGCCGTTGCCCTCTCCTTAGGCCGGAGGCGCACCTCCATCTTTGACATAACGCAAATTAGATTCATTCGGGATGAATCTTTTACGGCATAAGGAAAAAGGGGCCTGCGCTATTTGTCGCGGCCTTCCGCGAGCTGCGCCAGTTTCTGCGGATCGAGTACCACGAGGCGCTGGCGGCCACCCTCGACGAGGCCGCGGGACTCCCAGCCGCTCAGGATGCGGGACACCGTGTGCAGCGTCGTTCCCGTCATCTCGGCGATGTCCTGGCGGGAGATCTGGAAGTCGATGCGGATGCCGGCGCCCTCCGGCTTTCCGGCCCGCTTCGTGAGCCGCAACACCGTGTGGGCGACCCGGCGCTCGACCTCCTCGGTCGACATTTCCCGCAGGCGGGTGTGCGCTTCCTCGAGCCTTTCGCCGATCGTCTGCATGGCACTGACCGCCAGCCCGGGATTCTGTTCCACGAAAACCGGCCAGAGTTCGGTCGCCCAGGCGAGCACGATCGATTCCGCGGCGGCGATCGCGGTGCCCGGATAGTCGCTCCGCCTGAGCGCCTTGGCGAAGCCGAAGAGATCGCCGGGATGGACCACCCTGACGATGATCTGCTGGCCGTCCGGGGTGACCTGCATCACCTTGAGCCTTCCGTGCAGCAGCAGATAGAAATGGGTCGCAGCATCGCCCTGCTCGAACACCGACTCTCCTTGCGGGACGCGGCGGGAGTTGGCGAAGGCGAGAAGCTTGTCCAGGTCCCCATCACCCATCTTCTCGAAGAGCGAAAGCGACCTGACGAGTGTCCGGTCTATGGCAGCCACGGTATCCTCGAACGGTGGACGACTTTCGACCGTTATACCCGCATCGAGAAAGGGGGCAAACCCAAGACGGCGATTTTCGGAGTCTTCTTCTCCGGTTTTCAACGCCTTTGCGACACGGTGCCGTGGGCGCTTTGTCGCAGGGCGAGAACGGGAGGGCCGCACAGCGCGGATCAGCTTTCGAAAGCCGTTCCGCGGGTCAGCGCCCTGAGGAGCGGCGCATACCAGCGGCCGTCGCGAACGAGGCGGAAGCCGAGATTGTCGGGCGGTGTGCCGACCGAGCAGCCGCCGCTCTTCGGATCGCGGATGAAGGAGCTCATCGGCGCGCGGTGTTTGCCTTCGGTTAGATAGATGCCGCAGGCGCTGACCTCGCTGAGCACCTTGCCGTCGCCGTCAACATTGACGCGCGTGTCGCAGGTCGCCGTCCATTCCCAGACATTGCCGGCGAGGTCGGCGACGCCGAACTCGTTCTCGCCGAAAGTGCCGAGCGGCTGGGCGACCGGATTGCGGGCCGCCTTGCGGGCGGCTTCCCGCTCGTAGTCGGCAATCCAGCGCAGGGCCGGATTGCGGCTGTCCGCATCGACGCCGAGCGCGTCGTCGGAACCGCGCGAGCCGGCGGCAAAAGCCCATTGCTCGGCGGTCGGCAGGCGCCAGACGCTGCCGGTCCTCTCCGAAAGCCAGCGGGCATAGGCGACAGCATCGTCATAGCTGATACCCGTCGCCGGCACGTCCCCCGTCGGCGTCTCGGCCTTCGGGTCGGTCGCCGCGCAGGCGCCGTCCATGACGCAGCGCGCGTAATCGGCGGCGGTGACCTGGTATTTCATGATTTCCAGCGGTGCATCGGCGGTTGCGGTCACCATCGGTGCGTCGACGGCAAAACCGTTGCGCAGGTAATCGACGGGGCTGCGGTAGCTGAAGGTTCGCGGCGCGACGACCACCGTCTCGGGCGCGGCAATGCCGACGGCTGCCGGATCGTTGCCGATGATGCCGGAGCGCACGCCGACGGCCGAGACGAGCGCGGCGAGGAGGAGCGCAGGGGCAAGGAGGGAAGCGGCGGCGGAGACGGAGGGTTTGTGAAGTGTCGTTGCCATGATCCTGTCCTTTCCACCCGCCGCGGAGGAAATCCCGCGGCAGGCTGTCGTCGCGGGGCCGAGGCCCCGGACCGGTCCGTCAGATCGACGCGCCCGGCTTGACCGACGTCATCAGGTCGTCGTTCCACTCGCCGGTAACCTTGAAGTGGGCGGCAGCGCCGAGTTCGAAGGCCTCGATGAGGTTGTGGTTGACGTAGGCGTAGATGCCCGGCTGCAGGAAGGTGTAGAGTGCCGCCGCCGCCGCGCCGCCGGGGATGAACCAGGTTTCCTGGTCGACGTCCGGCGGGTTGTTGAACTTGCCGCCTGCCCAGACATAGTCGCCATGGCCGCCGATCAGGTGCGGCCGGGTGTCGCGGTTCGCCTGCGAATGGACGATCAGCACCTTTTCGCCGACCGCTGCGGTGAGCGCGTTGTCGCCGGTCAGCGCACCGACGGCGCCGTTGAAGACGACGTGGGTCGGGGTGAGCTTGCGCATGACTTCCAGCGTGTCGACATAGGCGTCGCCGGGGCTCGGATAGGTCTTGAAGTTGCCCTGCTCGTCACGCGGGACGTAGAAGTCCTGTTCGCCGACATAGTAGACCTTGTCATAGGTGATGTCGTTGCCCTTGGCGTCCTTCAGGCCGTCGCGCGGCAGCACCATGATCGCGCCGTTCATGCCCGAGGTGACGTGCCACGGAACCATCCCGGGAGGTGCGCAGTGATAGACGAAGACGCCGGCGCGGGTCGCCTTGAAGCGCAGGATCGTGCTTTCGCCCGGGTTGATCTCGGTCAGCGCACCGCCGCCCAGCGCGCCGGTGGCGGCATGGAAGTCGATGTTGTGCTGCAGGGTATTGGTTTCCGGGTTGATGAGCGTGAGCTCGACATAGTCGCCCTCATGGACGACCATCAGCGGGCCGGGGACCGAACCGTTGAAGGTCATCGCCTGAACCTCGGTGCCCTGGTCGTCGATGACGAGCTTCTTTTCGTGAATGGTCATCGTGAACTCGACGATCTTCGGGCCGCCCTCGGCCTTCTGGGTGTGGGCGTGAACGAAGGGCGGCGCAACCAGCTCTGCCTTGACCCGCGGCAGGGCATTGATGTCGACCGCCGCCGGCTTCGCCGCAGGCTGGTTGGCGCGTGCGGCCGTACCATTGGCGATCAGCGTGCCGACAGCGCCCGTCAAAGCCGCACCGGCCAAAACGGCGCGGCGCGAAAGTTGAAACTGGTCGGTCATCTTCGTTCTCCTTGAAAACTGCCGTGGCGCTTTCCGCCCGGCCATGACCTTTCTTAAAACGCCTCCCCCTCGCCTTCTTTGCTGCAACGCAAACATATTTGAATAGTCGCAATCATTGCTTGGTGTTGCGGCAATAAAGACTTTACCAGACCTCATTTCGACTTGTTTTTTATTTCAGGTGCGACAATATTTCCCACGGATCGCCGAAGGGCGATTGATCCAGATCAATGACGGCCCCATAATTGCGTTTTCGCAAAGAAGCAGGCGACCAAGTGCCCTAGGGCTGAGCGGGTTCACGCAATCCGGAGCTAGATCCATGAACGACATCCCCCACGAGCCCCGCACCAGCCGCGCCGTGCCACGCGGACTGGCGCAGACCGGCCCCGTCCTCTTTTCCTACGGCTTCCGGCCCTTCTTTCTCGGCGCCGGCGTGTGGGCCGTCGCGACGATGGCGCTCTGGATAGCCGCGCTCGTGTTCGGCTGGCCCATCGGCGGCGACTACGGCGCACCGCACTGGCATGCACACGAGATGCTCTTCGGCTTTGCGCCCGCCGTGCTCGCCGGCTTCCTGATGACCGCCGTGCCGAACTGGACCGGACGCCTGCCGGTTTCGGGACCGCCGCTGATGATCCTCTTCTCGATCTGGGTCGCCGGCCGGCTCGCCATGCTCTCGCCCGACCTCCTCGGCGTGCCGCTCGCCGCGGCAATCGACGCGCTCTTCCTGCCCGCCCTGCTCTTCATCAACGCCCGCGAGATCATCGCCGGCCGCAAGTGGCGCGACCTCAAGGTGCTCGGCGGACTCGCCGCACTCGCCCTCGCCAACATCTTCTTCCACCGGATGGTCATCATCGGCGTCCACGACGGCTTTGCCGATCGCCTCGCCGTCTCGGCCTATGTGATGCTGATCATGATCATCGGCGGCCGCATCGTGCCGAGCTTTACCCGCAACTGGCTGAACAAGGCGGGACGGACCGTCTTTCCGGTGCCGTTCAACCGCTTCGACAGTGTCGCGATCACCTTCGGCGGCGTGGCACTGGCTGCGTGGATCTTCGAGCCGGCACATCCTGCGACCGGGCTCGCCGCGGCACTCGCCGCCGGCCTGCACGTCGCCCGCCTCTCCCGCTGGCGCGGCTGGGAGACCTGGGCGGAGAAGCTGCTCGTCATCCTTCACGTCGGCTATGCCTTCGTGCCGCTCGGCTTCCTCGGCATCGCGCTCGGCGCAACGGGCCTGCTCGACGATTTCTCGGTGCTGCATATCCTGACCGTCGGGGCGATCGGCGTGATGATGCTGGCGGTGATCACCCGCGTGACCCGCGGGCATACCGGCCGCCAGCTCAGCGCCTCGACGACGACGGCGCTCTCCTATCTCTCGCTGATCGCCGCAGCTGTCCTGCGGCCGCTCGCCGACCTGCTGCCGGATTTCTACGAACCGATGCTCGCGATGGCAGGCCTCGCCTGGATCATCGCCTTCAGCCTCTTCGTTCTCGAGCACGGCCCGATGCTGCTCACCGTCCGGCGCAAGCCGCTCGGTGCCGGCTAGAACGGCGGTTTCCCTCCGGCGTCGACCGGGTCTGCGCCGGAGGCAGCGGGCCAGGTCGCAGCCTCCATGATCGTCTGTGAAGAACCTCGGCGAGGCCGCCGCGTTTCCTCCAAACACCACGCCTCTGGCATGAAAGACTTTTCCGGCAGGTCGACACGGCGGGCGTCTCTTTCTGACGTCTGCGCACCTCGACATATAGTATCATAGGTATTTATAGATGCGCGTCCGCATCACCATATATGATGACGCGATGCACAACAGACTGCCGACGCCATGCAACTGACGACCTTTTCCGACTACTCGATGCGGCTGATGATGATGGCAGCCGCCCATCCCGAACGACTGGTGACCATCGAGGAAACCGCCAACGCCTACGGCATATCCCGCGCCCATCTGATGAAGGTCGCGAACCTTCTGACGCGGCAGGGGTTCCTGGAGGCAGTGCGCGGACGGACCGGCGGGTTGCGGCTCGCCCGACCGCCGGAGGAGATCCGCCTCGGCGCACTGGTACGGGCGACGGAAAGCGATTTCGCGATCGTCGAATGCTTCGCCAGCGGCAACAAGTGCAGGATCACCGGACGCTGCCGGCTGAAGGGCGTGCTCGGCGAGGCGCTCGAGGCCTTCCTCGCCGTACTCGACCGCTACACGCTCGCCGACCTCGCGCTGCGGCCGGAAGACTTCGGCGTCGTCCGGGCCGCCTGAATCAGATCATCTCTCAGAACCGCATCGCCGCGGCACTCGCCATCAGGTCCGGCGACCACGGCGGCTCGTAGGTGAGGTCGACCTCGACACCGGAGACGCCCTCGACGCCGCGCACGCAGGCCTCGACCGCCTCCTTGAGGAAGCTGGTCGCGGGGCATCCCTTCATCGTCGTCGTCATCGTCACGCGCACATCGCCCGCGGGCGAAACGACAATGCCGTAGATCAGGCCGAGGTCGACGATGTTCTCGCCGAGTTCCGGATCGATCACCGTGCGCAGGCGCTCGTCGATGACGAAGGCAAGACGATCGCTGTCTATCAAGGCACTGTTCATGACCGTTACCCCAGACGCGGTCCGATGCGCACGAGCAGGCGGTAGGCGCCGCCGTCCTCGCTCAGATTGCCGGCCCACTGGTGCCCGCGCTTCTTCAGTTCCGGAAACAGGAAGACCGGCTCACGCGAGAGCAGTGCGAAGAGCACCTCGCCCGGCTCCATCTTCTCCGTCGCCGCGAGCACGCGCACCATCGGCTCCGGCGGATCGAGTTCGACGAGATCGAGATAGCGTTCGGGCTCCGGCCAGGCGGCCGGCTCTTCGGCGTCCTCGGAAACGTCGGCCTCGGATGCGCCGACCTTGGGCGTGAAGAGCACCTCCCAGTCGCCATCGTCGATTTCGCGATCGATGTGATTGTAGCCGCGGCCGGCCATGACCTGGAACAGCGGCACCGGCCGGAAGGTCGCGAGAAGCCGCAGCGACTGCCCGTTCCCGAGCGACTGGACGGCGTGCATGATGGCCTGGAAGGGTTCGCCGCCGTTCTTCAGGATCGGGCGGACATCGAGTTCATAGGGCGGTAGAGCCATGGTGACCTCCTCGGGGCATGTGGGGAAGGAAGAGATTGGGGCGGACGGCGCCCTGCGGGTGGCGCAGGGCATCCGAAACATTGGCAAGCCGGCGGGCGAAGGCGAACTCCCCGACGAGCCCGATCGTCGCAAAGAGCAGGCCGACGGCCGCGATCCGGAAGAGACCGGCATGAGAGAAGAGGATCGCAAGCGTCGCGACCGCCACGCTGCCGCCGAAGAGCGCGAACCAGGCGACGGCGTTGCGCTCGTCGACGAGATCCTGCACCCGCGGGGTGGGCGCCCGGCCGAGCACCGGACCGTAGCATTCGAGCCAGGTCATGAAGGGAATGATCTTGTAGAGCTGGGCAAGCCCGAGAAAGGTCAGCCAGCCGAAGGCTGCAAGGAAGACCACCGCGCCGATCAGCGCATCCGAAAGGCCGAAGAGGAACGCCCCCGCCGAAAGCGGGACGGCGGCGAGAAGCCCGGCCAGCGCGACGATCGTCATGCGGCTGTTGAGTTCCATGGTCCTGCGCTTGCGCCTGCGGTAGATTTCGACGGCATCGGCACCGTAGACCGCAATCGCGGCGAGGCCAAGAAGCAGGGCCGCGATCAGGAGGCCGGCTACACCCTCCTCCCAGGCGATTGCGACCGGGGCCGCGATTGCGACCAGAAACAGCGCCATGCCGCCGGCGCCGAGCACGAAGCGATTCGTGCCCTTTTCCGTTTCCGGCGACAGCATGAACATCGGCAGCAGCCGGTAGCTGACGCCGATGGCGGTGAAGCTCAGCCAGCCGGCAAGTCCGAGGATCGCGTGAAGCGGAACGCCGCTCACCACCAGTCCGGCCATGGCGCCGTCGGCCGTGATACCGGCGAGCGTCAGGGCGAAACAGCCGCCGAGCAGCGTCGTCGCGGCGAGCGCGGCAAGCCCGCCGGCGACGAAGCGGGCGGGAAGCGGCAGCGGCCGTGCCCGCCAGAGGGTGACGGCGAGGATGCCGACGAGAGTGGAAAAGCCGGCGGCGAGCAAGACGGCGCCAGACGGGAGTGCGAGGCCCACGAAACGCCCGCCGCCGGAAAGATCGGCAAAGCCGAAGAGAAGTGCGAGAAGGCCCGCGACGATCAGCAGGAGCGCCGGCAGGGCGAAGCGCTCGCCGCAGAGCGGGCGGGCGACGAGAACGGGGACAAATTGCAGGAGGGCGCCGGCCATCAGCAGCGATAGCCAGCCGATGGCGACGACGTGCACGAGGAGCAGCGTTTCCGGGGCGGCGATCTCGGCGGACGGAAAACCGTAGCCGAGCACCATCATGACCTCCCCGCCGATGAGGAAGGAGAGCGCCGTGGCGAAGAAGGACATGGTCCAGCGGGACAGTGTTGTACCGGGCATTTCGACCTCACCCCGAAAACGGCAATGCGGAAGCTCCTTTAGTGGCCGCCGCAGGTGCAGACGTGGTCTTCCACCTCAGGCGCGACGCGACCGATCTCGACGCGCCAGACATCCGGACCTTCCTCGACGTAGTCCCAGGAGAACTGCCCCGGATAGCGGGTTTCGAGGTGGTAGTGCAGCGGCCGCGGTGCGTGGTCGGCGACGACGATAAACGAATCGCCGAGCTTCAGCGAACCGACCATCTCGAAGATCGCCGGATGGCGCAGATGCGGTGGAATGGTGCGGACATCGATTTGTGGCTTGGAGATTGCGTCTGACATGGACATTCCTTGTGTGCTTCGACCGCCGGGAACCCGTTCCCGGCAGGCGGCGGCCGACGCGCATCCGGGAATGTCCGACCCTAGGCCAAGGCAGCCGCCTCCAAGTTGTCGAAACGCAAATAATTCGTCGAATGGCGCCTTCCGGCCGCGCCTTTGTCGTCAGCGGGACGGCAGGCCGCGGATCGTCTGCAGGCACTGGACGACGGCGCCGGCGAAGGCCTGGGCGCGGATGCGCTCCTCTTCGGGCCTGCTGCGTTCGGCAAGGTCGAGATAGGCATCCAGAATGAGTTCGCAGAGCGGCACAAGCCGGTCGCGGACCGTATCGGGCACCCGTTCGAGAAGCGGGGTCTCGGCCATCGGCGTGCGCGACAGGTGTGCCGCCCGCGCCTGTGCCTCGTGGGCGAAGGCGCGCAACCGTTCGCCACGGTCGCCGCCGGCAACCGCGGCCCGGCTCTCCAGATGGTCGGCGAGCCGCATTTCGAGTGCGGCGAGGTCGCCCCGGGCGTAATCGGCCTCGATCCGGCGAAGCTGGTGGAAGGCCAGCCGCCGCTCGCGCCTGAGCGTCGCGACATGGCCGAGTTCCTCCATCGCCATCCGCTCCGCGGCCTCGCGGATCTCGTCGCTCGCGGCATTGGCCGCAACATAGGTCCAGAAGACGAAGGCGCGCTCCTCGTTGCGCACCGCCATCGAGAAGGCGCGGTAGGAATTGAGGAGTTCCGGCGCGACGAGCGCCGCCCCCTCGTCATCGAACATCGGCTCCGGCAGCGGAGTGACCGGCGGCACCGTTTCGTGCCTCGCCTCGACCCAGCGGTCGACATTGCCGAGATGGCCGCGTTCCTCGGCGGTCAGCCGGTCGAAGACCTCGGCGAGATCCGGCCGCCCCTCGGCGCGCATGCGCTCGGCAAGAGCCAGATAGCCGTCGATCGCCTCTTTTTCCATGGCGCGGGCAAGCGCCAGCAGTTCGCCCATGGAGGATACGGCCCACGGCTCCTCGGTATTGCTCCAGCTGTTCATTTCAACGGTTCTCCTCATCGCGACAGGGACGGACGTGCCCCTCGGGTCGGCTTTCGAACTATGATTAAAAGATACATCTGTTATAGTTGATTTGAATCAAAGAGTTTCACGATCGGCGTTTATAAACCGTCGCTTGACGGCGGCAGAGAAAGAAAGAGGCCGAAAAGCATGCTCTCGCATTCAAGACTCCCCCTATTTCCCCGTTTCGCCGTTTTCTGGTTCATTCTCATGTCGGCCTTCCTGGCGCCGGCCTTCTCCCCGCAAGCGGGACAACTCGCCACTTTCCTCGAAAAGGTGCAGCCGTCCGAACTCTTCGAAGGTGCAGACCGATTCGGCGCACCGGTCGGAGAGCCGCCGATCGCCCCGGTCATGCGCGGCGAAGAGGTGCTCGGCTACGCCTACCTCAATTCCGACGTCACCAGTTCCGTCGGCTATTCCGGCAAACCGATCCAGATCGTCGTCGGCATCGACCGGCAGGGCGTCCTGCGCGGGCTGAAACTCGTCGCGCACAAGGAGCCGATCGTGCTGATCGGCATTCCCGAAGCCAAGGTCGTCGCCTCGCTCAACGCCTTCATCGGCCGCGACATGGGCAAGGTTGCCGCCGGTGCGGAACGCCCGCCCCAGGCCGACATCGTCAGCGGCGCGACGGTGACGGTGCTCGTCATGGGCGACAGCGTCGTGCGCTCCGCCGTGCAGCTGATCCGCAGCGGCCGGCTCGCCGGTGACGGAACCGCCGCAGCGGCCGCAACCGCCGAAATCCGCAAGCTCGACACATCCAAGACCGGCACCGCCGACTGGCAGACGCTCGTGGGCGACGGCTCCGTGCGCAGCCTGCGGCTGACGGTCGGCGAGGTGAGCGACGCATTCCGCCAGGCGGGACAACCGGCCGCCGCCGACCATCCGGAGACGCGCAAGCCCGAGGACCGTTTCATCGACCTCTACGTCGCCCCCGTCAGCGTGCCGTTCATCGGCCGCTCGATTCTCGGCGACAGCGGATACGAGCGCCTGGCCTCACGGCTGAAACCCGGCCAGTCGGCGATCGTCGTTGCCGGCGACGGAACCTATTCCTTCAAGGGCTCCGGCTATGTTCGCGGCGGCATCTTCGACCGCATCGAACTTCTCCAGAACGGCCAGGGCCTGCGCTTCCGCGACCGCGATCACGTGCGCCTGCCGGTGCTTGCCGCCGCCGGTGCTCCGCGGCTGCGCGAGATTGCGCTCTTCGTGATCCCCGAACAGTTCGCCTTCGACGTCACATCGCCCTTCGAACTGCAGCTTCTGGTGCAGCGCAACGCCGGCGGCCGCGACAAGGCGGTCATGCCCTACAATCTCGGCTACACGCTGCCAGATTCCTACGTCACCATCGAGAAAGCGCCGCCGGCGCAGGTCGCCCCCCCTGCCCCGACGCCACAAGCCGCGCCCGCGGGCGAAGCAGCCCCGTTGAGCCCGATTGCCAGCGAGCAGCCCCTCTGGGTGAAGATGTGGCAGATGAATGCGGTGTCGATCACGATAACGGCTGTCGCGCTGCTCGTGCTGACCGCGATCTTCTTCTTCCAGGACTGGCTGGTCAAACGTCCGGTCCTGTTCGCCTGGGTGCGGCGCGGCTACCTGTTGTTCACGCTCGTCTGGCTCGGCTGGTACGCCAACGCCCAGCTCTCGGTCGTCAACGTCTTCACCTTCTTCAACGCGCTGATCTCCGGCTTCAGCTGGGAGTTCTTCCTCTCCGCGCCGCTGATCTTCATCCTGTGGGGGGCGGTCGCTGCTTCGCTGCTCTTCTGGGGCCGCGGGCCGTTCTGCGGCTGGCTCTGCCCCTTCGGCGCGCTGCAGGAGCTGACGAACACGGTCGCCAAGTGGCTGAAGGTGCCGCAGATCACCCTGCCCTGGGGCCTGCATGAGCGGCTCTGGCCGATCAAGTACATGATCTTCCTCGGTCTCTTCGGCCTGTCGCTCTATTCGGTGGCGCTTGCCGAGGTCTATGCGGAAGTCGAGCCGTTCAAGACCGCGATCATCCTGAAATTCGTCCGCGACTGGCCCTTCGTCGTCTTCGCGGTGGCACTGCTGATCGCCGGTCTCTTCATCGAGCGCTTCTACTGCCGCTATCTCTGCCCGCTCGGCGCGGCACTGGCGATACCCGGCCGCATCCGCATGTTCGAATGGCTGAAGCGGTGGCCGGAATGCGGCTCGCCCTGCCAGCGCTGCGCCAAGGAATGTCCGGTGCAGTCGATCCATCCGGAGGGGCAGATCAACGTCAACGAGTGCATCTACTGCATGCACTGCCAGGAACTCTACCACGACGACCACCGCTGCCCGCACATGATCCAGGTGCGGCTGAAGCGGGAGAAGTTCATGGCGCTCTCCACCCCTTCCTCGCGTGGCGAGGCACCGGGAAAGACGCGCGTGACCCACAACGGCGAACCGATCGCTCCCGCGAGCGGCGCCGGTGCAAATCCGAACTGACCAACCACCCAAGGAGAGGTAGTATGTCAAACGAAGAGAAAATGCGCCTGAACAGACGTCAAATGCTCGGGACCACGGCGATCGCCGCGGCGGCGGGAGCGGCAAGCGTCAGCGGCGCACTGACGCTGACCGGCGGCACGGCGACACCCGCCAAGGCCCAGGAAGCGGCCGGCGGCAACACCTACGAGGTGAAGCCCGGCGAGCTGGACGAATACTACGCCTTCTTCTCGAGCGGCCAGACGGGCGAAGTCCGCGTCGTCGGCGTGCCGTCCATGCGCGAGATGATGCGCATTCCGGTCTTCAACCGCTGCAGCGCGACGGGCTGGGGCCTCACCAACGAGAGCCGCAAGGTGCTGACCGAGGGACTGCTGCCGGAATCGAAGGAATTCCTGGCGGACAAGGGCGGCATCTACATGAACGGCGACCTGCACCATCCGCATCCGTCGCAGACGGACGGGACTTATGACGGCCGCTATCTCTTCGCCAACGACAAGGCGAACACCCGCGTCTGCCGCATTCGTCTCGACGTGATGAAGTGCGACAAGATCATCCAGCTGCCGAACCAGCACACCGTGCATGGCCTGCGCGTCCAGAAGTATCCCCGCACCGGCTACGTCTTCGCGAACGGTGAAGACCGCGTGCCGATCCCGAACGACGGCAAGATCCTCAGCGACCACAAGCAGTATCACGCGATCTTCTCGGCGATCGACGGCGACACGATGAAGGTCGCCTGGCAGATCATGGTCGACGGCAACCTCGACAACGTCGACGCCGACTACCAGGGCAAGTATGCCTTCGCGACCTGCTACAATTCCGAAGAGGGCGTAAACCTCGCGGAAATGATGGCGAGCGAGCAGGACTGGGTCGTCGTCTTCAACCTGAAGCGCATCGAGGAAGGCGTGGCCAAGGGCGACTTCAAGGAAATGGGCGGCGTGCCCGTTCTCGACGGCCGTCACGGCTCGCCGTACACCCGCTACATCCCGGTCTCCAACAGCCCGCACGGCATCAACACCGCGCCGGACGGCATCCACGTCGTGGCGAACGGCAAGCTTTCGCCGACCGTCACGGTCTTCGACGTTCGCAAGTTCGACGACCTGTTCGACGACAAGATCCAGCCGCGCGACACGGTCGTCGCCGAGCCGGAACTCGGTCTCGGGCCGCTGCACACCGCCTATGACGGCCGCGGCAACGCCTATACGACACTGTTCATCGACAGCCAGGTCTGCAAGTGGAACATCGAGGACGCCAAGAAGGCCTATGCCGGCGAGAAGGTCGATCCGATCCGCCAGAAGCTCGACGTCCATTACCAGCCGGGCCACAACCACAGCTCCATGGGCCAGACCAAGGAAGCCGACGGCAAGTGGCTGGTGTCGCTCAACAAGTTCTCCAAGGACCGCTACCTGAACGTCGGCCCGCTGAAGCCGGAGAACGACCAGCTGATCGACATTTCCGGCGACGAGATGGTGATCGTCCACGACAACCCGACCTTCGCCGAGCCGCATGACGCGACGCTCGTCCACGCCTCGAAGATCAACCCGATCAGCATCTGGAAGCGCGACGACCCGTTCTTCGCCGATGCGGTGGCCCAGGCGAAGGCCGACGGCGTCGACCTCTTGGCCGACAGCACGGTCATCCGTGACGGCGACAAGGTCCGCGTCTACATGACGTCTTCGGCACCGGCCTTCGGGCTCGAGGACTTCACGGTCAAGCAGGGCGACGAAGTAACCGTCTACGTCACCAATATCGACGAGGTCGAGGACCTGACGCACGGCTTCGCCATCGTCAACTACGGCATCAACATGGAAGTGGCTCCGCAGGCGACGGCATCGGTGACGTTCAAGGCCTCCAAGGCCGGCGTCTACTGGTACTACTGCTCGTGGTTCTGCCATGCGATGCACATGGAGATGAAGGGCCGCATGTTCGTCGAGCCGAAGGCGGCATGATGATCCGCCTTTCTGCGGCAACACTGATCGGGATGGCGGCCTTTACGGCCGCCATCCCACCCTTTGCCTTCGCGGCGGAACTCAAGGTTTCGCCGGCGGAGGATGCCACCCTGCAGGCGGTGATCGACCGGGCTGCGCCCGGCGACACCATTACCCTGCAAGCCGGCACCTATCGCGGTCCGGTCACCATCGGCAAACCGCTGACGCTCGCTGGTGAAGAAGGTGCGGTGATCGCCGGCTCCGGCAGCGGCAGCGTCATCTCCGTCACCGCCGAGAACGTCATTGTCCGCAACCTTTCGATCAACGGATCGGGCCGGAACATCGCGGCACTCGATTCCGGCGTCTTCGTCGCGCAGACGGCGACGGGCGCAGTCGTCGAGGACAACGAGCTCACCGGCAACCTCTTCGGCATCTACCTGCACGGCGCCCGCGATTCGGTCGCGCGCGGCAATCATATCGTCGGGATCGAGGAAGGGCGGGTGAGCGAGGCCGGCAACGGCGTCACCGTCTGGAACGCGCCCGGCGCCAAGGTGATCGACAACGACATCCGCTTCGGCCGCGACGGCATCGCCACCAATGCCAGCAAGAACAACGTCTTCCGCGGCAACCGCTTCCGCGACCTGCGCTTTGCCGTGCACTACATGTACACCAACGACAGCGAAGTGAGCGACAACGTCTCGATCGGCAATTCGGTCGGCTACGCCATCATGTTCTCGCAACGGCTGAAGGTTACCGGCAACGTCTCTGATGGCGACCGCGACCACGGCCTGCTGCTCAACTCGGCCAACGGCTCCGTCATCACCGGCAACACGGTGATCGGCCGCATGCAGCCAATCGACCGCTGGCTCAGCGCCGGCACGCGCTCCGAGCACGGCGTGCCGCAATCCGGCGACGACGACGCCGTCAGCCTGGGCGATGCCCGGCTCGGGCCGGAGAAATGCGTCTTCATCTACAACGCCAACCGGAACCGTTTCGCCGACAACCTGTTCGAAGGCTGCGCGATCGGCATCCACTTTACCGCCGGCTCGGAGGGCAACCGCATGAGCGGCAATGCATTCATCGACAACCGCAACCAGGTCAAATATGTCGGCACCCGCTACCTCGACTGGTCGGAGGGCGGGCGCGGCAACTACTGGAGCGACAATCCCGCCTTCGACCTCGACGGCGACGGCATAGGCGATACGCCGTACCGGCCGAACGATCTCATCGACCGCGTGCTCTGGACCGCACCGCAGGCGAAGCTGCTGACCAGCAGCCCGGCGGTGCAGGTGATCCGCTGGGCGCAGGCGCAGTTTCCCGCCCTGCTGCCGGGCGGCGTGGTCGACAGCCGGCCGCTGATGACGCCGCCTGCCGGCATGCGGCCAGCCGACAAGGGGATCGTCCGATGATCGAAACCGTCACCCTCTCCGCCGTCGGCAAGCGCTACGGCAAGGTCGACGCCGTGCGCGACGTTTCCTTCACCCTCGGCGCCGGCGAGACGATCGCGCTCGTCGGCCACAACGGCGCCGGCAAGACCACGCTCATCAAGATGATGCTCGGCCTCATCCGGCCGACGACCGGCACGGTGAAGGTCCTCGGCGAGGACCCGTCGAGCGGCGATTTCGCGGTGCGCCGACGGCTCGGCTATCTCCCCGAGAGCGTCTCCTTCCACATGGCGCTCACCGGCCGGGAAACGCTTTCCTTCTATGCGCGGCTGAAGCGCGTCGACGAGGCGGAAATCCCCGATCTCTTCGAGCGGGTGGGGCTCGCGCCGCTTGCCGCCGACCGGCCTGTCCGGACCTATTCGAAGGGCATGCGGCAGCGCCTCGGGCTCGCGCAGGCGCTGCTCGGCGAACCGCGCATCCTGCTCCTCGACGAGCCGACGAGCGGCCTTGATCCGGCGCTCCGCCGCAGCTTCTACGATCTCATCGCCGAGCTGCGGGACAAGGGCACGACGGTGCTCCTCTCCTCGCATGCTCTCACCGAACTCGAGGGCCGCGCCGACCGCGTCGTCATCGTCAACGACGGTGTGAAGATCGCCGACGGCACGCTCGACGACCTGCGCCGCATCGCACGCCTGCCGACCCGGATCAGCCTCAAGGTCGCCGAGGGCACCGAGAAGCCGCAGGGGATCAACGGCACCACGCCGTGGAGGAACCTCGGAGACGGCGCTTTCGAAACGGACGTGGCGCCGGAGGAGAAGATCGCGCTGCTCAGAAAGGTGACCGCGACACCAACGGCGCTGAGCGCCCTCAGCATCGCCGAGCCGACGCTCGACGATCTCTATGCGCATTTCCTGAGAGGGCAGCAGAGACCATGACCAACCTATTGATCATCGCCCGCAAGGAAATCCAGGAGGGGCTCAGGAACCGCTGGGTGCTCGCCACCACGCTGCTGCTTGCCGCGCTTGCCCTGACGCTCACCTTCCTCGGCAGCGCCCCGACCGGCAATGTCGGCGCCGGGCGGCTCGACGTCGTCATCGTCTCGCTTGCGAGCCTGACGATCTTTCTCGTGCCGCTGATCGCGCTGCTGCTCTCCCACGATGCGATCGTCGGCGAGATGGAGCGCGGCACGATGCTCTTGCTCCTGAGCTACCCGATCGGGCGGCGCGAGGTGATTTTCGGCAAGTTCCTCGGGCATCTGGCGATCCTCGCCTTCGCGACCGTTTTCGGCTACGGCGCCGCCGCGGCCGCGCTCGCCGCCACCGGCACGGCGATCGATGCCGAAAGCCTCCGTGCCTTCCTCGCGATGATCGCCTCGTCGGTGCTGCTCGGCGCCGTCTTCACCGCGATCGGCTATGTGGCGAGCGCGCTTTCCGGCGAGCGCAGCACGGCGGGCGGGATTGCCGTCGGCATCTGGCTGTTCTTCGTCCTGATCTACGACATGGCGTTGCTCGGCGCACTCGTCGCCGCACAGGGAAAGACGGTGCCGTCCTGGCTTCTCGATCTTCTGCTGCTCGCAAACCCGACCGACGCCTACCGGCTCCTCAATCTCGGTTCGGGCGAAGCGGGCGCACTTTCCGGCCTCGGCGGGGTCGCCGCCCATACCGGGCTTTCGCCGGCGCTGCTTCTCGCCGCGCTTGCGGTCTGGACGCTCGCGCCGCTTGCCGCCGCGACACTGCTTTTCTCGAGGAGAGAACTATGAGACCGTTTGTTCTCGCATCGAGCCTCCTCGCCTTCCTGCTGCTTACCGGATGCAGCGAGGAGAAGAAGGTGGAGGCACCGGCCCCTTACGCGCTGACCGAAGAGGCGATGGGCCGTTACTGCGGCATGAACGTGCTGGAGCATGCCGGTCCGAAGGGACAGATCATCCTCGAAAAGATCCCGGAACCGATCTGGTTCTCGTCGGCACGTGACGCACTCGCCTTCACCATGCTGCCGGAGGAGCCGAAGGACATCGCGGCGATCTATGTTTCCGACATGGCGAAGGCGCCGAGCTGGGAGGAACCGGGGGCGGAGAACTGGATCGACGCGCGCAAGGCCTTCTTCGTCATCGGCAGTTCGGTACGCGGCGGCATGGGCAGCGAGGAAACCGTGCCGTTCTCGACCGAGGCGGCGGCTAAAGACTTTGCGGCGAAAAACGGCGGCCGCGTGGTCCGCTTCGACGAGGTGCCGCAGGATTACGTGCTCGGCAACGGCACGGACGAGAAAGGACAGAACAATGGCTGAGGCTTTCAACCGCCGCCGGGCGCTGACCATCATGGCCGCCGTCGCCGGCCTTCCCCTCATTCCCTTCGCCGGTCGCGCACATGCGGCAATCGCGCCCGTGACCTGGCAGGGGCAGGCGCTCGGCGCTCCCGCGACGCTGATCCTCAACCACCCCGACAGGGCGGAGGCCGAGGCACTCGTCGCCCGCGTCGTCGCCGAGGTCCGTCGGCTGGAAGATATCTTCAGCCTCTATCGGCCGGATTCCGTCCTTTCCGAGCTCAACCGCACGGGTGCGCTCGCCGCGCCGCCCGCCGACCTCGTGGACCTGCTCGACCATTGCCGGACCGCCTGGGAGACGACCCGCGGCGTCTTCGATCCGACCGTGCAGCCGCTCTGGATGCTCTATGCCCGCCACTTCCAGGCCCTCGGGGCCGATCCGGCCGGGCCGGACGGCAGGGCGCTGACGCAGGCGCTTTCGATGGTCGGCTTCGACGGCGTGCGCGCCAATCGCGACCGCATCGCCTTCGCAAAGGCCGGCATGGCGCTCACCCTGAACGGCATTGCCCAGGGCTATATCACCGACAAGGTGGTGGCGCTGCTGCGCGATGCGGGCGTGACCAGCAGCCTCGTCGAGATGGGCGAGAGCCGGGCGATCGGCGCCAAGGCCCACGGCACCCCGTGGCGGATCGGGCTTGCGGAAAGCGAAACGGGGGAGCGGGTGGACACCGTCCTGCCGGTCGTCGACAAGGCGGTCGCGACCTCCAGCGCCTCCGGCTTCCACTTCGATCCGTCCGGTCACTTCGGCCACATCCTCGATCCGCGGCAGGGCGCGGTGCCGCCGCTCTACCGCCGCATGAGCGTGGTGGCGCCGTCGGCGACGGTGGCCGACGCCTTTTCGACGGCTTTCAGCCTGATGAAGGAGGAGGATATCCGGGCGGTGGCGACGGCGACGCCCGAGATGACCGTCGACCTTTCGACGGCGGACGGACAGCACGTCCGTTTCGGCCGCACACTCTGACGCGGCGGCCGGGGTGTCACGCCTCTTCGCCGGCCTCCGGACGGCGCAGGAGTTCACCACGGACGAAGGAAACGCCCTCCCGGATCACGCGATCCTCGCCGTCGAGGATCGCCCGCCAGACGCGGTTTCCGAGCCGGAGGCTCAGCCGGCAGGTGCCGGCATCCTCACCTTCGCCGATCTCGACCGTGCTCTTGATGAACCCGTGGTGCATGCGCTTCCGGAAATCCTCTTCCGACAGCCCGAAACGGCCGGCGATCTCGGCGGAATCGACGAGAAAGTCTCCTTTGGCGTCGCGTTCGATCTTCATGGCCAGGCTCCCGTTCTACTGCGCCGCGACCAGCACCGGCGGCGCACCGACGAGGCTCGCATGCTCGCGCGTGCCGGGCAAGGTCCGGGCGATAGCGGCAAGCAGATCGGTCTGCGAAATCAGCCCCACGATGTGCCGGTCTCCGTCGACGATAACGACGGCGTGGGCACGGCCGTCGGTCAGGAGTGGCAGCAGGCCGAGCGCCGGATCATCGACGGCGGCGGTCGCCGCGGCGGAGATGACGCCGGCGATCTCCTCGCCGGCATGGGCGAGTTCCCTGAGGCCGACCGTGCCGAGCAGACGGTCGTCCTCCCCGGTCACCGGCAGGGTGCGGATATTGTGGTGCAGGAGCAGCTGACGGGCTTCACCGGGCGAGGCCTTGACGCCGACTGTGACGACATCGCGGGACATGATGTCGCCGCACGAAAGCGGGCCGTGTGCCCGGATCGTCGCCTCGACCTCGACCTGTTTCAGCAGCCGCTCGAGATCGCTGCGGTCGATGTCGAAGGTTTCGTCGAGCGCGGCAAGCGCCGCATCGATGTCCTCCTCGCGGAAGCCGACGCGAACGGGCGACGGCAGGTCGCGGGTCTCGTGCGTGTTCACCGGGCGGGGTGCCGCGATGTGCGGATAGGCCCGGCCGGTCGCCCGATGGAAGGCGAAAGCGAGACCGACCAGCAGGCAGGAATTCAGCCCGACCGGGATGAAGGGATAGAGATAGCCCCATTTTGCGAGCGCGGCATTGCCGAGCACCGCCGTCATGGCGACGGCGCCGCCGGGCGGATGGAGCGAACGGGTGAGCGACATGGCGGCGATTGCCAGCGCCGCGGCGATCCCGGTCGCGAGAACCGGCTCCGTCACCATTTGCGCGACGGTGAGCCCGACCATGGCCGAAATGACATTGCCGCCGATCACCGGCCAGGGCTGGCCGAGCGGGCTCGACGGAACGACGAAGAGGATGACCGCAGAGGCACCGATCGGCGCGACGATCAGCGGCAGGTGCGGATCGGGTCCGAGCAGCGCCCCGCAGATGAAGCCGGTGAGCGTGGTCGCAATCAGCGCGCCGAGGCAGGCGAGCAGGCGCTCGTGAAGCGTCGCGCCGGCAAGGATGGGATGAAAGAAGGGAAAGCGGTTTTCAGGCGGGAAGCGTCGGCGTCGAACGGGTCCGTCGGTCATTTTTTCGGCTATTTGCTCGCTCTTTGGAAAGGCCCTGCTTGCGAAAAGAGCAGGTTGCCCGTTTTATTGGCGATGCCGGAATGCTACTCAAGGAAGATTATTGCCGCTTCGCCGGCTTGCGGGGAAAGTTCGTTCCACGCCGGCAGAGAGAGGATTTTATGTCCGGTCGCGACGATGACGAGGAAAGCCGCGAATATGCTTCGCCGGCCTGTTTCATGCATGAGATCGACCCGGCCTATATGGGGCTCGCGCCGGCGGAACCGCACGACATAGGTCGATGGCGCTCGGCGGAGCGGGAACGGCTGATCGCCGCGCGCATGGCACTCTCGCCGGACGCGCGGGCGAGCTATTCAAGACTGATCGCCGAGCGGCTCGACGCGCTCGTTCCCGAGGTCGCCGGCAAGGCGATCAGCCTCTACTGGCCGTTTCGCGGAGAACCCGATCTCCGGCCGTGGATGGCGTCGGTGACGGCAAGGGGCGGCAAGGCCCTGCTCCCGATCGTCGTTGAAAAGAGACAGCCGCTCACCTTCCGCGCCTGGGCGGAGGGCGAGAAACTCGAACGCGGAGTGTGGAACATCCCCTACCCCGCCGAGGGGCCGGAGGTCACGCCGGATGTGGTGATCGCGCCGCTGGTCGGTTTCGACCGGGACTTCTATCGCCTCGGCTACGGCGGCGGCTATTACGACCGCACGCTGGTGGGGCTTGCCGGCCGGCCGATGGCGATCGGCGTCGGTTATGGATTACAGGAAATCCCGACCATCCATCCGCAGCGGCATGACGTGCCCATGCAGGCGATCGTCACGGAGCGGTGCGTTCGCCGCCGGTCGTAGGGGAAGCAGGCCTCAGGCGTGAGGGATTTTCTCGGCGGCTGCGGCGGCAATCGCCGCGGCGCTGCGGAAGTAGTGTTCGGCGTGCTGGTAGTAGTTTTCCGCTTCGATGCGGTCGCCAGAGCGGGCCGTCTCCTGCGCCAGCGCAAGATAGTGCTTGTAGCGGTCCATTGCGGCCTTGGGCGAGGTCGCCGGGCCGTGCGAGCCGCCGCGTGCGCCGTTGCGGGCGCGGTTGTTTGACGGGCTCTTCTGGCCAGGGCCGCGGGTTGGTCTTTTGCTCATTCTTCGTGTTCAGGCCGGTCTTCCCGGCCTCTCCTTGGTGGATGATTGGTTATCTGGGGGTGGGTGGGAAGCGCCGCGGCGTCAGTCGATCTGTTCGGCGACGATCGCGCGCATTTCCTCGCGGCTGAAGCGCACGACGGCCGGACGCCAGACTGCGGGTCCGGCGATGCGCTTGGCGGCATGGGCCGCGACCGGCAGGCGCCGGGGCAACGAAATGGTTTTCGGTTTGCTGGTTGTCAGTATTTGTGTCTTTTGCATAGGTTTCCTAGGCGGCGGTCTTTGGATGCGACCAGCCGCAATCATGTCTTGGGAAGAATTCAGGCTGCAGGGGAAAGCTCAAGGCTCGTCGTGAGAGCCGATGTCCGATGCGTACATTCAAGAGGCGCTCTCCCTGGAGCGCCAGCCGCATCAAGCCCGATATCGAAGCTATAGATGACTATGCATTGTGTCCGTTTCAAGATGCTGCCGGACGCGATGACGTAACGAGGCGTCCGGCCGCACGACGATCAGCCGCCGGTGCCTGCCCCGAAGGCGGTGAGGAAGGCGGTGAGGAAGGCGGTGAGGTTGTCGGAAAGCGCATCACAGAGATAGCCGCCCTCCTGGACGATGACGGTCGGCAGGTTAAGGCCGGCGATCGCCTCGCCGATCCGCGAAAACCCGGGCGTCGTCACCGACAGCCCGCCGAAGGGATCGCCCTCGAAGGCATCGAGCCCGAGCGCCACGACGAGGGCATCGGGAGAGAAGGCGCGGATGCGGCGGAAGGCGGCGCCGAGGGCGAGCAGGAACTCCTCGTCGCCCGACTGACGCGGCAGCGGCAGGTTCAGGTTGTAGCCGAGACCGGGGCCCTCCCCGCGCTCGTCGGCGTGGCCCCAGAAGAAGGGATAGAAGCGCACCGGATCGGCATGCAGCGAGATCGTCAGCACGTCGGAGCGGGCATAGAAGATGCCCTGCGTGCCGTTGCCGTGATGGAGGTCGACATCGAGGATCGCCACCCGCGCCGCCGACCGGCGCAGATGCTGCGCGGCGACCGCGGAATTGTTGACGAAGCAGAAGCCGCCGGCGACATCGGCGAAGGCATGATGACCCGGCGGCCGGCAGAGCGCGTAAGCGGCCGGCGCGCCTCCGAGCACCGTCTCTGCCGCCTCCACCGCGCTCCAGGCGCTCCAGCACACGCTCTGCCAGGTTTCCGCCGAGATCGGGCACGCGGTGTCAGCCATGTGGTAGCCGGCCTGACCGACGGCGGATGCGGGATAGCGCCCGGTGCGGGCAAGCGGATGGATGTTCGGGATCACCTCCTCCGAGGCGCCGGCGATGCGCTGCCAGCGCTCGAAGATATGCTCGAGGAATTCCAGATATTCCGGCGTGTGGACGGCGGAAATCGGGGCGAGCCCGTGGGCCTGCGGCCGCACGATCTCGCAGCCCGCGGCCTTCGCGCCGAGGAGCAGGCGCTCGACGCGTTCGGGCTGTTCCGGGTTGGGAAGCGGCGCGCCGCTCGACAGGAACATCTTCGGGTCGTGCCGCTTCTGCTCGTCGGCGTAGAAGGCTTTCATCGCATGTCCTCGTTTCGGGGATCGTCGGGGCCGGCGAGCGCCAGGAAGGCCTCGCCATAGGCGCCGTGCTCGCGGTCTGTGTCGAGCCAGGCGAGGCCCACGCGCTCGTAGAAGCCGTGGGCGGAGAGGTTTTTGGTGTCGACGGCAAGGCGCAGGTAGACGCCGCCGCGTTTTCGCGACCACGAGGCGACCGCGCGCAGCAGGCTCTCGCCGATCTTCCGGCCGCGGAAGCGCCCGTCGACGAAAAGGTCCTGCACATAGACGCCCGGCCGGCCAAGCCAGGTGGAAAAGATCGGGAAGAACAGGCAGAGCCCGGCGAACTCGCCGTCCACTTCGGCAATGAAGCCGGAAAACGCCGCCTCCGGTCCGAAGCCGTAGCGGCGGAAATCCTCGGCCGTGCTCCGGATCTTCGCCTGCTGGCCGAGATGGCCGGCAAGCGCGAGGATCGCCGCGTGCATCGCCTCGGCATCCTGCGGCTCCGCCGGCCGGATGCGTAGCGCCGCCGCCTCGTTTCCCTCGTCGCTCATGACCTGCCCGTCCTCTTCATGGTCACCTTCGCCGGCGCGATGATAGCCGCGATCCGTCAAAAGGCCACCGCATCGGCACCCTTCAGGCCGAGATGGGCGCGCGCCTCGGCGGGGGTGGCGACCTCGAGCGACAGGGCTTCGAGGACGGTGCGGATGCGCTCGACCTGCTCGGCATTGCTGCGGGCAAGACGGCCGCGGCCGCTGTAGAGGCTGTCTTCCAGCCCGACGCGGACATGGCCGCCCATGGCTGCAGCCATGGAGACCATCGGCATCTGGTGGCGGCCGGCCCCCAGCACCGAGAAGCTGTAGTCGGCGCCGAAGAGCTTGTCGGCGATGCGCTTCATGTGGGTGAGGTTTTCCGGATCGGCGCCGATGCCGCCGAGCACGCCGAAGACGAACTGGATGAAGAGCCGGCCCGAGACGAGGCCACGGTCGCGCAGGTATGCGAGCGAATAGAGATGCCCGACATCGTAGCATTCGAATTCGAAGCGTGTGCCGCAACCGCGGCCGAGGCGATCGAGGATGAATTCCATGTCCTCGAAGGTGTTCTTGAAGATCGTGCCGCGGGTCGCCTCCAGAAGCTGCGGCTCCCAGGCGTGCTTCCATTCCAGCGGTTTTTCGAGCGCCGGAAAGAGCGCGAAGTTCATCGAGCCCATGTTGAAGGACGCCATTTCAGGCTTCCCGTCGAGCGCCGGGGCAAGACGCGCTTCGAGCGCCATCAGCGACGAGCCGCCGGTCGAGATGTTGACCACCGCGTCGGTCGCCTGCCTGATGCGCGGCAGGAATTGCCGGAAGACCGCCGGATCGGCGCTCGGGCGGCCGTCCTTCGGATCGCGGGCGTGCAGGTGAAGGATCGCCGCACCGGCCTCGGCGGCGGCGATCGCCTCGGCGGCGATCTCGTCCGGCGTCACCGGCAGGTAGGGCGACATGGTCGGCGTGTGCACCGAGCCGGTGACGGCGCAGGTGATGATCACCTTGTTGCGCATGGTGTCGGTCTTCGTGGTCATCGGCGTCTCCTTCAGCGGTTCACGGGCAGGCCAAGCTCGGCGGCGAGCTCGGCGAGCGTGCTTTCGAGGATGCCGATCGTTTCGGCGATCTCTTCCGGCGTGATGATCATCGGCGGACAGACGAGGAAATGGTCGCCCTCGGTGCCGCCTCGGGTGCGCCGCGAATAGATGATGAGGCCACGCTCATAGGCGATGTCGACCACCCGCTGGTAGGCGTTCATCTCCTTCGGCAGCGGCGCCATCGTCTCGCGGTCGGCGATGAATTCGGCGGCGAGCAGCAGGCCCTTGCCGCGCACGTCGCCGATGAAGGGGAAGCGTTCGGCAAGCCCTTCGAGCTCGCGGCGCAGGAGATTGCCGGCGCGTGTCGCATTGCCGAGCAGGTCGTGGTTCTCGATCTCGTCGAGGACGGCGAGCCCTGCCGCACAGGCGAGCGGATTGCCGGCATAGGTGTAGCCGTGAGCGAAGCCGCCGGCATCGAGCACCGGGCGGACGAGACGCGAGGGGGCGATCATCGCGCCGAGCGGGCAATAGCCGGCGCCGAGCCCCTTGGAGAGCGCGATCAGGTCCGGCTTGCAGTTCCAGTGGTCGCCGCCGAGATACTTGCCCGTGCGGCCCGCCCCGCTCATCACCTCGTCATGGATCAGCAGGATGCCGTAGCGGTCGCAGATCTCGCGGATGCGCGGATAGTAGCTATCGGGCGCGACGAGCGCGCCGGTCGAGGCGCCGCCGATCGGCTCCATGATGAAGGCGAGCACGCTTTCCGGGCCTTCGGCGAGGATCTTCTCCTCCAGCATGTCGGCATATTTCAGTCCGCGCTCCTCCATCGAGAGGTTGTCGCGGTCGAGATAGGCGGTCGGCGCCTTGATCTTCGGCATCGCCTGCATCATCGGCAGGAAGGGGGCGGTCAGCGCATCGTAACCGGTGACGGCGAGCGCCCCGAGCGTCGAGCCGTGATAGGAGGGGAAGCGCGAGATCACCTTGTAGCGGCTCGCCTGCCCCACCGCCACGGCCCACTGGCGCGCGAGCTTCAGGCAGGATTCCACCGCTTCCGATCCGCCGGAGACGAAGAAGACCTTGTCCATGCCCTGCGGCATATGGCGGGCGAGGCGGCGGGCCAGTTCCTCGGCCGGCTCGTTCTCGAAATGCAGGCGGTAGGCGAAGGTCACCTTGTCCATCTGCCGCTTCATCGCCTCGAGGACGCGAGAATTGCCGTGGCCGATGTTGACGACCATTGCGCCGCTCGACCCGTCGATCACCTTCCGGCCCGTCTCATCCCAGATGTAGATGCCCTCGGCGTGGCTCGCGAGCGGCCGGCGCAGGCGGCTCTGGTAGAAGAGGTGGGAGGCAGGACGTTCGTCGGCGTTCAGTGGCTTGTTCATCTCGGGTCTCTGTCAGCGTTTGAGGTAGCGGTCGAGCACGTTCTTCGTGACGCGCTCGACCATGGCGTCGTTGCGCAGCAATCCGGCCACCCATTCGCAGGTGCCGGCATGGAACACCTCGCCCCTGCCCTTCGGGAAATTGACGATCATGCCGTTGGAATAGCGCACCTTTTCGAGGTTCTCGTCGCTCGCCTCGCCATAGAGCGTCTCGGCGATGAAGCGGCCATCCTCGTCGCCGAAGAACATGTCCTCGGGGGCGAGCACGTCGCTTTCCTCGACCTGGCTCGCCATGCCGAGCGCGAGGATTTCAAGGCCCTCGGGCGCGCCGCTCGTCTTCGTCGGATAGGGCAGGCCGTGGCGGATCTCGTATTCCAGGCCGTCGACCTCATAGCCATAGATGTGGCTGTCGGCGCCGAGAAGATCGCCATAGAAGAGACCGGTGCCGGCAAACGCCCAGTGGCCCGGCCGGCAGACCGGAAAGCCGCGCACACCGCGCGGGGCGCACCCGCCCCAGCCGGCATAGACGCCGTTGGTGGAATTGAGGCCGAAGGTCGCCGAGCCCGGACGCCCAATTTCCGGCGCTTCCCAGCTGTTGGTGGCGCGGGTGACGTCGCCGCTCTTGTAGGCTGGGTCTTCGGCGCGCGCACGGTATTTGTAGCAGACCTGGGTGCGGCCATCGTCTTCCAGCCGCGTCTGCCACATGAAGTTACCGGCGAAACGCGCCGCCCGGCCGCCGCGCCCGACGAAGGCGTCGACGGCATCACGCATCTCCCAGGTCCAGTATTCGTCATGGCCGACGAAGACGGCGCAATCGTAACCGTCGAGGATCTCCGGCTTGAAATGCAGTTCGTGCTGACTGGCGAGATCGACCTCGTAACCGGCGCGCTCGGCCCAGCGGAAGAAGTGGCCGTCGTAACTCGCCCAGCCGGCGGAGGCGTATTTCTTGGAATAGCCGGTCGCATAGGCCCATTCCATGTGCGGATAGCGCGGCGTGGTGCCCACCTGCAGCGAGACTTCCAGCGGCACACGCGGCGCCTCTTTCGGCAGGACCACGAAGCCGCGGCACCATGGCCGCTGGGTGCTCACGCTCGTGGCGTACTGGTCGCGGTTCTGACCGGTGATGCCCTGGTAGTGGTTGGAGCCACCCCAGGTGTTGTAGGCCGTCCAGGTTCCGGTCGCGGCGACCTGCAGGATACGACCGGTCTTCCTCGCCGGAGCCGGATGAAGGATGAAAAGATGGTAGCAGTGGATCGGTGCACCGTCCCGGCCTTCGGCCCGCAGCGTCAGGCGATAGGCCCCGGACGGCCATTCCTCGGGAATGCGGAATTCGAAGCTATCCTGCCAGCCGCATCCGAGAACCGAGCATTGGTCGGGCGTATCCTGCCAGCGGGCCGCGATGTTGCGTTCCGTCAGTACGGGCGTTTCGCCGGCACCGTCACGCAGGATCTCGAGATCGAAACGCGACGCCGTGGAGCTGACGAACAGGGTCACCTTTTCACCCGGCCCGTAGGAGAAGCGGTCGGAATAGCACCAGATCTCGCCGCGCCCGCCGTCCATGCCGGGATATTCGTAGTAATGGCCGCGCACCGCAAAGCGGCGCTGCTCCGGCGTCAGGCCGAAATCCGGAAAGGCTGTCGTCATGTCGTCTCGCCCCTCTGCCGCCGGAAGAACCGGCCTACTCGCGCCGGTACCGGTGAATGGCCGGCATGATTGCGCTTGCCGAAGCATTCTGCAAATAGATAATGAAAATAGACATCATAGCTTTGGGGAATGTATGCCGCCGCGCGCCGACAAGCTTGTCTTCGACCTCGACTGGAACCTGCTGCGCACTTTCGTCGTGATCGCCGAAGGCAAGAGCATCACCCGTGCGGCCGAGCGGCTCAACCTCAAGCAGCCGAGCGTCAGCAATGCATTGAAGCGGCTGGAAGACCGGATCGGGACGCGGCTCGTCGACCGCGATGCCACCCGCTTCGCGCTGACCGAAGCCGGCCTGATGCTCTACGAGCAGGCGGTCGAGGTATTCGGCACGATCTCGCAGCTGCCCGACCTGATGCAGGGCATGGCCGGTGCGGTGACCGGGCACGTGTCGATCGCACTCGCAAGCCATGTCGTCTCGCCGCTCTTCGACCGGGCGCTTTCCGCCTTCCACACGGCGCATCCGCGGGCGAACCTCACCATCTCCGTCGCCGAGAGCCTGGAGGTGGTGCAGCGGGTGCGCGAGCGGCGCGCCTCCTTCGGTATCTGCCTGATGCGCGAACGCGATCCGGCGCTTTCCTACACCATGGTCTATCGCGAGCATTTCGGCTTCTTCTGCGGCCCCGGCCACCGGCTCTACGGGCGCAACGACCTGACGCTCGCCGACCTGCGCGAGGAATCCTCAGTCTCCTTCCAGACCGACAACATCTCCGATGCGCTGCGGCCCGTGGCGCTGCTGCGCAGCGAGGCGAAGCTGCGCGGCAATGTCGTCGGAGTCTCCTCGAGCCTCGAGGAGGTGCGGCGGATGATCGTCGCGGGGCTCGGCATCGGGCCGCTGCCGCTGCATGTCGCGCGCCGCGATGTGGACGACGGCCTGCTGTGGCGGCTGCCGCCCTACGACAACCCGCCGGCGGTCGACATCTATCTCGTCACCAATCCGGAAAAGCGGATGAACCGGGCGGAAAAGGCGCTCGTCGAGGCGCTCGAGGCCGAGATCGCCGCAACGCCGGTCGAGGAACGCATCTACGGGCCGTGAACGACGCAACCCTGCAGGAGATCAGCCGGCATTCTCCACCAGCAGCGCCTCGGCACGGGCGCGGGCGGCCGGATCGAGCGCGATCGCCGCGCGGGCGACGAGGTCGAAGCGGGCGCTCACCGTGCGGGCACGGGCATGAAGCACGCCGTCGAGGCTGCCGCGCATCTCCTGCTCGAAGGTGATCGAGGAACGGCCGACCTTCACCACGTGCGAGCGGATGGTCAAAAGCGCGCCGGGCTTCGTCTCGTGCTTGTACTCGATCTCGGTGCGGACATCCGCCCAGCCCTTGCCCGTATCGTCGGCCGCTTCCGCCCCGGCGATATGGCCGAGAAGCTGGAAGCTCGCGTCGTCGAACATCGCCGCATAGTGGCGAACGTTCATATGACCCATGGTGTCGCACATCCACGGATGCGCAACGCCAACGAAAGTGACGATGGAACGCTCGGTCATGATTTTCCTCTCCCCGGTGCTCGGCCCTCCTCGCGCTTAGCGGAGGGCGGGTGCGGGTGTAAAGCGGGAAGGTGCGAGGAGCGGCGGGAAGGAAAGGGAGAAACAGGCCCCGGAAATGAAAAAAGCCCGCTTCCGCGGGCTTTTCGGCTGGTCGGAGTGGCGTGATTCGAACACGCGACCCCCACGTCCCGAACGTGGTGCGCTACCAGACTGCGCTACACTCCGTGACCAGCGGCGCCTCTATAGACCAGCCGTTTTTGTTGCACAAGCGGTGTTTTGAAAAAAGCGCCGGGGCAATGCGAAAAATTTGTGACGGGCCGCCACCCCCCTCCGGAACCGCGGACGGCGGCAGGCGCGCGGAGCCCTTGTTTCACAGGGGAAGCGTGGCAGGACGGATACAGGCGCGAAAATAAACGGGCGGGCGCGTGGAACCGATTTTCTCCAAAGGCAATTGGGGATAAAGCCGCCAGAGGTGAGGTCGCCGGTGCGGGGGCTGCGCAGAGGCGCGGCCGCCGGCCCCACCGCTCGAAGCGAAGGACGGGACAGATGAATTTCCGCGTGATTACAATGGCTGGCCTCGCGCTGGCCCTTGCCGCATGTACGACAACAGGGGGCGGCGCCAGGAACGGCGTCGAGGCGCGCTGGAACGGCAAGCAGGCCGGCGCCTTCTTCGCCAAGTTCGGCCCGCCGATCAGCGATACGGCCGCCGGCGGCAACACGCTCTATAGCTGGCGCGGCGGCTACAAGACCCGCGTGGTGCCGGCGGTCTATGAGGACCTCGACGGCAAGAAGGGCAAGCTCCTGCAGAGCGCCCGCACCGAATACCTGCGCTGCGAAGTGCAGCTCACGGTCTCCCCCGATTACGTCATCCGCGGCGTGCGCACGGTGGTCGACAAGCGCACCGACGGCAAGAGCTATTGCGAGGAATTCCTGACCGCCGAATGAAGATGGTGTCGCAGGACCAAATCCGGAACGGGCTCCTTGGTGGGCCCGTTTTCGTTTTCAGACGCATGTTTGCGAGGGACGTCGGCCGGGCGGGAGGAATGGGGGCCGGACGGGCGATCGGAAGGATCGAAGAACCTCGCTACGCACTACCAATCGCGAGGCAAGGTCCTTATAGCCGCGCCAAGGTTAATTTTTACCTTATCCGGCAAATGCTTATCGTCAAAAATTCGACGGTCGCGGGAACGACGGGCATAGCGGCAAAGGTCGCTACTGCCGGAAATTTGCTGGCTCTCACCCCCAAAAGCCGGGGATTTTCTTGACTATGTTCCCGTTATGTTCCATGCTTCCCCGTGCAATGACCATGACGTTCGACACCCTCGGCAAGGCCGCCCTCCACCAGATGCTTCTCACCGCCACCTGCCGGCGCTGCGGTCGCCAGGCGAAATTTGTCGCCGAAGACCTCGCCCGCGTCTACGGCAGCAGCCGCAACCCGCATACCCTGCCCTTCAAATGCACGACCTGCGACGCGAAGGACTGCGAAGTCCGGCTGATGGGCCTGCCCTTCGACAGAAAGCCGGACACCATCATCTGGCGGCCGACGAAGGGTCGGAGGTAGGGAAGTTGAGGGGACGTACTGCACTCTTGACGTATGGCTGGCAGACGGCACGATGTGGGTAGTTGCCAGGAGATCCTCCATGCGTACCGTTTCCGTCTTTCGCAGCAACCGGAATCAGGCAATCCGCCTGCCGAAGGATTTCGAGTTTCCGGGGGTGAGCGAATTGACCATCGAAAGACAGGGCGACGCTATCATCTTGCGTCCCGTCCGTCCGAGTTGGGCCTCGTTCCGCGACGAGCCGCCGGCGGATGTGGACTTCCTGCGCGATCGCTCCGACCTGATTGAGGAGGGACGCTTCTCTCTGGGCGAGAACTAAGGCGTTGGTGACGAACAACATGCGGGAGTTTTCGCGCGTCATGGGTCTGCCCCTCGAAGACTGGGCCGTCTGAGACCGTTTCGCGAGATACCGGCGCACAAAGGGAAACTAGAGAACTGGCTGGGGCGCCTGGATTCGAACCAGGGGATGGCGGTACCAAAAACCGCTGCCTTACCGCTTGGCTACGCCCCAACACGTGCGGATCGTCGCGGCTGGGAGCAGGGCTCCGTCGCCGGCCGTTGCCCCTTAGCAAAAGCGGCATGGCGGGGCAACGGTTTCGTGACAAAAAATCGGGCTCCCCTTCCGGCCGCCTTCGCCGATCAACGGTTTTCATCGGCCGCATCCGATTTTTTCATTGGACGCGACGCGTGGGCGCCTTAGGGTCCGCTCGAGACTCATGATGCCCTAAACGAGGAACACCCATGCCCGGCTTTTCCGCCCGCCCGCCTGCCCTGCCGACGATCCTTCTCGACGATGCCGTGGTGCGCATCACACGCTGGGATTTCGAGCCCGGGGCTGCGACCGGCCATCACGTGCACGGCCTCGGCTACGTGGTGGTGCCGATGACCGATTGCCACCTTCTCATCGAGGACGCCGACGGCGAACGGCGGGTGACGAACCGGGCCGGCGCGGCCTATCGCCGTGAGGCGGGCATCGAGCATAATGTCGTCAACGGCGGCGATGCGCCGATGTCCTTCATCGAGATCGAGTATAAATGAGCGCCCCGCGCAACACGCCGAAAAGCCCGGAATTCGACCTCACCTTCGAACCGGCCCACGGCCGGGCGGTGCCGGTCGCCGACGGCGTGGAGCGGATCACCGTCAACAATCCCGGCCCTTTTACCTTCCATGGCACGAATACCTATATCGTCGGCCGTGGCTCCGTCGTCGTCATCGATCCGGGGCCGGAGGACGAGGCGCATTTTTCGGCGCTGATGCAGGCGCTCGAGGGCCGCGAGGTCACCCATATCGCCGTCAGCCACACCCACAAGGACCATTCGCCGCTCGCAAGGCGGCTGAAGGCCGCGACCGGGGCGGTGATCGTCGCCGAAGGGCCGCACCGCGCGGCCCGCCCCCTCCACACCGGCGAAACCAACCCGTTCGCGGAGAGTTCCGACATGGAATTTTCCCCGGACATCGCACTTGCCGACGGCGACAGGGTCGAGGGCGACGGCTGGACGCTTTCGGCAATCGCCACTCCCGGCCACACCGCCAACCACCTCGCCTTCGCGCTCGAGGAGAGCGGCATCGTCTTTTCCGCCGACCATGTGATGGCCTGGGCGACGAGCATCGTCGCGCCGCCCGACGGCGCCATGGGCGACTACATGGCTTCGCTCGAAAGGCTGCTTTCGCGCGACGACCGCATCTATTTTCCCGGCCATGGCGGGCCGGTGAAGGACCCGCCGGCCTTCCTGCGGGGGCTCAGGACCCACCGGCGGATGCGCGAGCGCGCCGTGCTCGAACGTATCCGGGCGGGCGACCGGTTGATCCCGGACATGGTGAAGGCAATCTACCGCGACACCGATCCGCGCCTTCACGGTGCGGCCGCGCTCTCCGTGCTCGCCCATATCGAGGATCTCGTCGAGAAGGGGATCGTCGCGACCGAAGGTCCGCCGCGGCTCACTGGCGTCTACACGATCGCCTGACGAGCCGGCCTTGCGCCGTCAGTCGCCGGCGACCCCCAGAAGCTCGGCATCGAGTTCGTGAAGGTAATGCTCGGCGATCAGGTCGCCGATGCCGAGATCGTGCGGGCCGTAGCGGCTGGCGACGCGAACGTCGACCAGCGTCGTCTCGGCCTCCTCGCGCAGCCTCACCATCACGTCGAAGGAAAGGCCGAGCACCAGCGTGCGCATCTCCGCCTGGATGCGGGCCGTGCCGGCAGGTTCCGGCGGCTCGGCGACGGCGAGCTCCTGCGGCGCGGGCCGCGGCAGCGGCACCGGGCCGACGTCCGGGGTCGTTTCGGCCGGCGCCGTGGCCTGCGCATCCCTTCCCTGCGGCAGCGGCACGAGCTCGGGCTGGAGAAGTTCGTGGCCGCGCGAGGCCGTCACGGTGAGGCCGGTGAGGTCGGCGACCTTCAGCACCGCCTCGTGCACGCGGTCGAGCGCGCCTTCGTAGCGTCGGCCGGTGAGGCCCGGATAGGCGCCTGCCTGCATCTGCCGCATCGCCGGCGTGACCGGCGGCCGATCGAGCCATTGCTGCCTCGCCTCCGGCACCGTGATCCAGGCGGGCGGATCGACGGGGTCGGTCGAGACGTCGTAGAGCATGGGTCGGGTCACGTACTGGAAGGCGGCAAAGCCGACGAGGCCGAGCGGCAGCGCGGCATAGAGAAGCGCCTTCGCCGCCGCGACGCCGCCGAGCGCTCCGACCTTCCAGAGCCGCCAGAGGCCGAAGAGCGCGAGCGGCACGGCAAGTGCCGCCGGGACCGCCGAAGCGAGCACGAGCGCCACGAAATCCGGCGTGGTGAGGGGCCCGAAGCGGTGGAGAAGCACGACGAGGACGAGGAAGACGGCGGCCGCACGCCCGAGCCGCCGCGCCAGGAAGGCCGAGCGGGAGACGGGCCGGTCATAACGAATGGTCATCGATGCGTCACCGGCGCTCGCGAGTTCGGATCAGGTGCTTCCTGTTTATCGTCTCGCCCGGCAGGCGACAAGCGCGCTCACGGCTGCGAACCGTCGCCCGCCTGACTGCCGTCGGTCTGACTGCCGTCGTCGAGCGGCAGTTCCTCGCCGTTCAGCGTCGGTGCCGAGCCGTCGTCGGGGATGATCAGCTGCAGGTCGCCCGGCGCCGGCGGAGGAGCGGCATTCTCCGGCTGCGGCATGTAGAGCGAGCCGAGGACGATGAAACCGATGACCACGAGCCAGCTTCCGACGATGCGCGAGGGGATCACGAGCCAGGGGCCGCGGAACTGCCGCAGCAGCAGCGCCGGTGCCACCACGAGCCAGAGGGCGCAGAGCACCGTGCCTGTCGTGAAATCGAGGATGCCGATGCCAAGATCGTCGAGGCCGACGAAGAGCGAGAAGGAGAAGGCGACGATCGCCGCGGCGACGGCCGCCGCAGGGCCGGCCCAGCGTCCCGGCACCCAGAGTGCCGCCCCGGTCACGATCACCGCGGCGGGTGCGATGAGATAGAGCACCTCGCCGAGCGGCGAGGCGAGTATCCCCCGGAAGATCGTATCGAAGAAGGACAGCATCACCACCAGCACGACGAGGAACGTCGCGAAGATGATGCGCATCTCGCGCACGCCCGGCGCGACGGCGGCGGCGACCGCAAGGCCGAGCATCGCGAGCACGAGATCGTAAACCGAGAGCGTGAAGAGGAAGCCGAGCTCCAGGAAGCCGTAGTCGTGGGTGATCGCCTGCGAGAGGCCGAGCCCCAGGAAGCCGAGGAGGACGAGGTCGAGCGACCAGCGGAAACCTGCGGTGCGGCTGATCCGGCGGAAGTCCGGCCGCGTACCGGCCGGCACCGGCGGCAGCGCCTCGGCCGGCGGCTTCGCGGGACCGGCCTTCGCGAGCTGGGTCTTCATAGACTGCGGCTTCGCAGCGGGTGTCGACTGGACGGCGCCTGCCGTCCTCGCCCGCTGCCGGGCCCTTTGCTGTTGCCGTCGCTTGCTCATGAAGGCCGTCTCATGCCGTCCGGGTGAAAGATCCTGCGACGGCTATTCCACACCGCGGGCGATTTGTCATCCACCGGGAGTGCGCGGGACCTAACCCGCGCTGCGCCCGCTGCGGTTCGCCTTGATCGCCGCCTGCGCGGCGGAGAGCCTTGCGATCGGCACGCGGAAGGGCGAGCAGGAGACGTAGTCGAGGCCGGCGCCTTCGCAGAAGTGGATCGAGGCCGGGTCGCCGCCATGCTCGCCGCAGATGCCGAGCTTCATGTCGGGCCGGGTCTGGCGGCCGCGCTCGGCAGCAATCCGGATCAGTTCGCCGACACCGTCGAAATCCAGCGAGATGAAGGGGTCGTGCTCGATGATGCCCTTGCGCTGGTAGGTGGTGATGAAGGACGAGGCGTCGTCGCGCGAGATCCCGAAGGTCGTCTGCGTCAGGTCGTTGGTGCCGAAGGAGAAGAATTCCGCCACCTCGGCGATCACATGGGCGCGCAAGGCGGCGCGCGGCAGTTCGATCATCGTGCCGACGAGATAGCTGATCTGCAGGCCGGCCTCGGTCATCACCTCCTGGGCGACGCGGTCGATGGCGGCCTTCACGTAGTCGAGCTCGGATTTCAGGCCGACGAGCGGCACCATGATTTCCGGCACGACCGCGGCACCCGTCTCGCGGGCGGCCTCGATCGCGGCCTCGAAGATCGCGCGGGCCTGCATTTCGGCGATCTCGGGATAGGAGATCGCGAGCCGGCAGCCGCGATGGCCGAGCATGGGGTTGAACTCGTGCAGCGCATCGACCCGCTGGCGCAGGAGCTGCGGCTCGAGCCCCATGGCGTCTGCCACCTCGGCGATCTCCTCGTCGGTCTTCGGCAGGAATTCGTGCAGCGGCGGATCGAGGAGACGGATCGTCACCGGCAGGCCGTGCATGATCTCGAAGAGCTCGGTGAAATCGGAGCGCTGCATCGGCAGGAGCTTGGCGAGCGCACGGCGACGGCCCTCCTCGTCGGCGGCGAGGATCATCTCGCGCATCACCTGGATGCGCATGCCCTCGAAGAACATGTGCTCGGTGCGGCAGAGCCCGATGCCTTCGGCGCCGAAGGAGCGCGCCGCGCGCGCATCGGTCGGCGTATCGGCATTGGTGCGCACCGTCATGCGCCGGGTGCGGTCGGCCCAGTCCATCAGCTGGGCGAAATCGCCGGAAAGCTCCGGCTGCAGCATCGCCACCCTGCCCTTCAGCACCTGGCCGGTGGAACCGTCGATGGTGATGACGTCGCCCTTGCCGAGCGTCACGCCGGCGCCGATCAGCACCTCGTTGCGCAGGTCGACGCGCAGGTTTCCGGCGCCCGCGACGCACGGGATGCCCATGCCGCGGGCGACTACTGCCGCATGGGAGGTCATGCCGCCGCGGGTGGTCAGGATGCCTTCGGCCGCGTGCATGCCGTGAATGTCTTCCGGGCTCGTCTCGACGCGGACGAGGATCACCTTGCGGCCCTCCTCCTCGGCGATGACGGCCTCTTCCGCCGTGAAGACGATCTCGCCGGTCGCCGCCCCCGGCGACGCCGGAAGGCCGGCGCCGATGACGTCGCGCTCGACGCGCGGATCGATCGTCGGGTGCAGGAGCTGGTCGAGCGAGGACGGCTCGATGCGCATCACCGCCTCTTCCTCGCTGATCAGTCCTTCTCCCGCCATGTCGACGGCGATCTTCATCGCGGCCTTGGTGGTGCGCTTGCCGGAGCGGGCCTGCAGCATCCAGAGCTTGCCGCGCTCGATGGTGAATTCGAGATCCTGCATGTCGCGGTAGTGCGCTTCGAGCTTGTCGCAGATCGAGCGGAACTCGGCGAAAGCCTCGGGCATCACCTTTTCGAGCGAGGGCTTGTCGGAGCCGGATTCGATCCGCGCCGCCTCGGTGATCGATTGCGGCGTGCGAATGCCGGCGACGACGTCCTCGCCCTGGGCGTTGACGAGGAACTCGCCGTAGAGCGCCTTCTCGCCGGTCGAGGGATTGCGGGTGAAGGCGACGCCGGTCGCAGAGGTCGAGCCGAGATTGCCGAAGACCATGGCCTGCACGGTAACGGCAGTGCCCCATTCTGCGGGGATGGCGTGCAGGTGGCGATAGGTGATCGCCCGCGGGTTCATCCAGCTTGCAAAGACCGCGCCGATCGCGCCCCAGAGCTGGACAAGCGGGTCCTGCGGGAAGGGCTCGCCGAGCTCCTCCTCGATCAGCGCCTTGTAGAGGCCGACGACATGCTGCCATTCGACGGCGGAGAGGTCGGTGTCGAGATCGTGGCCGAGGCGGGCCTTCTCGTCTTCGAGGATTTCCTCGAAGGCTTCATGGCCGAGACCCATGACGACGTCGCCATACATCTGGATGAAGCGGCGGTAGCTGTCCCAGGCAAAGCGCGCATCGCCGGCATTGTGGCCGAGCGCCTCGACGGTCTCGTCGTTGAGGCCGAGGTTGAGCACCGTGTCCATCATGCCCGGCATCGAGGTGCGGGCGCCGGAGCGGACGGAGAGCAGCAGCGGATTTGTGGTATCGCCGAAGCCGCGGCCGGTGATCTCCTCCATGCCTTTCAGGCCGGCGAGCACCTCTTTCTTCATGCCCTCCGGCAGCGTGCGGCCGTTCTCGTAATAATAGGTGCAGACGTCGGTGATGATGGTGAGGCCGGGCGGCACCGGCAGGCCGAGGCTCGCCATCTCCGCAAGGTTTGCGCCCTTGCCGCCGAGATGCTCGCGATCGCCTGCGCGACCTTCGGCCTTTCCGTCACCGAAGGTATAGACCCACTTCCTCATGCCCGCTCTCCACCCATAGGCTTTTTCCATCATTTACAGCAATCTAGCCGGATTGGAAACGCCGCCGCCTGCAACTTATGTTGCATTGCATCATAATTGCGGCACCCTCGTGGAGATTTTCGGGGAAAGGCTGAAACCACTCGTCCGATTGTCAGAAATCGCCGGCGAGCCGTTCCGCCGGCGTCGGATCGCCGAGAATCACATGCCCCTGCCGGGAGTCGCGGATATAGACCGTCACCCGCTTGCCGTCGGCGGAAAAGAGCGCCCGCAGGCGGCTTTCGGCGCAGCGCCCGGCCTCGCAGGCGGAAAAGAGCTGCATTTCCTTGCCCTCGACCGGGACGCTCTTCGAGGCGAGCGCGATGTATTTGGGGCGGGCGACCATGGCGCGTATCCACGACGGAAGCCCGCGGCGCCCTCGCAGCAGCGTTTCGAGCGCCTCGCGGTGGGGCGCGGACGATGCGATCACCTCTGGCAAAAAATTGCCGGCAAGGCTCGGCGCCGATTCCTCCGCGTGGAGCGGAAGGGAGAGAGCGACCGTGAGGGCCGCGGCCATGGCGACGGGCCGGAGAGCGCCCCGGTATTGCCGGTGCCGGCCGGTCACACCGCCTCGCGCTCGCGCAGGGCCTCCGCCGTCTGCAGGTCGACGGAGACGAGCTGGGAAACGCCCTGCTCGGCCATGGTTACGCCGAAGAGCCGGTTCATGCGCGCCATGGTGATCGGGTTGTGGGTGATGACGACGAAGCGGGTCTCGGTGGAGGCCGCCATCTCGTCCATCAGGTTGCAGTAGCGCTCGACATTGTGGTCGTCGAGCGGCGCGTCCACCTCGTCGAGCACGCAGATCGGCGCCGGATTGGTGAGGAAGACGGCGAAGATCAGCGCCATCGCCGTCAGCGCCTGTTCACCGCCGGAAAGCAGCGTCATCGTCTGCGGCTTCTTGCCCGGCGGGCGGGCGAGGATTTCGAGCCCGGCCTCCAGCGGGTCCTCGCTCTCGATCAGCTGCAGCTCCGCGGTCCCGCCGTTGAAGAGATGCGTGAAGAGGCGCTGGAACTGGGCGTTGACCACGTCGAAGGCGGCGATCAGCCGTTCGCGCCCCTCGCGGTTCAGGCTCTGGATCGCCCCGCGCAGCTTGCGGATGGCGTCGATCACGTCGTCGCGTTCCTTGATGAGCGCCGCAAGCTTCTCCGAAAGCTCCTTCTGTTCCTCGTCGGCGCGCAGGTTGACGGCGCCGAGGCGTTCGCGCTCGATGCGCAGCCGGTCGAGATCGCGCTCGATCGCGCGCAAGTCCGGCAAGCCGTCGCCGGCATTGCGCCCGGTCAGCCGGAAGGCCTCGTGCGGCTCGACGTTGAGCGCCTGATGGATGCGCCCCTCGGTCTCCTTGCGGCGCTCGCGCGCCGACATCAGACGTTCCTCGGCGCGGCCGCGCTTCTCGCGGCTCTCGGCAAGCTCGGCAAGGGCGGACACCGCCTTCGCGTCGGCCTCGCGCTGGCGGGTCTCGGCTTCGGCGAGCCTGTCGGCCGCGGCCCGGCGGGAGGCTTCCGCCTTGTCGAGTTCGGCGATCAGCGCGCGGCGCTTCTCGTCGAATTCGTCGGGCGCCATTTCGAGCGACATGACCTCTTCGCGCGCGTCGAGCTCACGGTCGCGCAGGGTGGCGATATGCTCTTCGGCGCTCCGCGCACGGGCGATCCAGGTCGCCCGTTCCTGGCCGATCGCGGCAATGCGGCGCCGGCGCTGCTCGTTTTCGCGGTCGAGACCTTCGTGACGGGCGCGCGCCTCGGCAAGCAGGCCGCGGCCGGTCGCCACCTCGAGCTGGCTGATCCGCAGCCGCTCGTCGAGATCGGAAAGGTCCGGCGCATCCTCGAGCTCGATACGGGCATTCTCTTCCTGCGCGAGGATTTCCTCGACCTGCGCCTTCAGGCCGCTCAGCGCCTCCTCCACCACGTCGCGGCGGCGCAGCAGGTCTCCGGAGGCGCGTTCCGCCTGGGCGAGCGCATCGCGGGCCTCGGAAAGGCGGCGGAGCGAGAGACGCTGGGTCTCGCGTGCGGCGGCGAGATTAGCGTCCGCCATGCGGATCGCCTCGACCGACTCGGCAAGCCTGTCTTCTGCCTCGGCCAGCTGGTCGCGGGCTTCCCCGATCTCGGCCTCGATTTCGGCGAGACGGTTCTTCTGGGCAAGGCGAAGCGCGGCCGCACTCGGCGCCTCGGAGCCGCGGACATGGCCGTCCCAGCGGTAGACGGCACCCTCGCGGGTGACGAGCCGCTGGCCGGGCTGCAGGAGCCCCATCAGGTGGTGCGCCTGATCTGCCGCGACGACGCCGATCTGGCGCAGGCGCCGCGTCAGCGCCGGCGGGGCGGCGACATGGCCGATCAGCGGAACCGCACCCACGGGCAGCGCCGGGTCGTCGGTGCCGGCTCCGTTCTCGCTCCAGTGGGCGGGCGCACGCGGATCGGTGGGCGAATCGAGGTCGTCGCCGAGCACCGCGCCGAGCGCCGTCTCGAAGCCGCGATCGACGCGCAGCTCCTCGGCGACCGGCGAGAATTCGCCGGAAGCGGCCGCAGAGGCGAGCATCTTGGAAATCGTGCGGGACTCGGTCTCAAGCCCGTTCAGCCTCGCGCGCGCCGCTTCAAGCGGGGTGCGGGCGAGGCTCTCGTCGCGGCGTGCCTCGTCAAGGGCCGCCTCCGCCTCGACGACCGCGGCCTCGCAATCGGCGGACGCCTGTTCGGCCGCTTCGACCATCTCCCGCTTCTCGTCCGGATCGGGCAGGCCGGCGACGCGGGCGGCGATATCGGCGATTTCGCGGGTGGCATCCTCCGCCTGCCGCTGCAGGCGCTGGCGGCGATCGGCGAGCTCGCGGATCGAGCGTTCGAGCTGGGTGCGTCCGGCGGCGGCCTCGGCGCGTTCGGCGGTGAGCGCTGAAAACTGCTTCTCGCTTTCGGCAAGCGTCGCGGCGGCGGCCTCGAAGGACTCGCGCGTCTCCTCGGCATGGCGGCCGGAATCGGCAAGCACCTCTTCGAGCTCGGCCTCCTCGGCGTCGAGCCGTTCGAGAATCGTCGCATTGTCGGCGACGAGCCGCTCCTCGCGGCGGATGTCCTCGTCGAGCTGGGCCAGGCGGCGGGCAAGTTCGTCGCGGCGCTTCAGGAGCCGGCCGGCATCCTCCTCGAGCTGCGAACGGGCGATCTGCAGGCGCTGCAGCGCGGCGGCGGCCTTCGCCTCGTCCTCGCGCAGTTCCGGCATCTTCAGGCTGGCGATCGCCTGCGCCTTCGCGGCCTCCATCTGGACCTGCGCCTTTTCAGCGACGATCGAGGTCGCCTGGTTGAGCGCACTGTCCGCCTCGCCTTCCGCCTCCTTGGCCTGCACCCACTGCACGTGGAGCAGCATCGCCTCGTTGGCGCGGATGTCGGCGGAGAGCATCTTGAAGCGGTTCGCCTGGCGGGCCTGCCGCTTCAGGCTCTCGATCTGGCTTTCGAGCTGGGAGGTGATGTCTTCGAGGCGTTCGAGATTGCCTTCGGCCGCCCGCAACCTGAGCTCCGCCTCGTGCCGGCGCGAATGCAGACCGGAAATGCCGGCCGCCTCTTCGAGAAGCTGGCGCCGCGCCTGCGGCTTCGCCTGGATGAGTTCGCCGATCCGTCCCTGCCCGACCATGGAGGGCGAACGCGCCCCGGTCGAGGCATCGGCGAAGAGCAGCTGCACGTCCTTTGCGCGCGCCTCCTTGCCGTTGATCCTGTAGACCGAGCCCTGTTCGCGCTCGATGCGGCGCGTCACCTGGATCTCGTCGGCGTCGTTGAAGGCGGCGGGCGCGGTGCGGTCGGAATTGTCGAGATAGAGGCCGACCTCGGCCGAATTGCGCGCCGGGCGGTTTCCCGAGCCGGAGAAGATCACGTCGTCCATGCCGGACGCGCGCATGTTCTTGTAGGAGTTCTCGCCCATCACCCATCGCAGCGCCTCGACGAGATTGGACTTGCCGCAACCGTTCGGGCCGACGACGCCCGTCAGTCCGCGCTCGATCACGAACTCCGTCGGTTCGACGAAGGACTTGAAGCCGACGAGGCGGAGACGGTTGAATTTCATGGAGCGACTCCGCGGAGACGCCGTGCAGAGATACCCCCCTCTGTCACTTCGTGACATCTCCCCCTCAAGGGGGGAGATCGGCGCGGGGCCGACGGCTCAGGTCTCTCCACCGTTGCGACGATGGAAGCCGACCCCGGACGCAAGTTCAAGGACAGATGACGGGATCGGGCGACAGGCGTCTGTCGGATCTCCCCCCTTGAGGGGGAGATGCCCGGCAGGGCAGAGGGGGGTGAAGGCCGGTCCTGACGCAAAGTCACCCCCGCCCGCGCATTCGCGCGACCTCCCCCATCAAGGGGGAGGTAAAGAACGGCCGCACGGGGGCTCCCGCCGGCCGTTGTTTCGAATGCGCGCCGGTCAGAGGAAGCTGTCGATGAGTGCCGACATGGTTTCAACCGACATGTCTCCGGAATAGCTCTTTCCATTGATGAGGAAGGTCGGCGTCGACTTGACGTTGTAATCCTTGGCCGCACGGTCTCTCACAGCGGTCACATCAGCGGCAAGTTTCGCGTTCGTCAAGCACGCCTCGAAGCTCTCCTGTGTAAAACCGGCAAGTTTCGACATTTGCAGCATCGCGCCGCGGACATCGCCGTCGGTGGGAGCCGCCCAGGCCCGCTGCTGCTTGAGGAAGGTGGAGACGAACGGGAAGTAGCGATCCTGCGGGGCGCAACGCGCCAGCATGAAGGCGGCGGTGGCGGCCGGATCGAAGGGGAACTCGCGCAGGACGAAATAGACCTTGCCGGTGTCGATATATTTCGTCTTGATCGCGTCGAAGGTCTTCTCGTGGAAATTGGCGCAGTGCGGGCAGGTCATCGACATGTATTCGACGATCTTCACGGGAGCGTTGGCGTCGCCCATTGCCATTTCCGGCAGCGTTCCGGGCTTCAGTACCTCGGCCATGTCGACGGTGCCGTCGGGCTGCGGCACCTCGACCTTGGCGGCGGGTGCCTCGGCCGGAGCCGGCGTCGTTTCGGCGGCCGGCTGCTCTGCGGCGGGCTTCGGCTCTTCGGCGGCGGGAGCGGTCTTGCTCTCGGCCGGCTTTTCCTCCGAGCTGTCCGAGCAGGAGGCGAGAAGCGCGCCGAGCGCCGTGACGGCGATCCCGCCGAGCAGCCGCCGCTTGGTGAGGTTCAGTTCGGAAATTAGCATCGAGGCACCTGTCTCGTTCGGAGTTTCGACTTTGCCACAACCGTTATATTGCCGGCCGGCGGCAAACAAGGCGGGGAAGCTGCTGTTTCATCAAAGAATTGTGACATCCTGAGGCCCGAAACGACGAAGAGACGGGGCTGCGCTACCTGGAACGGCGGTTCGGCGAGAGGACCGCGGTGCCGAGCCGCTCGATCGCCGCCCGCAGCTTCTCGTCGGTGATGCCTTCCATCATGTCGGCGAGGCGTCGCGCCCGCTCGCCTTCGAGCTTGCGCGGTTTCGGCCGGCGAAGCGCCGTCTGCGAGACCGGTTTCTGCACGATGCGGATCTGGCCGATCGCCGGATAGCCGAAGAAGCCGTTGATGCGGGCGATCAGTTCGCCCTGGGCATGGGAGAGGAAGAGCGCACGCGCGCCGTCACAGGCGATCGTGAGCACGCCCGGACGGTGGCCGCCCTCCTCGCCCGGTTCGCCACGCCGCGGCCAGGCGATCTTTTCCGGCCGCGAGCAGTCGGCGAAACCGTCGCCGACGATCTCGTCCCAGGAGCCGAGGAGCGCGGTGTTGATGCCGGCGCGGCGCGCGAGAACCGGATCGATGATGCCGTTCGCCACCTCGGATATCTGGAAGACACCCTTTCTCGGCGCGGCGCTTTTCTTCTGGGTATTCATCGCGGCGCCTTAAACCTTTTACCTCTGCCGGCCGATCCGGCCTTGAACCAAATGCCGATTTGGCCAGATATAGGCGAGTTTACCCCACATCGGCAAATGGCGACCTTGAAATCCTCCGCAAATCCGACCGCCCGGGCGCTGCTTGCCTGGTACGACCGCCACCACCGCGAGCTGCCGTGGCGCACGACGCCTGCCATGGCGTCCAAAGGCGTGCGGCCGGACCCCTACCATGTCTGGCTTTCCGAAGTCATGCTGCAGCAGACCACCGTTCAGGCGGTGAAGACCTATTTCGAGAAATTCGTGCGCCGCTGGCCGACCGTCGACGATCTCGCCGCCGCGCCGAACGAGGATGTGATGGCCGCCTGGGCAGGCCTCGGCTACTACGCCCGCGCCCGTAACCTCAAGAAATGCGCGGAAGTCGTTTCCAGTATCCATGGCGGCGTCTTCCCCGACACCGAGGAAGGGCTGAGAACCCTGCCCGGCATCGGCGACTATACAGCCGCAGCAATCGCGGCGATCGCCTTCGACCGCCAGGCAGCGGTGATGGACGGCAATGTCGAGCGGGTGATTTCGCGGCTCCACGCGATCGATGCGCCGCTGCCCGGCTCGAAACCGGAGATGAAGCGGCACGTGGCGGCGATGACGCCTGCCGAACGGCCGGGCGATTTCGCCCAGGCGATGATGGACCTCGGCGCGACGATCTGCATGCCGAAGCGTCCGGCCTGCGCGCTCTGTCCCTTCCGCGGGGAATGCCTTGCGCTCGACGGCGCCGATCCCGAACGCTTTCCGGTGAAGGCGGCGAAAAAGGAAAAGCCGGTGCGGCAGGGCGCGGCCTTCGTCGCCGTCTCGGGCGACGGGCTGATCCTCCTTCGGCGGCGACCCGAACAGGGCCTGCTCGGCGGCATGACAGAGGTGCCGACCACCGGCTGGACCGCGCGTATGGACGGCGAGACCGGCGTGAGCGCCGCCCCCTTCCCCGCCGAGTGGCAACCGGCCGGCACCGTCACCCACGTCTTCACCCATTTCGAGCTCCGGCTTTCGGTCTACCGTGCCGGCCCGCTCAGCCGCCCCTCCGGCGTTCACGGATTCTGGGAGCCCGTGACCAAACTTGATGGCCTCGCGCTGCCGACTGTCATGAAAAAGGCAATCGTTCAGGCTATTCCGAACGCCTTTCCGACCAACAAGGGATAACCAATGCCTGCAGATATCCGCCACATCGTCTTCGACATCGGCAAGGTGCTCATCCACTACGATCCCGACCGGCCCTTTTCCCGCATCATTCCCGATCCCGAAGAACGCCGCTGGTTCTTCGACAATGTCTGCACGCATGACTGGAATCTCGAGCAGGACCGCGGACGCGGCTGGAAGGAAGCAGAAGAGCTCCTGATCGCCAGCTTCCCCGAGCGCGAGGACCACATTCGCGCCTTCCGGATCAACTGGCGCGAGATGGTGCCCTACGCCTACGAGGACACCGTGACGCTGCTGCGCGAACTGATCGACAGCGGCCGGGACGTGACCATGCTCACCAATTTCGCCGCCGACACCTTCCGCGAGGCGCAGGAGATGTATCCGTTCCTCACCACCTCGCGCGGGGTTACAGTCTCCGGCGAAGTCGGGTTCATCAAGCCCGATCGGAAGATCTACGAAAGCCATGTCGCGACACACGGGCTGGAGCCGGAGAAGACGCTGTTCATCGACGATTCGCTCGCCAACGTCGAAGGCGCGAAATCGGCAGGCTGGCAGGCGGTGCAGTTCACCGACGTCGACAAGCTCCGCCGCGATCTCGCGACTTACGGCGTCAGCGTCTGAGGACGACGGCGGGAACTGATCGGAAAAAGATGACGCCCGGTTCCTTGTCGGAACCGGGCGTCAAGCACTCCTTCCGGGACTGAAGGTACTGGAACCGGAAGAAGGATTCTCGCATGCAGGCGAAGCACGCCGGATCGTCAATCGAGCTTCGCCATTCCGCTGCGGACGACCGCCCGCAATTCGTCGATCGGGCGCAGCGCCTTACCTTCCTCGAAGTGCCAGAAGGTCCAGCCGTTGCAGGCGTCGAGCCCCTGCACCCTTGCCCCGACGCGGTGGATCGAGCCCGCCTCGCCGCCGGAAACCAGTGTACCGTCCGCCCGGACGATCGCCGAATGGCGACGGCGTGCACAGGTGAGCACCTGGCCGGGGCGGATCATGCCGCTCTCGACCAGCGTGTTGAAGGCGACGCGCGGCTCGGCCTTCTTGCCGGTCATCACGGTCAGTTCCGTCTTGCCGAGCGGCTCGACGGCGGCGATGCGCGCAGCAGCGGCATCGATGTAATCCTGTTCGCGCTCGATGCCGACGAAATGGCGGCCGAGGCGCTTTGCGACCGCGCCGGTGGTGCCGGAGCCGAAGAAGGGATCGAGCACGACGTCGCCGGGCCTGGTGGAGGCCATGATGACGCGGGCGAGCAGCGCTTCCGGCTTCTGCGTCGGATGGACCTTCTTGCCGTCCTCGCCCTTCAGCCGCTCGGAGCCGCCGCAGATCGGGAACAGCCAGTCCGAGCGCATCTGCACGTCGTCGTTGGCGGCCTTCATGGCGTCGTAGTTGAAGGTGTAGCCCTTGGCCTTCGGATCGGGCGAGGCCCAGATCATCGTCTCGTGGGCGTTCTGGAAGCGGCGGCCCTTGAAGTTCGGCATCGGGTTGGTCTTGCGCCAGACGATGTCGTTGAGGATCCAGAAATTCAGATCCTGCAGCGTCGCGCCGACGCGGAAGATGTTGTGGTAGGAGCCGATCACCCAGATCGTGCCGGTCGGCTTCAGCACGCGGCGGCAGGCGAGCAGCCAGGCGCGGGTGAAGGCGTCATAGGCCTCGAAGGAGGCAAACTGGTCCCATTCGTCGTCGACCGCATCGACCACCGACTGGTCCGGACGGGTCAGCATGCCGCCGAGCTGCAGGTTGTAGGGCGGATCGGCGAAGATCGCATCGACGGATTTGTCGGGAAGTGCTTCGAGCGCGGCGACGCAATCGCCCTTGATGATGCTGTCGACCCAGGAGAACGGGTCCGAAGAACGACGAAGTTCGGCGAGCGGAAATACAGAAGCCATGTTCTACTCTCTGTTACGCGGACGCAGCACGGGATGACGAGGCTCATGGTTACCGAACTTGGTTACCAAAGATTGAACGGCTCAGGCGATTTTCCGCGCTTGCCGGCGTTTTCGCCCGGTAAGCCCTAACGAACATGGTTTACGCATCCCTCCGCGCCGGCGGGCGACGGCGCGGGGAGGATGAACTGTCGCCCTCAGCCGTGCAGGACGCGACTGTCGGCGGGCGCTTCGTCGCGGGCGGCGAGGCCATAGTCGCGGACGACATGGGCGACCCGCAGCCGGTAATCGGCGAAGATGCCGGCGCGTCCCGCCTCCTGCGCCTGCCGGTGCTCCTCCGTCCGGCGCCAGGCGGCCACAGCCGCCTCGTCCCGCCAGAAGGAGAGCGACAGGACCTTGCCCGGTTCGGAGAGGCTCTCGAACCGCTCGATCGAGAGGAAGCCGTCGACCTCCTCAAGCAGCGGCCGCAGGAGCTGCGCGCGGGCGAGATAGGCGGTGCGCCGCCCCTCCGCGGGAACGACCTCGAAGATGACGGCGATCATGGCTGCCTCCCCGCCGACGGTGCGCGGCTCACTTCCTTCAGGAACAGTCGATCCTCCTCGAGGATGAATCCGGCCTTGCGGGCAAATTCATAGTTCGCCCGGCCGAGCGGATCGGCGGCGAGCCTTGCCCGGTAGGCCTCGTAGGCCGCGAGATCCTCGACGTGATAGATGCCGTAGGCGGTCGTCAGCGAGCCCTCGTGCGGGGCGAAATAGCCGACGAGATCGGCGCCGCAGCGCGGGATCGCTTCGCCCCAGTTGCGGGCATAGGTCACGAAATCCTCGCGGGCAAACGGCGCGATGCGATAGCGGATGATGCAGGTAATCATGGTGGGCTCCTCATGGTTTCGGGAGCCCCGATGTGCCACGGTCCCGAACGAAACTGCTTCGACCGCGATCGAAGCATCGCTGACCCGCGACGGGGCATGATGCAGGCATCGCTTCGGCAGACATGGTTCGATGTTTGTCGAAGCATGTGCTACATTCGGCGCATCGAGCGCCACAAACCCGCGAGGTGCATCATGGCCGAAGGCCCGGACATTGCCCGCATTGCCTCCCTGATCGGCGATCCCGCCCGGTCGAACATGCTGCTCGCCCTCATCGGCGGCAGGGCGCTCACCGCAACCGAGCTCGCAGGCGCAGCCGGCGTCACGCTGCAGACAGCGAGTTCGCATCTCGGAAAACTCGAAGACGGCGGGCTGCTTCGCCAGCGCAAGCAGGGACGGCACCGCTATTTCGCGCTCGCAGACGATCATGTCGGCGCGATAATCGAGAGCCTCATGGGTTTTGCCGCGAGCCGCGGCCACCTGCGCCACCGTGTCGGACCGAAGGAACCGGCCCTGCGCAAGGCGCGCATCTGCTACGACCATCTCGCCGGCGACTACGGCGTCAGGATGCTCGACAGCCTGATCACGCAAGGGGCGATAGAGGCGAGCGACGAGGCCCTGCGGCTGACGAAGGCGGGCGAGAACCTGCTTTCCGGCCACGGCATCGATTTCACGGCGCTGAAGGCGAAACGACGACCGCTGTGCCGCGCCTGCCTCGACTGGAGCGAACGCCGCACCCATCTCGCAGGCTCGCTCGGCAAGGCGCTGCTTTCCCACTTCCTCGACCGCGGCGAGGCACGGCGCGTGGACGGAAGCCGCGTCGTCACGTTCTCGCCGGAAGGAGAACGGCGGTTCCGGGCGATGTTTCCGATGGACGATCAACACCGTGCCGTCCGCTCCCTGGAGGATGCGCTGATCGAGGGCGAACAATCGGGCGAGCCGCGGCCCTTTGACTTCGAAGCGTTCAAGAAACGCAAGCGGGCCGAGTTCTAGCCGCCTGTCTCTTCGCGCGGACGAAGTCGTCCACTCCCTCTTCTCCCCGCCGGGGAGAAGATGCCCGAAGGGCAGATGAGGGGGCAAAGCCGACGCTATTCCTGCAGAATCCCCCTCATCCGGCGCTACGCGCCACCTTCTCCCCGGTGGGGAGAAGAGGAAGCCGCATCCGGCGTCATCACGCGCCTTGCAAAGAAACCTACCGTCCGGTATCTTTACGGCCATGATGAACGCGTGCGAGAGTATTTTGCGATGAACCCCGTCTTTACCGCCTATGGTGCGCTCGGTGGCGCCATCGTGCTCGAAGTAATCGGCACGACGCTCCTGCAGCGGTCCGAACAGTTCACCCGCCTGCTGCCGACCGCGGGCATGGTGATGTTCTATGCCGCCTCCTTCTACCTGCTGACGCACGCGCTCAAGGGCATGCCGCTCGGGATCGCCTATGCGATGTGGGGCGGGCTCGGCATCGTGCTGACGGCGCTGATCAGCGTCTTCGTCTTCAAGCAGACGCTCGATCTCGCGGCCCTTTCCGGTATCGCGCTGATCGTCGCCGGCGTCGTCGTCATGAACACGCTCTCCGGGTCGGTGAGCCATTGAGCGCACCCGCCATTTCCGCCTATCACCGCCCGAAACAGCCGGAACAGGTGCGCCGGGCGCTGCTCGACTGTGCCGCGCAGATCGCCGCCGAAAGCGGGGCGGCCGCGATCACCATCCAGGCGGTGGCGGAGCGCGCCGGCGTCACCAAGGGCGGCTTACTCCACCATTTCGAGAGCAAACAGGCGCTGCTCGCCGCCGTCTTCGCCGATCTGCTCGACCAACTCGACCGCGAGATCGACCGCACGATGGAGAAGGACCCGAAGCCCGCGGGCCGCTTCACCCGCGCCTATGTCCGCGCCTGCTTTTCCGACCGGCTGCTCGGTGCGAGAAGCCTCTGGGCGGCGCTCTCGGTCGCGATCGTTTCCGAACCTGCGCTGCGGGCGCTGTGGACCGCCTGGCTCGACCAACGGCTTTCCCGGCACCGCGCGACGGACGGCACGCCGGCGCTCGCCGTCGTCCGGCTCGCCGCCGACGGCATCTGGCTCGCAGACATGCTGGAGAAGGAGGGCGGGCTCCGGCGCTATCCGCAAAGCTTCGAGGCGGAGCTTCTGGCACTCGCCGGCGGGTGAGGCCCCCGGCGGATGACGGCGGGAGGCAGCCATGCATCCGGAATGATTGTCCTTCCTCGCCCGATCGTGTAGTCAGGCGACCTTCCCGAGGCATAGGACGGATCTTCCATGAGCGGTTTTGAGCTGACCATTTTCGATTGCGACGGCGTACTCGTCGATTCCGAGATCATCGCCGCGAGGGTGGAATCAAAGCTTCTCAACGAAGCGGGCTACCCGATCTCCGTGGAAGAGATGGGCGAGCGCTTCGCCGGCATGACCTGGAAGAACATCCTGCTCTCGGTCGAAAAGGAAATCGATATCCCGCTCTCTGCGAGCCTGCTCGACAAGTCCGAAACGCTTCTCGACCAGCGCCTCGCCCGCGAGGTCAAGATCATCGAGGGCGTCAGCTTCGCGCTCTCGCGCATCGAAGGCCCGCGCTGCATCTGCTCCAACTCTTCCGTCCACCGCCTCGACAGTATGCTGACGAAGGTCGGCCTCAAGGAGCACTTCGCACCGAACATCTTCTCGGCCAAGGACCTCGGCGCCGACCGCGTCAAGCCGAAGCCGGACATCTATCTGCACGCGCTCTCGCAGATGGGCGTCGCGGCGAAGAAGGCGGTCGTCGTCGAGGATTCGGTCCACGGCGTGCACGCCGCACGCGACGCCGGCATCCGCGTCATCGGCTTCACCGGCGCCTCGCACACTTATCCCTCCCATGCCGACCGGCTGACCGATGCCGGCGCCGAGACGGTGATCTCTCGCATGGTCGACCTGCCGGCCGTCATTGCCGCGATGGCGAGCTGGTCGGGCCTCGTCTGAACTAGATCTTCAGCGTCAGCGCCGCCGGCTTCATCTCGAAGGAGGCGGCAATGCTTCCCGGCATCTCGCCGTCCGCCTCCAGCAGCGCCGGCCGATCGTCGAGCGGCTCCGCCTCGACAGAACGCGCCCGGTAAAAACGGACCCTCGGATCGCCGACATGGGCGCCCGAATAGATCTTCTGCAATAGCATCAGGGTCTCGAGCGTCGGGGCGCCGCCGAGCACCGCAACCTCGAAGAGCCCGTCGGAAAGGTCCGCGGCCGGCGCGACATGCATGCCGCCGCCGAACCAGCCGCCATTGGCGATCGCCACCGTGGTCACCGGTCCGGCATGCACCTCGCGGTCGTCGAGCACGAGCCGCACGCCGCGAGGCCGGTAGCGCAGGATCGACCGCAGCGAATGGACGAAGAAGCGCAGCGATCCGGGCAGCCAGCCGCCGCGCCCGGCTCCATTGACCGTGCGCACGACCTCGCCCGAGACGCCGAAGCTCGCGATATTGATGAAGTGGCGCCCGGCAATCGCACCATCCTCCGCGCGGCAACGCAGGAAGCCGGCATCGACCTTCCGCAGGGGCGCGCGGGCGATCGCTTCGGCGATTGCGGCCGGCTGGCGCGGCAGGTCGAAATTGCGGGCGTAGTCGCCGCCGGTTCCGGCCGGAACGAAGGCAAGCGGCGTTTCGGGGCGCGAGGAGGAAAGGATGCCGTCGGCCACCTCGCTGATCGTCCCGTCGCCACCGACGGCGATCACGAGGTCGACGTCCGCCTCGACGACACGGCGCGCGAGGAGTGGTGTGCCCCCGGCGACGGTCTCGTGCTCGTCGATCAGCGAAAAATGCCGGTCGAGCTCACGCCTGACGCGCAGCCAGCCGGCCTGCCCCGAGCGCCCACCCGAGACGGGATTTCTGATGATGGCGACCTTCAACCCCTGCCCCCGACCTGCAAGGACCACCGCCTCCCCTCAAAGGCGGACGATCCGTGCGGTAAACGGCCGGTGGACACCGGCCGCCCCGCGAAATTCCTTGTGATTACTTGGTCTTGTAAGGACCTTCGTCGAACCCGACCTGCACCTTGGTGAGGCCGGAAACGTCGCCGGGCACCGTGACCTGCTTGGTGAAGATGAACTGGCTCGCCTGTGCCGCATCGGCAAGGCTCGCCTCGAACTGGGTGAGCTCGGTATAGACGACCTTCTCGCCGTCGGTGACGGCCACGCGGATCGGCATCTTCAGCGTGCCTGCCTTGCCCATCGGTCCTGCGACCAGACGGCCCTGGACCATGACGTTGATCGTCAGCTGCGTCTCGTCGCGGCTACAGGAGCGGGTCGTGTCGGCAAGCGAGGCCTGATAGACGACCTTCGCCGGGTCGTCCTTGCCGCCCTTCGCATAGGTGCGGTAGTAGGCCGTACCGTCACGCAGCGCGATCGTCGGGCAGAAGCCCTGCACCACGGGAGCGACCGCCGGCGTTGCGGCCGGCTTGTCGGCGCCGCCATTGAGAGCGGAGCCGGGATTGCCGGCATTGCAGCCCGCCAGGGCAATCAACAAGGATGCGGCCAAAATCCCGCGCGAGACTTTCAAAGACACGATTCCGAACCTTCCCCATTTCAGGCTGCGCGCAGCCAAAAACCATTCCAATTGAGGCCTTTTCACGACCCTTGCGGATGGTCTATATCAGCGGCGCAGCGAAAAATCGATCCGGTCGCCGGTGTTTCGCTTCAATTTTCGGCCTCGTGCGGGCCTTCGAAGGCAAGCCTTCATTCCCGACAGCAAGGATGACACTCTTGGAATACATCTCTACCCGGGGCCAGGCCCCCAGCCTCGGCTTCTGCGATGCGCTCCTTGCGGGGCTTGCCCGCGACGGCGGTCTCTACGTGCCGCGCGAGTGGCCGAAGCTCTCCAAGAAGGAGATCCGCGCGCTTCGGGGCAAGAGCTACCAGGAGGTCGCCTTCGCGGTCCTGCGGCCCTTCGTCGGCGACGAGATCAAGGCCGACGTTTTCCGGGCGATGATCGACGAGGCCTATGCGACCTTCCGGCATCCGGCGGTCACCCCGCTCGTACAGACCGGCCCGAACGCCTTCGTGCTCGAACTCTTCCACGGCTCGACGCTCGCCTTCAAGGACGTCGCGATGCAGCTTCTGGCGCGGCTGATGGACCAGGTGCTGGCCGAGCGCGGCGAGCGGGCGACCATCGTCGGCGCCACTTCCGGCGACACCGGCGGCGCGGCGATCGATGCGTTCGCCGGGCGTTCCCGCACCGACGTCTTCATCCTCTTCCCGCATGAGAAGGTCTCGCCCGTGCAGCAGCGGCAGATGACCACCTGCAAGGCCGACAATGTCCATGCGCTCGCCATCCGCGGCAACTTCGACGACTGCCAGAACCTCGTGAAGGCGATGTTCAACGATGCGGCCTTCCGCGACCGGCTGCGCATCTCCGGCGTCAATTCGATCAACTGGGCGCGGATCATGGCGCAGGTGGTCTATTACTTCACCGCCGCGCTCACCCTCGGCGGCCCGGACCGCAAGATCTCCTTCACCGTGCCGACCGGCAATTTCGGCGATGTCTTCGCCGGCTATGTCGCCAAGAAGATGGGCCTGCCGATCGACCGGCTGGTGATCGCCACCAACGAGAACGACATTCTCGCCCGCACGCTGAAGACCGGCCGCTACGAGATGCGCGGTGTTTCGGCGACCACGTCGCCGTCGATGGACATCCAGATTTCCTCGAACTTCGAGCGGCTGCTTTTCGAAGCCTATGATCGCGACGATGCGGCCGTCCGCGCCGCGATGGAGAGCCTGCGGCAATCGGGCGCCTTCGAGATCAAGGATCGGGCGCTGAAGGCGATCCGCAAGGATTTTCGCGCTGCCCGCGCCAGCGAAAAGCAGGTGGCGAAAACGATCCGCACGACGCTCGCCGAGACCGGCTACCTGCTCGATCCGCACACCGCCGTCGGCGTCTTCGCCGCCGCGAAGTTCGAGCGTTCGGCAAGCCCGATGGTGACGCTTGCGACCGCGCACCCGGCGAAATTCCCCGCCGCGGTAAAATCCGCAAGCGGTATTGACCCGGCGCTTCCGACGTGGCTTGCTGACCTGATGGACCGGGAGGAACGTTTCGACATTCTCGATGCAGAGCTTAAAGCCGTTGAAACTTTCATCGGCCAGCATGCCCGCGCGTAAACGTAAACCAGGCGTAGAAAGACGGATATGAAGGTTGAGAGTACCCGGTTGCCCTCCGGGCTGACCGTCGTGACGGAGAGGATGCCGCACCTTGAAAGTGTGGCGCTCGGCACCTGGATCAAATCCGGCGCCCGCAACGAAACACCGGACGAGCACGGCATCGCCCATCTCCTCGAACATATGGCCTTCAAGGGCACGAGGAGCCGCAGCGCCCGCGACATCGCTGAGCAGATCGAGAATGTCGGCGGCGAACTCAATGCCGCGACCTCGACCGAAACCACCGCCTACTATGCCCGCGTTCTCAAGGACCACGTTCCACTCGCGGTCGACATCCTCTCCGACATCCTGACGGATTCCGTCTTCGACGAGGACGAGCTCACCCGCGAAAAGCAGGTGATCCTGCAGGAGATCGGTGCGGCGAACGACACCCCGGACGACGTCGTCTTCGACCGCTTCTCCGAGATCGCCTTCCGCGACCAGACGCTCGGGCGGCCGATCCTCGGCACCCCGGACACGGTCAAGGCCTTCACCAGCGACGAGATCCGCGGCTATCTCTCGCGCAACTACACCACCGACCGCATGTTCGTGGTCGCGGCGGGCGCCGTCGACCACGACGCCTTCGTCCGCCAGGTCGAGGAACGCTATGCCTCCCTGCCGACCAAGGCTTCCGCGGCCCCGGTCATGGAGCCGGCCCGCTACACCGGCGGCGAGGCGCGCGAGACCCGCGACCTCATGGACGCGCAGGTGCTGATCGGCTTCGAGGGCCGCGCCTACCATGTGCGCGACTTCTACTGTTCGCAGGTGCTCGCCAACATTCTCGGCGGTGGCATGTCCTCGCGGCTCTTCCAGGAAGTGCGCGAATTCCGCGGCCTCTGCTACTCGGTCTACGCCTTCCACTGGGGCTTTTCCGATACCGGCATCTTCGGCATCCATGCCGCGACCGGCGGCGAGAACCTGCCGGAGCTCGTGCCCGTCATCATCGAGGAACTGCGCAAGGCCTCGCAGTCGATCGACCAGCAGGAGATCGACCGTTCGCGCGCCCAGATCCGCGCACAGCTGCTGATGGGGCAGGAAAGCCCGGCAGCGCGCGCCGGCCAGATCGCCCGCCAGATGATGCTCTACGGCCGCCCGATCTCCAACCAGGAGATGATGGAGCGCCTCGAGGGCATCACCACCGAGCGCCTCACCGACCTCGCCGGACGGCTGTTCTTCGACACGGTGCCGACGCTTTCGGCGATCGGTCCGCTGGAACAGCTCGCGCCGATGGACGAGATCGCCGGCGCCCTGTCGCTCGGCGATCGATCGGCCCGCAAGGCCGCCATATAAGGCGGGAACAACCGCCGACGACGACACATGCGGCGGCGTGACCTGCCGCCGATCCGGGGGTGATCGATGGGACGATCGGTGTTTCGGTTTCTGTCACGGCAGCCGGACAAGCCTGATCTTGCAAGCGAGTTCCATCGCCTGCGTCTGGCCCGCTACAACGATTTCGAGCAATGGCACGCCCTGCGGTCGGAAAGCCGCAGCTTCCTGCAGCCGTGGGAACCGAGCTGGCGCCCGGACGATCTCACGGAGAGGGCCTTCCGCGCCCGCGTGCTGCGCAACGAGCAGGAATACTATGCCGGGCTCGCCGTGCCGCTCTTCCTTTTTTCACGTCCCGACGACACGCTTCTCGGCGGCCTGACGATCGGCCTCATCCGCCGCGGCGCCTCGCAAAGCTGCATGATCGGATACTGGATGGGCGAAAGACATGCGGGGCGCGGTCATATGTTTGCCGCACTTCAACTGGCTATTCCATACATATTCAGGGTCCTCGAGTTGCACCGGATTGAAGCAGCCTGTATTCCAGACAATCAAAAAAGCATCCGGCTGCTCGAACGGACCGGATTTCAGCGGGAAGGCCTTTTGCGCGAGTATCTGAAAATAAACGGGCAGTGGCGCGACCACGCCCTGTATTCCAGACTGGCCGAAACGACCGGCGGGAACAGGGACAAAGAGCGTTGATGGCCTGGCTCCGGAACGACCATGCGTCCTGCGGGCGCCGGATGGTAATGCTTGTCGCTGCGCTGATGTGCGGCCTGATGAGCCTCGCGGCCGGCCCCTCGCGCGCCGCCGAGCCGGTGAAGATCTCGCGCGACGATACCGCGCTCGACCTCACCCCGACCACGGAAATCTATACGAGCCAGGGCGAGGCCTTCCAGGTCTCGACGGCCGCCGGCGCCGACGGCATCCGCCGCCGCATCGAGGTCCGCGCCAGCTCGGAGAACCACCAGGGCGACTGGGCGGTGTTCGCGCTCGCGAACGTCTCGGAAGAGCAGCTCGAACGCGTGATCGTCGCGCCGCATTTCCGGCTCGCCAATTCCAAGCTTTTCTGGCCCGATCTCGGCTCGCAGCGCATCATCGCCATCACGCCCTCGGAAGGGTTCGCCCTCGACCGGCAGCCGAGCGACGAGGCCGACGTCTTCCGCATCACGCTGAACCCCGGCGCGGTCATCACCTTCGTCGCGGAGCTGGCGACCCCCAACCTGCCGCAGATCTATCTCTGGGAACCGAACGCCTACAAGGACACGATCAACGCCTTCACGCTCTATCGCGGCATCGTCCTCGGCATTGCCGGCCTTCTCGCGGTGTTCCTGACGATCCTCTTCGTCGTCAAGGGCACCTCGATGCTGCCGGCGGCGGCAGCGCTGGCCTGGGCGGTGCTCGCCTATATCTGCGTCGACTTCGGCTTCATCGACAAGCTGATCGGCGTCACCACCGTGGACCAGCGAATATGGCGCGCCGGCGCGGAGGTGGCGCTCGCCTCCAGCCTGGTGATCTTCCTCTTCACCTACCTCAACCTCAACCGCTGGCACGTGCATCTCGGCTACGCGACCTTCGCCTGGGTGCTCGGCCTCGGCCTCGTCTTCGGCGTGGCGATCTACGATCCGTCCATCGCCGCCGGCATCGCCCGCCTTTCCTTCGCGCTGGCGGCGACGGCCGGCATCGCCCTCATCGTCTATCTCGGCTTCAACCGTTACGACCGTGCGATCCTGCTGGTCCCCTCCTGGGCGCTGATCCTTGTCTGGCTGTTCGGTGGCTGGCTCACCGTCACCGGCCAGCTCGACAACGACATCATCCAGCCGGCACTCGGCGGCGGCCTCGTGCTGATCGTTCTGCTGATCGGCTTCACCGTCATGCAGCACGCCTTTGCCGGCGGCGCCTACCAGCAGGGCCTGTTCTCCGACCTCGAACGGCAGGCGCTGGCGCTCAGCGGCTCCGGCGACACCGTCTGGGACTGGGATGTCGCCCGCGACCGCGTCGTCACCAGCCCCGACATCTCGGTGCGGCTCGGCCTCTCGCCGGGGACGATGCACGGCCCGGCCCGCAACTGGCTGCCGCGTCTCCACCCGGACGACCGCGACCGGTTCCGCGCTACGCTCGACGTACTGCTGGAACACCGCAAGGGCCGATTGAGCCACGAATTCCGCCTGCGCGCCGAGGACGGCCATTTCCACTGGCTGCAGATCCGTGCCCGCCCGGTGCTCGGCTCCAACGGCGAGGTCATCCGCTGCGTCGGCACGATCGTCGACGTCACCGAGCAGAAGAACTCGATCGACCGGCTGATGCAGGACGCGATGCACGACAACCTGACCGGCCTGCCAAACCGCGAGGTCTTCCTCGACCGGCTGCAGTCGGTGCTGGCGCTCACCAACGACGGCGACAATATTCGCCCGACAGTCATGGCGATCGACATCGACCGCTACAAGCAGGTCAACGACTCGCTCGGGATTGCCGCCGGCGACAACATCCTGATTGCGCTCACGCGGCGGCTGCGGCGGCTTCTGAAGCCGCAGGACACGCTCGCCCGCATTTCCGGCGACGAGTTCGGCCTCATCCTCGTCTCCGAACGCGATCCGGCAAAGGTCGCCGATTTCGCCGATGCGGTCAGCAAGGCGATCATGGTGCCGATCAGCTTCGCCAACCGCGAGGTAATCCTGACCGCCTCGGTCGGCCTCGTGTCCTGGGTGGACCAGCAGGAGAATGCTGCCGGCCTTCTCTCCGACGCGGAGCTTGCGATGTACCGCGCCAAGCGCGCCGGCGGCAACCGCGTCGAGCCCTTCCGCCCGGCCTTCCGCACCTCGGGCACCGACCGGCTGCAGCTCGAAACCGACCTTCGCCGTGCGATCGAGCGCAAGGAACTTTCGATCGTCTACCAGCCGATCGTGACGCTTGCCAACGGCGAGATCGCCGGCTTCGAGGCGCTGATGCGCTGGGACCACCCGAAGCGCGGCAACATCCCGCCGTCCGAGTTCATCCCGATCGCCGAAGGCTCCGATCTCATCGAGCCGCTCGGCATGTTCGCGCTGGAACGCGCGACCTCCGATCTCGTCGACTGGGAACGGCAGACCGGCCATGTGCCGATCTTCGTCTCGGTGAACCTGTCCAGCGCACAGCTTCTCAGCAGCGAGCTCTACAACGACATCCGCTCGATGCTCGCGAAGACCCAGTGCGAGCCGAACCGCATCAAGCTCGAACTCACCGAAACGGTGATGATGGCGAACCCGGAGCAGGCGCGCCTCGTGCTCGGCAAGCTCAAGGAGCTCGGCATCAGCCTGGCGCTCGACGATTTCGGCACCGGTTATTCCTCGCTCGTCTATCTGACGCGCTTCCCCTTCGACACGATCAAGCTCGACCGGGCGCTCGTCTGCGCCGAAGGCGACAAGCGGGAGGTGATGCTGCGCTCGGTCGTCAGCATGGCACGCGAGATGGATATGACGCTGGTCGCAGAAGGCGTGGAGACCGACGAGGCCGCCAAGGCGCTCGCCGACCTCGGCTGCCAGTACGGCCAGAGCTATCTCCTCGGCCCGCCGATCGGCGCCGAGTCCGTGCAGAAACTGCTGCGGGAGCGCTTTCCGCTGACCAAGCGGGCGTAAGGGCGATGCGGGCGAGATGAACCGCCCCGCCTCTCGCCCGTCAGGCGTGGCCGGCGTCGGCGGACAGCATGGCGGGGGTGACGCCCATCAGGGCGAGTGCACGCTCGTATTTTCCTTCGAGCGCGCGGTCGAAGATGATGTCCTCGGTCGCCGGGCAGTTCAGCCAGCCGTTGTTGGCGATCTCGTGTTCGAGCTGGCCCGGTCCCCAGCCGGCATAGCCGAGCAGCATGGTCGCCCGGCGCGGCCCGCGGCCGTCGGAAATGGCGCGCACGATGTCGAGCGTCGCCGTCAGCGAAATGTCGTCGCTGACCGGAATGCTGGAGTCGCTCAGGTAATCGTCGGTGTGGAGCACGAAGCCGCGGCCGACCTCGACGGGACCGCCGCTCTGGATCGGAAAGTCACGGGCGTGCTCCGGCAGCATGATGGCATCGGCCCGGTCGATCATGTCGAGGTGCAGCAGCACGTCGGCGAAGGTCAGCGATTGCGGGCGATTGATGATGAAGCCCATGGCGCCGGCCTGCGAATGGGCACAGACATAGACCACCGAACGGGAGAAATTGCCGTCCGCCATGCCGGGCATGGCAATGAGCAACTGCCCGTCGAGATAGCTGCGCTCGCGGTTATTTTCTAAAGACGAGAAGGGCATCCTACCTCCAACTGCCTCTACGAGGCTTTCGGCGCCACGCGCTCGCTCTTCGACATGCGCTCTTGAGAAGATGGGGCATCGACCGCGATCTATCAACCAAAAATGATCGCAGGGTATCGAGCGTGACTAGAATTGACCCAAAATGGACGCTAAGTCCATGTGACATGTGCGCGTCCTTTCTCACCCGTCTTGTCCCGTCCGTCCTCACGGTCATGCTTGCCGCATCGCTGGCGCCGGCATTCTCCGCGCATGCCGCATCGAGCGACTGGGCACTCAACGAGGGCGGCCGGATGCGGCTCGTCGTCCTCCCGGCCGATCCCGAGGGCCGCCGCCAGGCCGTGCTGCAGATCGAGCCGGAACCGGGCTGGATCACCTACTGGCGTGAACCCGGCGACAGCGGCGTTCCGCCCGCCGTGACGATGGCGCCTTCGGGCGGCTTTGCGCTCGAGCGGATCGACTTTCCGGTGCCGAAGCGGATCGACGCCGGCGACGTCACAGACATAGGCTACGACCATGCCGTGGCCCTGCCGCTTTCGCTTTCCGGACCGCCGGCAGGACAAGAGGCGACACTGGAGGCGACCGCCTTCATCGGCCTCTGCAAGAACATCTGCATTCCCTTCCAGGCCGCGCTGACGGTGGCGTTGCCCGCAAACGAGGCCGCCGATGCGGACGAAGCCCGCATCGTCACGGATGCGCTTGGGAGCCTGCCCGCGAAGGCCGCACCCGATTTCGCCGTCGAGCGCCATGCGATCAGCGCCGATCTCAAGCGCCTGACGCTCGAGGTCGCGCTTCCCGAGGGTGCACAGGATGCGCAGGCGATCGTCACCGGCCCGTCCGGCTACGTCTTCTTCGCCTCCGCGAGCGCATCCGGGGCCGGCGGCAAGACGACAATCGAAGTGCCCGTCGGGCACCTGCCGAAGAATTACGCGATCGCCGGCAAGCGCTGGGACGCGCTGGTGATCGCCGGCGGACGGGCGATCGAGACCGTCCTTGCCTTTGACTGACGTCAATCTATATTCCGGGCGAAACACCCGCCAAATCGATCCCCGCAGAGGAGAAGCCAGATGACGATCACGATCGGAGACAAACTGCCCCCGGCCACCTTCAAGGAGAAGACACCGGACGGCCCCGTCGAGATCACCACCGACGAGCTCTTCAAGGGCAAGCGGGTCGTCGTCTTCGGCGTTCCCGGCGCGTTCACGCCGACCTGCTCGCTGAACCACCTGCCCGGCTATCTGGAAAACCGCGACGCGATCCTCGCCCGCGGGGTCGACGACATCGCCGTGGTCTCGGTCAACGATTGGCATGTGATGGGCGCCTGGGCGCAGTCTTCCGGCGGCATGGGCAAGATCCACTTCCTCGCCGACTGGGATGCCTCCTTCACGACGGCGCTCGGGCTCCAGGCCGATCTCTCCGCCGGTGGGCTGGGGGTCCGCTCGAAGCGTTATTCGATGCTGGTCGAGGACGGCAGGGTGAAGACGCTAAACGTCGAGGACGTGCCGAGCCAGGCGACGGTATCCTCCGCCGCGACCATGCTCGAACAGCTCTGACGGATCGCCACGACAGGGACCACGGCGGGCCCTGCTCGCCGCGTCGTCAGGCCTCCATGTCGAAGACGAGGACGCCCGACAGTCCGCCGTCGGTCGCCCGCACGATCCGCTCCGCGACTTCCATATGGGCCGGGTGCCGCAGGTAATAGTCCCGCACCTCAGCATCCTCGAAGGTGACGATGAAGCCGTCGACGAAGCCGCCGTCGAGCCCTTCCGTCGAGACATTCGGCCCGCAGGCCACTTCCAACATGCCGGGAATGACGTCCTTCAGCGCGGCGATGCCCGCATAGATCGCCTGTTTTTCGGCGGCTTGCGTGGCCGCCTTGAAGCGCAGGAATACGCAGTGCCGGATCATGTGGACCTCCCCTCCGTCATGTCAGGGCAAACAATAGGGACGGCTCGGGCTTTGACAAGCCGCCAAATCATCGCGACCGGAGAAAGCCGTGGATGGCGGCGGCGCACCCGCAGGTTCAGCGCCCTCTCTTGAACGGCTCCATGCCGAGGCGGGCGAGTTCGTCGGCGCGCTCGTTCTCGGGATGGCCGGCATGGCCCTTGACCCAGTGCCAGGTCACCTTGTGGCGGCTTCGCGCCTCCTCAAGCGCCTGCCAGAGCTCGGCATTCTTCACCGGCTTCTTGTCGGCCGTCTTCCAGCCGTTCTTGCGCCAGCCGAAAATCCACTTGGAGATGCCGTCCATCACGTATTTGCTGTCGGTGTGGAGGTCGACCTCGCAGGGCGACTTGAGCGCGTTCAGCGCGCTGATCGCCGCCATCAGCTCCATGCGGTTGTTGGTCGTCTCCGCCTCGCCGCCATTCAGTTCCTTTTCGACGCCGTTGTAGCGCAACACCGCGCCCCAGCCGCCGGGGCCGGGATTGCCGGAGCAGGCGCCGTCGGTGAAAATCTCGACATGCTTCATGCGCTTGCGAGCCCGTATTCGGCGGCGGAGGCCACCTGGCGGTGGAAGCGGAGCTTCCGCAGATATTCGATCGGGTCCTTCTTGACGACGAGCGCGCCCTCGGGCGTCGTCAGCCAGTCGTAGAGCCGCGTCAGGAAGAAGCGCAGTGCCGAGCCGCGCGCCAGAACCGGCAGGGCGGCGATCTCCGCCGCACTCAGCGGACGCACGGCGTTATAGCCGTCGAGCAGCGCCATGCCCTTGGTGATGTTGTAGGAACCGTCCTTCTCGAAGCACCAGGCGTTCAGGCAGATCGACACGTCGTAGGCGAGCATGTCATTGCAGGCGAAGTAGAAGTCGATGAGGCCGGAGAGCTGGTCGCCGAGGAAGAAGACGTTGTCGGGGAAGAGGTCGGCATGGATGACGCCCTCCGGCAGATCCTTCGGCCAGGCCCCTTCGAGGAAGGCGAGCTCGCCGCCGATCTCCTCCCTGAGGCCACTCAGCACCTCGTCGGCGCGGCCGGCGGATTTGGCCCAGAGCGCCTGCCAGCCGTCGAGCGAGAGCGCGTTCGGCCGGCGGAGCGCGAAGCCGTCGCACGCGAGGTGCATTTCGGCGAGCGCCTTGCCGACTTCGCGGCAATGGGCGGGTTCCGGCTTTCTCAGCCACATGCCTTCGAGGAAGGTGATGAGGGCGGCAGGACGGCCGGAGAGCTCTCCGAGCAGCGCGCCGTCATGGCGCGGCAGCGGCAGCGGGCAGTTGACACCGCGCGACGAGAGATGGTGCATGAGCCCCAGGAAGAACGGCAGGTCGGCCTTCTCCACCCGCTTCTCGTAGAGCGTCAGGATCAGCGAGCCGGCGGTCGTGTGCAGCAGGAAGTTCGAATTTTCCACGCCCTCGGCGATGCCCTTGTAGGACATGAGTTCGCCGGCGTCGTACTGCCTCAGGAAGGTCTTGAGGTCGACCTCGTTGATATCGGTATAGACTGCCATGATCCGTCGTCGGTTTGTCGGTGCTTCGTGAAGGCATACAGCGGGCGGATGGCAAGCACCAGCCCCGCGGAAAGCCGGGGCACAGGAATCGGATGCCTTCGTGCCGTCGATAGAAAACGCACGGTCACGGCAAAAATGTCTTCAGGAATTTCCATTGAAAACGTTGATACAATTTCCGTCGTTCACACGAAAATCCAGCATTTCTCAGGGGCATGAGAAAGAAGAAGGATCATAGAAATTCGGAAAAGCCCTTGTATTTTTTCAGGAAAGCCATATCTTAGCCTCATCGCACCTTGCTAGCGACTTTTGTACAGGGCCTTTTGCGCCCTTTCAGATTTCCCTTCATCGTCGATTTATCAGATCGGCCTTTCCGGCCGGGCCCACATGCGATTGAAAGGAATTGTCATGAATACAGGTACAGTAAAGTGGTTCAACAGCACTAAGGGCTTTGGATTCATTCAGCCGGACAACGGCTCGCAGGACGTTTTCGTCCATGTTTCCGCTGTCGAACGCGCTGGTCTGCGCGGCCTCACCGAAGGCCAGAAGATCAGCTACGACATCGTGCAGGACAAGCGGTCCGGCAAGAGCTCTGCAGACAACCTGCAGGCTGCCTGAGGATTATCATTGTCCGCGTGACCACGGATGTACTGGCACGCAGGGACAGTGAAGTGGAAGGTCGGGATCAAACCCGGCCTTTTGTTTTTCGATCGACGAGGGGAGCTTGATGAGCAAGCCTGCTTATCGGACCGGCGACACCGTCGTCCTAAAACGGGGCATCTTCCGCAAGGATGAAGGCCAGCGCCGCTGCAGCATCAGCGCGGTCCTGCCGGAAGCGCAGGGGCTTGCCCAATACCGCGTCCAGTTCAGCGACGAGTGCTTCGCCCGCCATATCACGGAAGCCGACGTCGACAGGACGGAAACACCGGCTTCGCCGGGCGCCACGCGTTCGGCTTCCACCGCCGGCGAGGCCAGATGGATCAATCCGAATTCGATCAGGATCAGGAAATAGAATCCGCCACAACACACAAGGAGATGTTTTTGCAGGTACTCGTCAGAGAAAATAACGTCGAGCAGGCACTGCGTGTGCTCAAGAGAAAGATGCAAAAGGAAGGCCTTTTCCGGGAAATGCGCGATCGGCGCGCCTACGAGAAGCCTTCGGAGAAGCGGGCGAGAGAAAAGGCCGAGGCGGTCCGTCGCGTCCGCAAGCTCGCGCGCAAGAAGGCGCAGCGCGAGGGCCTGCTGCCTGCTCCGAAGAAGAAAGTCGTGCGGGCACGCTGAGCGCCCGGACGTCGCAAGGCAGCCGCACCGGCTGCCTATCCCCTCCAGACAGGGAGAATGACATGACAGCAACCAAGGAAGCGTTCTTCAAGCCCGCCAAGATGTCGGCACAGGAGAAGGCGGCACAGACCGACGCCACGGCGCGCGACATTCTCGCCGCCGAAGTCCAAGCGCGGGAGAAGAAGACGGAAAGACTGCGGGCTCTGCGGATGGCGCAGCCTGTCGAGAGCCAGCCGGCAAAGGCTCAGACGAGCAAAACGCGCAAGGCCGCCCCTCACCATTCGTGAAGATAGCCGAGCATCGGCGTGGCAAATCGCTCCGCTTCACGGCGGCAGGCGAAAGTATTGCAGCCGGCGGTGCTATACGCCGTGCCGCATTTCAGCCGTTCACCCAGGCCATGTCGTCGTGGGTGAGTTCGATTGACCGCAGTTCGCGGTTGACGAGGAAGTGCTCGTTCTCGACCGAGAACTCCGCAAGCTCCACCGTCGTGTCGTAGCGTTCCCTGAAGGCCTCGATGATCTCGTTGACGATCACTTCCGGCGCCGAGGCGCCGGCCGAGAGCCCGAGCGTACCGATCGTGCCGATCGCATCCCAGTCGATCTCCGAGGCGCGCTGCACGAGCAGCGACTGCCTCGCCCCCGCCTTCAGCGCCACCTCGACGAGGCGCTTCGAATTGGACGAATTCGGCGCGCCGACAATCAGGAAGAGGTCGCAGCCGGGCGCCGCCTGCTTCACCGCCTCCTGGCGGTTGGTCGTCGCGTAGCAGATCGAATCCGCGGCCGGATCGGCAAGGCGCGGGAAACGCTCCTTGAGCTTGGCGATCACACCTTCGGTATCGTCGACCGAGAGCGTCGTCTGGGTCACGTAGCCGAGGTTGTCCGGATCGGCGGGCACGTATGCGGCGGCATCCTCCACCGTCTCGATCAGCGAGACGCTGCCTTCGGGCAACTGGCCCATGGTGCCGATCACCTCCGGATGGCCTGCGTGGCCGATCAGCACGACGTGACGGCCGAGCCGCTGGTGGCGCATCGCCTGCTTGTGGACCTTGGAGACAAGCGGACAGGTGGCGTCGAGATAGAAGAGGTTTCGCGCCTTGGCATCCGCCGGCACCGATTTCGGCACGCCGTGGGCGGAAAAGACGACCGGCTGGGCGCGGTGCTCCTCGGGGATCTCGTCGAGCTCCTCGACAAAGATCGCACCCTTGGCCTCCAGCCCTTCGACCACGTAGCGGTTATGGACGATCTCGTGACGCACATAGACGGGAGCGCCATAGCCTTTGAGCGCCAGCACGACGATCTGGATGGCACGGTCGACGCCGGCGCAGAAGCCGCGCGGCCCGCAGAGCCTTATCGTCAGTTTCGGTCGGGTCGGAGTGGTGTTCGTCATCAGCCAGCCAAGAGAACCAGGATCAGGGCGAGGACGGCAGGCAGCGCCTGGATGTAGAGAATGCGCCGCGAGGCCGTCACGCTTCCATATAGGCCGGCGACGAAGACGCAGCCAAGAAAAAAGAGCTTGAGCTGAAAAGCGAATTCCGGAACCGGCTGCACGAGCGCCCAGCCAAGGCCGAGTGCGAGGAAGCCATTGTAGAGCCCCTGATTGGCGGCGAGCACCTTCGTCGCCGCCGCCTGCTGCGGCTTCATGCCGAAGGCCTTCAGGCCCGTCGGCTTCGTCCAGAGAAACATCTCCAGCACCAAAATCCAGAGATGTTCGAGCGCGACGAGCGCGGTGAGCAGATCAGCGAGCAGTTTCATCGGTTCCCCTCCAGCCCATATGGCTTGGTCTTCTATCACGCGATGTCGGCGGGAGGAAAACGCCCGCCCGCACTGCGGCTATTCCGGCTTCCTGCCGCGCAGGAACGCGGTGATCGAGATCACCAGCAGCACGACGGCGAGGCCGTACCAAGTGATCGCGTATTGCAGGTGGTCGTTCGGAAGGTCGATCTGCGTCACCCCGCCCTTCGGCCAGCCGCCGGGGACCGGCGTCGCGTCCGCATCGACGAAGAACTGGACGACATTCTCTTCGGCAAGTCCGACGCTGGCGGCCATGGCCGACAGGTCTTTCCAGTAGAAGATATCGCCGGCGACGTCGTTCTCGGGCACCACCCAGGACGGCTTGCCGGCAAGGCGCGCGCGGGCGAGCCCGGTCACCGTCTGGCGCCCCTCCAGCAGGCCTTCGCGGCGGCTTTCCGGGTCCTTCATCTCGTAGGGCACGAAGCCGCGATTGACGAAGAGGAAGCGGCCGTCGTCGAGTTCGAAAGGCGTGTAGACGTAGTAGCCAGTGCGCCCGTCGAACGTCGCGAAGAAGTGGCGCTCCCTGTCGTTCAGGAACCGGCCTTCGACACGCACCGGGCGGTATTCGAAATCCTCGCCACGGGCCGCGGTCGCCTCGACTTCGGAGCGCGGCGCCGGCGGCATTGCACGCCGCGCCTCGATGTCGGCGATCAACGCTTCCTTCCAGTGCAAGCGACGGACCTGCCAGGTGCCGAGGGACACGAGAACGGAGAGCGCGACGACCAGGAGGACGAGGCTGACGACGAGTTTGGTGCGGCCTGCCGAAGCGCCTTCAGCCACGGTCGATCGTTCCCTGCGAGGCGTTGTTCTTGTACTGGAGTGCGACGAGCAGCGCCTTGATGGTGCGCAGGAGCCAGAGCGAAAGCCCGATCGCAAGCGGTCCCCAGAGCAGCGCGTGCAGCCAGGCCGGCGGCTGGTAGTTGATCTCCGTCCAGACGGCGAGCCCGACGACGATGAAATCGGCGATCAGGATGACGAAGACGGCCGGACCGTCGCCCGCGTCGATGAAGGTGTAGTCGAGGCCGCAATTCGTACAGCGCGGCTTGATCTTGGTCAGCCCGTCGAAGAGCTTGCCCTGCCCGCAGCGGGGGCAGCAGGCGCCGAGCGCCGCCTTCACCGGATCGACCGGCGGATACTTCGCATTGTCCTCGCTCATGGCGATCCCTTTGCTTCTGATTATCAGCATTCCATAGAGGATGCGTGCCGTCCGGGCAAATCCCCGGCCGGCGTTTCGGCTCCGGGCGAATGGGCCCGGAACGAAAAAGGCGGCAGTCTCGCCGCCGCCTTTTCCGATAGTCGAAGGATCGTCCGCCGATCAGCCGTGGGCGAGCGGTGCGCCCCAGCCGCCCCAGATGTAGATCGAGAAGAACAGGAAGAGCCAGACCACGTCGACGAAGTGCCAGTACCAGGCGGCCGCTTCGAAGCCGAAGTGCTGCTTCGGGGTGAAATCGCCCTTCAGCGCGCGCAGCAGGCAGACGATCAGGAAGATCGTGCCGACGAGCACGTGGAAGCCGTGGAAACCGGTCGCCATGAAGAAGGTCGAGCCGTAGATCGAGTCCTTGAAGGTGAACGGCGCGTGGACATATTCGTAGCCCTGCACGAAGGAGAAGAGCATACCGAGCAGCACGGTCAGCGTCAGGCCGGAAATCAGGCCGCGGCGATCGCCGTGCAGGAGCGCATGGTGGGCCCACGTGACGGTGGTGCCGGAGAGCAGCAGGATGATCGTGTTGTAGAGCGGCAGGTGCCAGGGATCGAGAACCTCGATGCCCTTCGGCGGCCACTGGCCCCCGGTGAACTCGACGCGCGAGGCCTGGATGGCTTCGTGCGGGAACAGGCTCGCGTCGAAGAAGGCCCAGAACCAGGCGACGAAGAACATCACTTCGGAAGCGATGAACATGATCATGCCGTAGCGCAGGTGCAGCGACACGACACGGGTATGATGGCCCTCATGGGCTTCCTTGATGGTGTCCGACCACCAGCCGACCATGGTGTAGAGGATGATCGCCAGGCCGATATAGAACAGCCACGGATGAGCAAGCTCAAGGCCGAAGAGCTCGAACGAGCCGCCCGAGAGATAGCGCATGTAGCCGACGCCACCGAAGGTCAGCAGGAACGCCCCGATCGCCGCCAGAAGCGGCCACGGGCTCGGATCGATGATGTGGTAGTCGTGATTCTTCTGATGCGCTTGGGCCATGTCAGCAATCCCCGAATGTCAAACTTTGCTGAGGTCCGGCGGGCCGGACCCCTCCTCTCACAATTTCTGGTTCCCGTCCGCCTTTCCGGCAGGCAGAACCGCCACCGGCTTCGTCTCCTCCTGCGGATAGAAGGTGTAGGACAGGGTGATCGTACCGATATCCTTCGTCTCCACCGTGTTCACGATCTCCGGATCGATGAAGAAGACGACCGGCATGTCGAGCGTTTCGCCGGGCTTCAGTTCGATGTCGGTGAAGCAGAAGCATTCGATCTTGTTGAAGTAGGCGGCGGCCTCCATCGGCGTCACGTTGAAGACGGCCTGCCCCTTCTTCGGCTCGGACGAATGGTTGGTCGCGGTGAAGTGCACCTTCACCGTCTCGCCGATCTTCGGCATGACCTCGCGTTCGACCGGCTTGAAATTCCACATCAGTCCCGGCGCGACGTTGGCGTCGAAGGTGACCCGCATCTTCCGGTCGAGAATGACGCTCGAAACCTGTTCCACGCGCTGGGTCGTGCCGTTGTAGCCGGTCACCTGGCAGAACATGCGGTAGAGCGGGACGGCGGCGAAGCTCATGCCGACCATGCCGGCGACGAAGGCGACGCAGGCGACGAGGATCGCTGCGTTGCTGCGTGCCTTTCCGGCCGGGATGTTCGCGTGCTCTGCCAAGGTCCGTCCTCCGTCCTTCACTGCGCCATGCCGCTGATCTTCACCAGCGTCACGATGTAGAACAGCACCACCAGCGCCGCGAGAACTATGCCGAGCGCGATATTGCGCCCGCGGCGGGATTTCTTCTGGCTATCGTTGAGCTTGACGGTTTCCATCAGTTTGCCCCTCCGAGAAGGGTCGCGAATGTCACGACGTAATGGTCGACGAGAAGCGCCAGGAAGACCGCGAAGAGATAGACGAGCGAGAAGCCGAAGAGCTTCTTCGCAGGAACCATCTTCTCGTCGCCTTCCGGCATGCGCCAGACGCCGATCGAGTAGTAGACGAAGCCCGCGCCGAGAACGGCCGCGAAGGCGCCGTAATAGGACGAGCACAGTCCGGTGAAAGCAGGCGCGACGCCCGCTGCCGCGGTCAGCACCGCGTAAAGGGCAATCTGCCGCTTGGTCGCGGAAATGCCGGCGACATTCGGCAGCATCGGCACGCCGACGGCGCCGTAATCGCGCATCTTGAAAAGCGCCAGCGCCCAGAAGTGGGCCGGCGTCCAGAGGAAGATCACCAGGAAGAGCAGGATGCTGTCGAGCGAGACGCCGCCCGTCACGCAGGCCCAGCCGACCATGGGCGGGAAGGCGCCGGCCGCACCGCCGATGACGATGTTCTGCGGGGTCGAGCGCTTCAGCCACATCGTGTAGACGACGGCGTAGAAGAAAATGGTGAAGGCGAGCAGGCCGGCGGCGAACCAGTTGACCGCAAGCCCGAGGATCGCGACCGAAAAGACCGACAGCGTGAGGCCGAAGGCGAGCGCCTCGGTCGGCAGGATGCGGCCGGCCGGGATCGGACGACGGGCGGTGCGGCTCATGACGGCGTCGATATCGGCGTCGTACCACATGTTGAGCGCGCCCGAGGCCCCTGCCCCGACGGCGATGCAGAGAATGGCGATGGCGCCGAGCACGGGATGGATCTGCCCCGGTGCGAGCACGAGACCGGCAAAGGCGGTGAAGACGACGAGCGACATGACCCGCGGCTTCAAGAGCGCGAAGTAGTCGCGTGCACCGGCTTCGGACAGGCGCAGTTCGCCCTCCATGCCCAGCGCTTCGCAGTTATCGACAACCGTCATTGTTTCCGTCCCGATATTCTTGTTTTTCCGGCAGCCGCGCCCCTGAGGAGCGCGGCGACCGATTTCGTTTCAGCGGCGCCGCTTACTTGATGCGCGGCAGCTGCTCCCACTGGTGGTACGGCGGCGGAGAGCTCAGCTGCCATTCCAGCGTGGTCGCGCCGACGCCCCACGGGTTGTCGCCGGCAACGCGCTTCTTGGCAAAGGCCTCGAAGACGCCGAAGAGGAAGATCACCACGCCGAAGGCCGAGATATAGGACCCGATCGACGAGACGTAGTTCCAGCCGGCGAAAGCATCCGGATAGTCGATGTAGCGGCGCGGCATCCCGGCGAGGCCGAGGAAGTGCTGCGGGAAGAACACCATGTTCACACCGATGAACATGACCCAGAAGTGCAGCTTGCCGAGGAACTCGTTGTACATGTAGCCGGTCATCTTCGGGAACCAGTAGTACCAGGCGGCGAAGATGGCGAATACGGCGCCGAGCGACAGAACGTAGTGGAAGTGGGCCACCACGTAGTAGGTGTCGTGCAGCGAACGGTCGAGACCGGCGTTGGCCAGCTGCACCCCGGTTACACCGCCGACGGTGAACAGGAAGATGAAGCCGATCGCCCAGATCATCGGCGTGCGGAACGACAGCGAGCCGCCCCACATGGTCGCGATCCAGGAGAAGATCTTGATGCCGGTCGGCACCGCGATCACCATGGTAGCGAAGACGAAGTAGCGCTGGGCGCCGAGCGACAGGCCGACCGTGTACATGTGGTGCGCCCACACGACGAAGCCGACGGCGCCGATGGCGACCATGGCATAGGCCATGCCGAGATAGCCGAAGACCGGCTTCTTCGAGAAGGTCGAGATGATGTGGCTGATGATGCCGAAACCGGGCAGGATCAGGATGTACACTTCCGGGTGACCGAAGAACCAGAACAGGTGCTGGTAGAGGATCGGGTCACCGCCGCCTTCAGGCGCGAAGAAAGTCGTGCCGAAGTTGCGGTCCGTCAGCAGCATGGTGATGCCGCCGGCGAGAACCGGGAGCGACAGCAAGAGCAGGAAGGCGGTCACGAGCACCGACCAGGCGAAGAGCGGCATCTTGTGCAGCGTCATGCCCGGAGCGCGCATGTTGAGGATGGTGGTGATGAAGTTGATCGCACCGAGGATCGACGACGCACCGGAAACGTGCAGCGCGAAGATCGCGAGGTCGACCGCCGGACCCGGCTGACCGGAGGTCGCCAGCGGCGGATACATCGTCCAGCCGCCGCCGACGCCGAAGCCGCCGGCCGGACCTTCGACGAACATCGACAGGATCAGCAGGAGGAAGGCCGGGACGAGCAGCCAGAAGGAGATGTTGTTGAGACGCGGGAACGCCATGTCCGGAGCGCCGATCATGATCGGGATCATCCAGTTGGCGAAACCGCCGATCAGTGCCGGCATGACCATGAAGAAGATCATGACCAGGGCGTGCGCGGTGGTGAACACGTTGAACATGTGCTTGCCACCGTCGATCGCGGCGTCACCTTCGAAGCCGTAGACGATCGATGCCAGGCCGTGGAAGATCTGGATACCGGGCTCCTGCAGCTCGGCGCGCATGGCGACCGAAAGCGCCGCACCGATGATGCCGGCGATGATCGCGAAGATCAGGTAGAGAGTACCGATGTCCTTGTGGTTCGTCGAGAACAGCCAGCGGGCGGCAAAGCCCGGCTTGTGGTCGTGATGGTCATGATGCGCGCCCTGACCGTGAGCGTGCTCTTCGTGGGCAACAGGTCCAGCCATTGTCCGCACTCCCCTTCCTTATTTCGAAACGTTATCGGCAAGCTGCACGGACTTGTCCGCACCGTCGACCGCAGCCATCAGCGCCTTGTTGGCGTCCTCCACGCTGGTGGTCGCGGCGTCGAGCCAGGCGGCATACTTATCTTCGGCGACCACGCGGATGGCGATCGGCATGAAGGCGTGGTCCTTGCCGCAGAGCTCCGAACACTGGCCGTAGAACAGGCCTTCGCGGTCGGCCTTGAACCAGGTCTCGTTGAGACGGCCGGGAACGGCGTCGATCTTGAGGCCGAAGGACGGCATGGCGAAAGCGTGGATCACGTCGCTCGGAGCCGCGGTCACCAGAAGGCGGACCGTCTTGCCGACCGGAACGACCATTTCGTTGTCGACGGCGAGAAGGCGCGGATAGAGAGCCTTGTCGTCCTTGCCTGCCGTGGCGCGCTCTTCATCGGTCTTCAGCAGGTAGGAATCGAAAGCAACCTGCTTTTCGCCCTGATATTCGTAGTTCCACTGCCACTGGGTCGCGGTCGCCTTGATCGTGACGTCCGGGTTTTCCGGCTGCACGAGCTGCGCGGAAAGCAGGTTGAACGAGGGAATCGCGAAGAAGAGAAGAACGAGGACCGGTCCCAAGGTCCAGATGATCTCGATCATCGTGTTGTGGCTGGTCTTCGACGGCACCGGATTTGCGCCGGAGCGGAAACGCAGAACCACCGCGATCAGAAGGAAGAGCACGAGAAGCGTGATCGGAACGATGAACCAGAGCGTATAGTGCTCGAACCAGCGGATCTGCTCCATGATCGGCGTCGCGGCCGGCTGGAGATCGATTTGCCAGGGTGCGGGCTGATCGGCAAAGCCGGCGGAAGCAAAAAGCAGACAGGTCGCGGCGACCAGTGCTGCACAAGCTCTCTTAATCACGGTGTCTCTCCCTCGAGCGTTTGATCCACATCAAATGGAAACGCAAAATCCATGCTATGGGTTTCTGTTTAAAATCACAGTTTGTCCCTGACCGCAATACGCCTAACCAAATGGCACTGCGGCATTTTTGCGCTACGTCAATTTGTCGCAGACCCATCCGCCGGAGAGGCTTGACGGCGCCTTCAAAACCCGCTTTTCGACCGCATGGACGTCTTGTCGGTCCCAAATATGCCGCACTCGGGAGAAAAGACGTTCCGGGGCTTTTCAATACCGCGCCCGACGACAAGAATGGCGGCGATGATTCGAATTCCAGAGGTATCCATGGGTGTTCCAGCACTTCTCAGGTCGGGCGTGCTTGCGCTGGCCGTTGCCGCAGCAGCCGGAACGGGCTTTGCGCAGACGCCGCAACAGCCCGGCACCGTGCGCTCCAACCACGGCGCCTGGTCGATCATCTGCGATACGCCGGCCGGCGCCTCCGTCGAGCAATGCGCGCTCATGCAGAATGTCATCGCCGACGACCGGCCGGAGGTCGGCCTCTCGGTGGTGATCCTGAAGACCGCCGACCGCAAGGCGAAGGTGCTGCGCATCCTCGCGCCGCTCGGCGTGTTGCTGAAGGACGGCATGGAACTCTTCATCGACGGCAACAATATCGGCCGCGCCTATTTCACCCGCTGCTTCGCCGAGGGTTGCTATGTCGAGGTCGAGATCGACGACGAGCTCATGAAGATCCTGCGGGCCGGCAAGAGCGCCGTCTTCGCGCTGCGGGAATCGGCAGACCAGGACCGTGTGGGCATTCCGATCGAGCTCACCGGCTTTGCCGAAGGCTACGACGCCCTGCCCTGAACGGCCAGCCGGCGCGAATGATCTGACGGCCGCACTGCCCTTCCCGCACGGCCCTTCGGGCGGACGGGCTTGCCTCCACCCCCAGCCGGACCTACATCGGGTTCGAAGGAGCGCGTCTGCCGCCCGCGCCCAAGGAGCTTTGATGGATACCGATCTTCTCAACCTTTTCGACTGCGACGAGACGAAGCTGCGCTCGGTGCTCGCCGAGACCCTCTCGGGCGCCGACGACGGCGAACTTTTCGTCGAGCATGCGCAGGCCGAATCACTGACCTTCGACAACGGTCGCCTGAAGGGCGGCAGCTTCAACACCGATCAGGGCTTCGGGCTTCGCGCGGTCGCCGGCGAGGCCGTCGGCTACGCGCATGCCGGGGAGCTTTCGCTTTCGGCGCTGTCGCGTGCGGCCGAGGCGGTCTCCGCCGTCACCCGCGGCCATGGCGGCAGCTATGCCGCCGCACCCCAGCGCACCAACCGCAAGCTCTACGGCGAGGAAAACCCGATCGGCTCGCCGAGCTTCGAGGAGAAGGTGAAGCTGCTTTCCGAGGTCGACGCCTATCTGCGCGGCAAGACCGAGAAGGTCCGCCAGGTCACGGCATCGATCGCCGCCAGCTGGCAGGTCGTCGAGATCCTGCGCGCCGACGGTCACCGGGTGCGCGACATCCGCCCGATGACGCGGCTCAACATCTCCGTCGTCGCCGGCGAGGGCGACCGCCAGGAAACCGGTTCCTTCGGCATCGGCGGACGCGTCGGCTTTGGCGACTTCCTGACCGAGGAGAGCTGGAAGAACGGAGCAGACGAGGCACTGCGCCAGGCGCTCGTCAATCTCGAGGCGATCGATGCGCCGGCCGGCACCATGGACGTCGTGCTCGGCAACGGCTGGCCGGGCGTGATGCTGCACGAGGCGGTGGGTCACGGGCTCGAAGGCGACTTCAACCGCAAAAAGACCTCCGCCTTCGCTGGACTGATGGGCGAGATGGTCGCCGCGCCCGGCGTCACCATCGTCGACGACGGCACGATCGACCTTCGCCGCGGCTCGATCACGGTCGACGACGAGGGCACGCCGTCCGGATACAATGTGCTGATCGAGAACGGCCGGCTCGTCGGCTACATGCAGGACCGGCAGAACGCCCGGCTGATGGGCATGAAGGCGACCGGCAATGGCCGCCGGCAGGGCTATGCCTACCAGCCGATGCCGCGCATGACCAATACCTACATGCTCGGCGGCGACAAGACGCCGGAAGAAATCATCGCTTCGGTGAAGCGCGGCATCTATGCCGTCTCCTTCGGCGGCGGCCAGGTGGATATCACCTCCGGCAAGTTCGTCTTCGGCTGCACCGAGGCCTATATGATCGAGGACGGCAAGATCGGCGCGCCGGTCAAGGGCGCGATGCTGATCGGCAACGGCCCGGAGGCGATGAAGCGCATCTCCATGGTCGGCAACGACATGAAGCTCGACACCGGCATCGGCAATTGCGGCAAGGGCGGCCAGTGGGTGCCGGTCGGCGTCGGCCAGCCGCATCTGAGGATGGACCAGGTGACCGTCGGTGGCACGAGGACGTGAGCGGGAACGCCCTCGTCCCGGAACTGGCAGTCAGCGACTGGCGCTCCAGCCGCGCCTTCTATACCGAACTGATCGGCTTCGAGGTCGCCTATGAGCGACCCGACGAGGGCTTCAGCTTCCTGCATCTCGGCGAGGCGCAACTGATGATCGACGAGATAGGGGTCGGTCGTACATTCGAGCTCGGCGGAGCTCCGTTCGAACGGCCCTTCGGCCGTGGGCTCAATCTGCAGATCCGGGTGCCGGCCGTCGAGCCGATACTGCAGCGCCTGGAGAAAGCCGGGATCAATCCCTATCTTTCCCTCGAGGAAAAGTGGTATCGCCGCAACGACCTGGAAGTTGGCAATCGCCAGTTCATGGTCGCGGACCCGGACGGCTACCTGCTTCGGCTCTACGAGGAGCTCGGCAGCCGACCTGCGACGTGACAAAATAAAGAGACCGAAGGAAACCGAGAGAAGATGCTACCCCGCCTGCCCCGCGCCGTCGTCTTCGACATGGACGGCCTGATCCTCGACAGCGAAATTCTCTACCGCAAGTCGGTGATCTCGGCGGCAACGGAAAAGGGCCTGCCGATCGGCCCGTCGATCTACGAGGCGATGATGGGGCAACCGTGGCCGGGCATCGCGCAGCTGATGACCGATCATTATGGCAAGGACTTCGACCCGGATGCCTTCCGCACCGTCTGGATCGACCATTTCGACCGGCTGATCGCGACCGAACTCAAGCTGAAGGCCGGTGTCACCGCACTTCTCGACACGCTCGACCGGCACGGCATTCCGCGGGCGATCTGCACCTCCTCGGCCCATCAGCAGGTGCGCCACCATCTCGAAGGCTTCGGCCTGCTGCCGCGCTTCGACCATGTCATCGCCCAGGGCGACTACGCCCGTGGCAAGCCGGCGCCCGATCCGTATCTCGCCGCGGCGGAGCGGCTCGGCGTCGCGCCGGAGGACTGTCTTGCGCTCGAGGATTCCCACAACGGCATCCGCTCGGCGGCGGCGGCCGGCATGATGGCCGTAATGGTACCGGACCTGCTTGCGCCGACGGACGAGATCGTCGCGCTCTGTGCGCGTGTCGCCGGGAGCCTCGAGGAGTGTTGCGCCTTCTTCAGCGAGCCGCTGACGGCAGAGCGGGCGTAAACCCGGCGGACGCGAAACGTCCTTTCCCGTAGAACAAAAGAGCCGCGGCGGTCAGCCGTTCACGGGCATCAGCACGCAGTCGTAGCGGTTTTCGACGAGCTTCTCGCAGGCGCGGCGGGCGTCGACCTTGCTGTCGAAGCCGCCGAAGCGGGCGCGGTAGAAGGTGTTGCCGTTGCGCGAGACGCGCTCGGTATAGGCGTTGCGGTTGGCGAGCGGTTCGCCGATCTTCGCCTTGGCATCGGAGAGCAGCCCCATCGCCGCCTCGGCGCTGGCTGCAGCGGCGATCTGGATCTGCCACTGTCCGCCGCCACGCACCGGCATTGCGGGCTTCGGCATGGCGACGCTCTCGACGGCCGCGACCGCATCCGAGGCGTTGTCCGTATCCGCGAAAGCGGTGCCGTAATCACTGGCCGGGGCCGGCGCCGCATCGCTGATGAGTTCTGCCACGGCATCACGATCCGGTGCGACGACAGGAAGAGGGACTTCGTCGCCGAGACGAGCGAGCACCGCACCGGGACCGTTGCTGGCGACAAGCGAGGAACCGCCCGAAGCCTTGCGGATGTTACCGTCGATGAGGCTCGCCATCAGCTTGTCACGGCCGCCGGCGCTGCGCCCGCCCATCACGACACCGATCACGCGGCGGTCGCCATCGGCGACGGCGCTGACGAGATTGTAGCCGGAGGCGTTGGTGTAGCCGGTCTTGATGCCGTCCATGCCCTTGTAACGGTACATGAGGTTGTTGTGGCCGTTGATCGTGCGGCCGCGGAAGGCGAAGGAACGGGTGGAGAAGAGCTTATATTCCCGCGGGAAGTCGCGCATCAGCGCCAGCCCGAGCGTGGACATGTCGCGCGCCGTGGTGATCTGGCGGTCGTCGGGAAGGCCGGATGCGTTGACGAAGACCGTGTTCGCCATCCCGAGCGAACGGGCCTTGCGCGTCATCATCTCGGCGAAGGCGGGCTCGGAACCGCCGAGCTTCTCGGCCATGGCGGCGGCGGCGTCGTTCGCCGACTGGACGATCATGCCGAGCACGGCTTCCCGGACGGTGATCGAATCACCCGCCTTGACGCGCAGCTTGGTCGGCGGGCGCGAGGCGGCGTATTTCGAGAACGGCACCGGACTGTCCCAGGAAAGCTTGCCCCGGCGGACTGCCTCGAAGGTCATGTAGATCGTCATCATCTTGGTCAGCGAGGCCGGATGATTGAACGCGTCGCCATTTTCCGAGGCGAGGACTTTTCCGGTCCGCGCGTCGAGAAGGAACTGGGCGCTGCCGGCATTGGCGGAACTGGTGAAACAGCCGATCACTACGAAAAACGAGAGCGCGACCAATAGCTTATTCATCATTCCTCCACGGGAGCGGATCAGAAACGCGAGAATGTCCGGGTGACGGGAATCGGCGGGCCGATTCGAAGACCGGGGGGATGCCTAGACAAAGAATGCGGCGACAATCGAGCAATACAGCCATAATCTGATCGGTGAAGCTGGTCCGACGCTGGTGCCGGTCGGGTGGGTGGAATGGCGCACAGAAATTGCCGACCGTGGTTAACGCAACCTTTCACGCCGGCGTGACGGCGACGGAAAAATCCCCCTTTACCTCAACCGCGATTGAGGTCGTAGCGTCCGCAAATCACCGTCAAGGACCCGCAAAGGAAAGCAACGACCGATGACCGTCCACGAAAGAGAGATCACCGAGATGTCGCCCGCCGCACCCGAAGAGGGCGACGGCCGCTGGCTGGAACTGCTTGCGCCCCACTATCTCGTCGCCACCGCGATGCTCTGCCTCGGCGTGGCGCTCTACGCATTCAACGGCTTCCTCGTCAGCACGGTGATGCCGACCACCGTCGCCGAACTCGGCGGCGAGGCGGTCATCTCCTGGTCGCTGACGCTCTTTCTCACCGCCTCGATCATCGCCGGCGCGAGCGCCGCGATGCTGAAGGAGCGATTCGGCGCCCGTCTCGTCCTCACCGCCGCCGCCCTCGTCTTCCTCGCCGGGACGCTGCTTGCGGCGACTGCCACCACGATGGGCACCGTCCTTCTCGGGCGCATCGGACAGGGGCTCGGCGAAGGCGTGGTCGCGGCAATCTGCTATGCGCTGATCCCGGAAATCTTCCCGCCACGGCTGGTGCCGAAGGTCTTCGGTGCGGAGGCTCTCATCTGGGCGCTCGCCGCCTTCGGCGGTCCGGTGCTCGCCGGCTATCTCACGGAGACGATCTCCTGGCGCGCCGCCTTCTTCGTCAACGTGCCGATCATCGCGATCTTCGTGCTGATGGCAGTCACGATCGTGCCGAAGCGTCGGAGCGGAAAGGTGCAGAGCACGAGGTTCCCCGGACTGCGGCTCGCCCTTCTCGCCGCAGCGCTGGTGACGGTGCTGCTGGCCGGACTTTCCGACGCCTCGTCGCAGGCGGCAATCGCCCTCCTCATCGCGGCGATCGCACTCGCCGGCTCGTTGCGGCTCGACCGCCGGGCAAAGGACGCGATCCTGCCGGCAGGCGCCTTCGCGCTCGGCTCGACGCTGGGGCTCGGGCTCTGGGCCGTCCTCCTGATGTCGCTCGCCCAGGCGACGAGCAGCGTCTATCTCGTCTTCAGCCTGCAGAACCTCTGGCACTTTCCGCCGACGGCCGCCGGCGGCCTGAGCGCGCTGATGGCAATCTGCTGGAGCCTGACGGCGATCGGCGTCGCCAACCTCCGGACGGAGGGCAGCAAGCGCAGCATGATCTGGATCGGCCCGCTGCTCCTCGTCGGCGGGCTCGGCCTGCTGGTCGCGTCGCTGCTTTCGGGCGCAATCGCGCTGCTCGTCGTCGCGCAGGTGGCGATCGGCACCGGCTTCGGCGTGAGCTGGGGCTATTTGAGCCAGATGCTGATGGACACTGCCCCCGCGCACGAGCGCGACAAGACCTCGACGCTGCTGCCGACGCTGCAATCGGCCGGCTATGCGCTCGGCGGTGCGCTTGCCGGGCTCGCGGCGAATGCCGCCGGGCTTGCGGCGGCAGAAGGCGCCGAGGGCATGCGGGGGCCGCTCATCACCGCCTTCGTCCTCGCCTTCTTCTGGTCGCTGCCGGCCGCCCTCGTCTCCTGGCGTGCCGTCCGGTTGCTCCGCGACCCGAGGGCAAGCACGCGCTGATGCCGGCTGTCTTCCTGCTGTGCGACTCTGCTAGACAGGGTCTCCGAACGAAGGGAGGACGACAGGCATGGAGCCCACGCAGATCACGCTCGCCGCCATCCCTGCCTATGTCGCCGGCCAGAGCACCGGCACGCTCTCCTTCCTTCTCGCCTCGGCGCTGGTCGCAGGGCTGGCGCGCGGCTTCTCCGGCTTCGGCGGCGCCCTCATCTTCATTCCGCTGGCGAGCTCTGTCGTCGAGCCGCGGCTCGCCGTGGCCGTCCTCTTCCTGATCGACCTGGTAATGGCCCTGCCGATGCTTCCCGGCGCCGTGCGGCAGGCCGATAAACGGGAGGCCGGCACCATGCTCGTCGGGGCGCTCGCCGGCGTGCCGCTCGGCACGATGATCCTCGCGCGTGCAGACCCGCTCGCCGTCCGCTGGGCGATCATCATCGTCGTCATTTCGCTGCTTGCCCTGCTGGTATCCGGCTGGCGCTATCACGGCAAGCCGACTGCGCCGCTCACCATTGGCGTCGGCGCTGTTGCGGGCGTGTTCGGCGGCGCGGCGCAGGTGAGCGGACCGCCGGTCGTCGCCTACTGGCTCGGCGGAGCGCTGCCGGCCGCGACGGTGCGCGCCAATCTCGTCTTCTATTTCGCGATGAGTTCGCTGATTACCGGCGTCAACTACGTGTTCGCCGGCTTCTTCGACCTGCCGGCATTTGCGTTATCGCTGGTCGCCGGCCCCGTCTTCGGCCTCGGTGTACTTGCCGGATCGCGGCTTTTCGGCAAGGCCGACGACCTGGTGTTCCGGCGCATCTGTTATGGACTCATCGCTGCCGCCGCGATCGTCGGTCTGCCGCTGCTCGACGACCTGCTGCGATGAGAAGAGGATGCAATTCCCCGTAGATTTCGGGTATCCCGGCAACTCTCGCTTAACGTCGGTCGGCTACGGTCGCCTCACGCTGCGCGAGACGGCACCGCGGATGCCTCACCGGCAGGAGTGAAGGACGGAAAACAATGCTGAAGGAGCTTGCGAGACGCGGTGTCATCACCGCCGGGCTCGAAGCATCGCACCTGCTGCGACGCGCGGGCGCGATGGCGTCGGCGCGCGGACTCGGCGCGATCTTCACGCTGCACCATGTCCGGCCCTTCGTTCCGGCCCCGACCGACGTCAACGAACATCTCGAAATCACGCCGGAATTCCTCGACGCGGCGATCCGGCAGTTGAAGGCCGAGGGCTACCGGTTCGTCTCCCTCGAAGAGATCCCTGCCCTTCTGCGTTCGCCGGAACCGGAACGCCCGCCCTTCGCCGCCTTTACGCTCGACGACGGCTACCGCAACAATCGCGACCATGCGCTACCGGTCTTCGAACGGCATGGCGTTCCCTTCACCGTCTTCATCTGTCGCGGATTTTCCGAACGCAGCCACACCATCTGGTGGGAGACGGCCGCGGCAATCCTCTGTCGAGAGCAGGCGGTGGACCTCGGCGGCAGCGAGCCGATCATCCGTGACCTCCGCACAGGCGCGGACATGCGCGCGGCTTTCCGGCGTATCGCGGAGGCTATCTGTGCCGAGGGCGAGAATGCGATGATCGCGAGGCTCGACCGCACGGCTGCCGCAATCGGCATCGAACCCGGGGCGATCGTCGAGGATCTCGTGATGTCGGGGGAAGAGCTCGCGGCCTTCGCGCGGCATCCACTCATCACGCTTGGAGCCCATACGGTGAGCCACCGGTCGCTCGGCTTTCTCGATGCGGTCACCGTCGCCGATGAAGTGCGCCGGTCCGCCGACTATGTGGAGGAGCTTACCGGCAGGCGGCCGCAGGCCTTCGCCTATCCCTACGGCGACGGTCGCAGCGTCACGAAGGAAAGCATCCGGGCCGTCGAGGATGCCGGATGCCGCCTTGCGGTGACGACATCCCCCGGCACGCTGGACCGCCAGTCTTCCGGGCACTTCTTCCGGTTACCGCGGATTTCGCTGAACGGCTTCTACCAGAAGAGGCGCTACGTTTCCGCGCTCGCCTCCGGCATTCCCTTCCGCCTCAAGGGCTAGGGACCCGACCCTCAGGGATACATCCTGACTTTGGTCCACGGCGAATCGACCGTCTCGCGACGGAACTCGATCCGGTCGTGCAGGCGGAACTTGCGGTCGTGCCAGAACTCGATCGAGGTGGGACGAATACGGAAGCCGGACCAGTAGGTCGGCCGCGGCACGTCGCCGAAGGCGTAGCGGGCGGTGTATTCGGCGACCGCCTTTTCGAGTGCGAACCGGCTTTCCAGCGGACGGGACTGCTTCGACGCCCAAGCGCCGATGCGGCTGCCGAGCGGACGGGAACGGTAATAGGTGTCCGCCTCCTCGTCGGAGACGACCTCGACTTCGCCGCGCAGGCGCACCTGCCGGCGCAAGGACTTCCAGTGGAAGCACATGGCCGCTTTTTTCTGGCCGAGGATCTCGCGTCCCTTCTGGCTCTCGAAGTTGGTGTAGAAGACGAAACCGCGGGTATCGAACTCTTTCAACAGAACCATGCGGACGTTCGGAAGGCCGTTCTCGTCGACGGTCGCGACCGCTACAGCGTTGGGATCATTGACCTCCGAGGCCTCCGCGTCCTTCAGCCATGCCCCGAAAAGGGTGAAAGGTTCGTTCTCTTCGGTAAAGTCACCGCTTGTTAACTTCGATTCAGACATATTAAGTCGAATGCTCCTGAAGTTCATCACCAATGCCCAGGTTTCCAGCGCTGGACAGGACGCCCATTGAGAGACATAGCAAAGTCAGAGACAGGCACAAAGGGCAGGATGCCCGGCTTCGGCAGGATTATCGCCGTCGCCCTTCTCGTACTTCCGCTGACCGGCTGCTTGGCCGGCGGACTCGACCTGTTCGGGGATGACAAGGTCGATCGCTCGATCGCCACCGGCACGGTCGCCGGCAACCAGGCGAACGGCGGCTCGGATGAAATGACGGTGCAGAACGCCGTCTCCTCGGCGGACCTCTCCAAGCTCGGCTCCGATCCGCTGCCATGGGCGAACGCCTCGACCGGCAGTGCGGGCGTCGTCACCACGATTCGCGAACAGAAGCAGGGCGGCTTCGTCTGCCGTGACTTCTCGACCACCCGCCACTCCTACGAGGGCATCGCCTATTTCAGCGGCAAGACCTGTGCGGTCGGCCCCGGCTGGCGGCTCATGAGTTTCGACAGGCAGTCCTGAGGCGGCCACACCTTTCGCCAGACCGAACTCGCGATCGCCTGCCCGCGCCCGAATCACCGCGGCGCCCTCGTTCTTCCCCCGTAACTTCTGATTAGCAACTTTTTGCGATGATCAGGCCGTCTGTGCGCGCGACGGAGGTCGTCCGCACCGAACGTTCAACGGCCGGCCCTCCTCCTGCGGAGGGTGCCACGACCATTCATCGGGGACCTGGATGCGCGACTTCTATTCAGTGCTGGGCGTGCGGCGGAATGCAGGAGCCGATGAGATAAAGTCAGCCTGGCGCAACAAGGCGAAATCCGTCCATCCCGACCATAACCAGGACGATCCCGAGGCGAGCCATCGCTTCGCCGAGATCGGCCGGGCCTACGAGATCCTCAAGGATCCCGAAAAGCGCAATCGATACGACCGGCAACGCGAGAGGGCGGAGAACCGCATGCGCGAACAAACGATCCTGCAGCAGCGCCAGGCCGCTCGCGAGGCGGCGGAACGCGCGAAGGAAGCGAAGGAGAATGCCGAGCGCATTCTCGCCGAACTCCAGCGCGCCGAAGCCGAGAGGGCGAAGGCCGAGAGACAGTCGCAGGCGGCACAGGGACAGGCCCAGCCCCAACCGCAAGCCCAGCCACAACCGCAGGCAAAGGCAAAGCCTGCCGGCAAGACCGGTTCGGAAAGCCCGGAAGACGTCGTCGCCCGCATCTTCGGCGACAGCCCGGAGGCGACAGCCGCCGCCGAGAGCCTGCGGCGGGAAGACCAGACAACCAAGCCCGAGGAAGAGAACGGCGGCACCTTCGGCCCCGCATCGCTCCGGCCGATCGAACTCATCACGGCGCTGGTGCGACGCCTTCGCGGCGGGCAGCCGGCGCCCGAAACGGCGCCCGACATGCTGGCCGACGCGCAGGTCTCGATCGTGGACCTCTTCAACCGTTCCCCGGTGACGGTCACGCTTCCCGACGGACGCGACGTTCGCGTCAACCTCGATGACGGATTGAAGGACGGAGACATCATTCGCCTGAAAGGTCAGGGCCTCAAGATCCAGGGTATGCAGCGCGGCGATGTCGCCGTGACGATCCGGGTGCAGAAGACAGAGAAATTCCGCACCGAAGGTTATGACATCCACACGGTGTTGCCAATCACGCTGGAGGATGCCGTTCTCGGTTGCGAGACCAGCGTCGAAACGCCGACCGGATCCGTCCAGGTCACCATCCCGCCGTGGTCCGGTTCCGATCAGGTCATCCGCATCGACGAACTCGGCCTGGTCGATACCGAGGGAAAACGCGGGGTGCTCGCCGTAGAGCTTCGCGTGCTGCTCTGGGAGAAGCCGGACGACAAGGTGACCGACCTCATGCGGCTGATGCGCCACGGGCTCGTCTTGTGAAGTATTTGTGACATTCACACCCTTTGTTACGCAGCCTAACAGTAGATGATCCCGGTCAATCTTGAACCGGGATGCGGGCTATGCCATAGGCAGTTTCAACCGAAAGTCTCAGGGAAACAAAACATGGTTCAAGGTTCCGGCCTCATGGCAGGCAAGCGCGGCGTAATCATGGGCGTCGCAAACAACCGTTCCATCGCATGGGGTATCGCCAAGGCCTGCCGTGACGCGGGCGCGGACATCGCATTGACGTGGCAGGGCGATGCCCTGCGCAAGCGCGTCGAACCCCTCGCCCAGGAACTGGATGCCTTCATGGCCGGCGACTGCGACGTCACCGATCTCGAAAGCATCGATGCCGTCTTCAACAATCTCGAAGAAAAGTGGGGCAAGATCGACTTCGTCGTTCATGCGATCGCCTTTTCCGACAAGGATGAACTGACGGGCCGTTACATCGAGACGACGCGCGACAACTTCACCCGCACGATGGATATCTCCGTCTATTCGTTCACGGCGGTCGCGGCACGTGCCGAGCGGATCATGAACGACGGCGGCTCGCTGCTGACGCTCACCTATTACGGCGCCGAGAAGGTCATGCCGCACTACAACGTCATGGGCGTCGCCAAGGCCGCGCTCGAGGCGAGCGTGCGTTACCTCGCCGTCGACATGGGCGGCCGCGGCATCCGCGTCAACGCGATCTCTGCCGGTCCGATCAAGACGCTTGCCGCTTCGGGCATTGGCGACTTCCGCTATATCCTCAAGTGGAACGAGTACAATTCGCCGCTGAAGCGCAACGTCTCGACCGACGAAGTCGGCAGGTCGGGCATGTACCTGCTTTCCGATCTCTCGACCGGCGTCAGCGGCGAAGTCCACCACGTCGACTGCGGGTATCACACGGTCGGAATGAAGGCGGTCGACGCCCCGGACATCTCCGTATCCAAGGAATAATCTTCCGCTTCTGGAGTGGTCTGCCGTGCTCATCTACATGATCCGCCACGGTCAGACCGACTGGAACGCGGAAGGAAGGCTGCAGGGGCAGCAGGACGTGCCCCTCAACGCCCTCGGTCGCAGCCAGGCGAGCCGCAACGGCGAGCGGCTTGCTGCCGAACTCGGCGACGAGGCCGGGAACTATGACTACGTCGCCTCCCCGCTCGGCCGTACCCGCGAGACAATGGAGCGGGTGCGCGCGGCCATGGGTCTCGATCCCACGGCCTACCGGACGGAAACGCGGCTGATGGAACTCTCCTTCGGAGACTGGCAGGGCTTCACGCTCGCCGAACTGCGCCGGCAGGCTCCCGAACGCGTCGAAGCGCGCAGGCGGGAGAAATGGGACTTCATCCCGCCCGGCGAGGCCGCCGAAAGCTATGAAATCCTCTCCTGGCGCGTCGGCGCATGGCTCACCTCCGTCGACCGCCCGACGGTCTGCGTCAGCCACGGCGGCGTTGTGCGCAGCGTCTTCCGGCTCGTCGGCAAATGGTCGCGGGATGCCGCCTGCAACATGAACGTTCCCCAGGACCGTATCCTGAAGATCGACCGCGACGGCGGGACCGTCGCCTGGCTGTAGATCCGGTCGAAGAGAGTTATTCGCCGACCACCTGGAGATCGTCGACGATGCGCTTGCCGTCGACCTCGGTGAAGAACACGATCACCTTGACGCCGCTTTCCAGGCCTTCGAAATTGAATTCCTGCGGCAGGAGATAAGTCTTCCCGTCGTCCAGCGTCATCGTGAGCTGATCGGCGTTGAGAGAACGGATCGTCGCCTCGACGTCATTGCTGCCCGCGAACGCGCTCAGCGGGGACAAGAAGCTCGCGGTGCCGAGCAGAACTGCCATGACGAAACGCATCCGGAAAACCTTTGCCACTACTAGTGCATTAAAAACATTGAACAAAGTAAGCCTCCCGAATGTGGCAGAAGTTGCCCGCAAAAATGACATTTCCGTGCGATTGTTGGCACGGGAACCGGGCTGCGATCAAGCACCCGTGAAGACGGCGGGTGAAAGGGCAACAGTTTTCGCCCGTCGCATCGTCGGAAACGCTCCCCTTCCGACCATTTCCGATCGACCATTTCTGGGCATGAAATCCTAAATTAACCCGCGCACGCGTAGTATTTCCGCCGCTGCCCGCCATTCCGGAACATACGGGTCACAACCGAACACATCGGGAAGATCATTGTGGCCCGCGTTCGGGCGAAAGGAACCTCTACACTTGGACATGCCGAGCCGTACATCCAGATGGCGCAGGGGTCGGGCGCGGAACAACGGCGGATTGCTGCTCGGCTCCAGCATGCTGGCCGGCGTCGTCGTCGCAGCAGGCGTTCTCGCCGACCACCGCTACACCGAGACGCACAGGACGGCGCTCGTGCAACGCGTGCGCGACGGAATGCAGGTCGTCCGCTTCGCGCTCGAGACCGGAATCGCCGCCGATTTCGCCACCGTCCGTCACCTCGCCGCGGAAGCCGACATCAATTCCGATCGCGCCCAGTTGCGTCGCGCCGCTGCGATCCTCGGCTACGGCAAGGACCATATCCGCTCGTTTGAATACAAGGCCGGCCCGGCCGCCGCTGCCGAGACACTCTATTCCCTCGCGAATGCGCCGGCGAGCACGGCGGTCTCCCCGTCGGCGGTCCCGCAAGGAGGACAGATGCTCCGGCTCGGAGACGATGCCTTCCGGTTCTCCGTCCCCCTCGATGTGGCGGGCGCGGATGGCGAGGGCTTCGTTTCCATGACCATCAATGCCCGCGGACTCCTGCAGGCGAGCGGTCTGCTGCGGCCGGACGACGGAATGCCGGCGGCGGGACCTCTCCCGCTTTCAGACCTGCAATGGTCGATCAGGCATATCGCACCGGACGCGGCACCCCTCGACATCGGGCCACGCTTCGCGACCGGCGCGGCGCCGGCGACCCTGCGGCTGGACGTGCCCGGCGGCGCTTTCGAAATCCTGGCAGCGCCACAGGGCGGCTGGGATACGCCTCCGGAGAACCGCATCGCAATCCGCCTGGCGATCTTCCTCGCCGGCGCGGCGATCATGATTCCGGCCGCCGTCACTGGCGTCCTGTTCCGCGACCGCAACCGCTATATCGCCGAGCTCAAGCAGCGCGAGAAGAAGCTGCGCGAGCTGTCCCAACGCCTGAATCTGGCGATGGACTCGGCCGACATCGGCATCTGGGAGGTGAGGCTGGACGGTCATGTGCTTCTTTGGGACGACCGGAGCGCGGCCCTCCACGGACGCGCGCCCAGTTTCGCCGACGACGAGGACCGGAGTTCCGACTGGACGGCATCAATCCACCCCGACGACCGCGAAAGGGTCGAGGCGGAAGCCTTCGCCTACAGCTGCATTGCCGCCACGGACACCACGGACCTCCACTATCGGGTCGTGCTGCCTGACGGCACCGTGCGCCACCTTCGGTCGGTCGGCGCCCATTCCGTCGGAGAGGAAGGCGAGAGCCGGCTGACGGGCGTCGTTCTCGACGTCACCGCGGACGCAGCGATGACGCAGACGCTGCGCGATGCCAAGCAGACGAGCGACATCAAGAATGCCGAACTCGAGCTGGCGCTCGATGAACTGTCGAGCCGCGAGCAGGAACTCGCCGAGCTCTCGCACCGGTTCGACCTTGCGCTCGCCTCCTACAATTGCGGCATCTGGGAAGCCGATCCCGTATCCGGGACGGCACAGTGGGACGAGCGGATGCACCAGCTCTACGGCCTTCCCTACAGCCCGCGTCGGTTTGACCAGCAGGACTGGCTCTCCTGCCTACACCCCGACTGCCGCGAGCGAGTGCTCAAAGCCACGAACAGCGCGCTCGAAACCGGAACGACGATCAACACGCAGCAGCAGATCGTGCTACCGGACGGCGAGCCGCGCTACGTCCGCTCGGTCGGCCAGGTGCATGTCGGCAGGGACGGCAAGGAAAAGATCATCGGCATCGCCTTCGACGTCACCGCGGATGCTCTTCTCGCCGAGGAGCTGCGGGCGGCGAAGGCCGAGGCCGACGCGCGCAACATCGAACTCGAACTGGCCAAGAACCGGATCGAGTTCAACGCCCTGCACGATCCGCTGACGGCGCTCGCCAACCGCCGCAAGCTCGACGACGAACTCGACGAGCTCGTCCGCAGCGGCTCCGGGCCGGGCACGCGGTTTGCGATCCTGCATCTCGACCTCGACCGCTTCAAGGAGATCAACGACACGCTCGGCCACGCCGCGGGCGATGCGGTTCTGACCCATGCCGCCGACATCCTGTCGCGGACCGTCGGGGCCGGCGACCTGGTGGCGCGCATCGGCGGCGACGAATTCGTGATCCTGATTACCCGTCCGGTGACGACGGAGGAGCTTTCGATGCTCAGCGAGCGGATCATCAGGGAGATGCGCCGGCCCGTCGATTTCGACGGATTCTCCTGCCGCTGCGGCGTGTCGATCGGCATCGCCCAGTCGCAAGGGGCCGGCTCCGATCCGCGCAAGGTGCTGATCAACGCCGACATCGCCCTCTACCAGGCGAAGGAGAAGGGGCGGAACGGCTACGAATTCTTCTCTCAGGCGCTGCAGGCCAACATCGTCACCCGCAAGAGGCTCGCCGACGACATCCTTGCAGGGCTGGAACGCGACGAGTTCACCGTCTGGTACCAGCCACAATTCGACGCGACGACGATGCGGCTCACCGGGGCGGAAGCGCTGGTGCGCTGGAACCATCCCGACCAGGGCATCCTCGCCTCGGGGCGCTTCCTGCGGCTCGCCGAGGAGCTCAACGTCATGGCGCGCATCGACCAGCTGGTGCTGGAGACGGCGCTGCGCGACAAGATGCGCTGGATGGCCGAGGGTATCGACCTGCCGCGGATGTCGGTCAACGTCTCCTCTCGGCGGCTGCACGACCCGGCACTGGTGGACCAGCTTCGCGGCCTCAGCATCCGCCCGGGCGAGGTGGCCTTCGAGCTCGTGGAATCGATCTTCCTCGACGACAGCGACGATCCGGCGAGCGCCAACCTCGCCGACATCAAGGCGCTCGGCATCGACATCGAGATCGACGACTTCGGCACCGGCCACACCTCGATCGTCAGCCTGTTGCGTCTCAAGCCCAAGCGGCTGAAGATCGACCGCCAGCTGGTCATGCCGATCCTCAATTCGCCGCAGGAGCGCGCACTGGTGCGCTCGATCGTCGAAATCGCCCGCTCGCTCGGCATCGAGACGATCGCCGAAGGGGTGGAAACGCCGGCGCATGCCGAACTCCTCCGAACACTCGGATGCGACGAATTGCAGGGATATGCCTTCGCAAAGCCCCTTCCCTTCGCGGAGTTTGCCCGCTTCGCCGCCCGCCGCGCAGGCGCGGCGGTCGCGCGGCAGGCGTGACGCCGACTGCCGTCCGCCGGCTCCGGCGACAGGAAAAAGCCTTTCCCCCGAGGGTGGTTTTCCACTATGTGTGTGCCCGATACGAGAAGGCGGCCCGGCCGCCCAAGTTCCGGACCTTTGAGACATGTCGCACAACACCTTCGGTCACCTGTTCCGCGTCACCACCTGGGGCGAAAGCCACGGGCCGGCACTCGGCGCCGTCGTCGACGGCTGCCCGCCCGGCCTGCGCTTCCGCCAGGAGGATCTGCAGACATGGCTCGACAAGCGCAAGCCCGGCCAGTCGCGCTTCGTCACCCAGCGACGGGAGGACGATCTCGTCAAGGTGCTCTCCGGCGTCATGCCGCAGGAGGACGGCTCCTTCGTCACCACCGGCACGCCGATCTCGCTTCTGATCGAGAACACCGACCAGCGTTCGAAGGACTACGGCGAGATCGCCCGGCAATATCGTCCGGGGCACGCCGACTACACCTATGACGTCAAATACGGCATCCGCGACTATCGCGGCGGCGGACGCTCCTCCGCCCGCGAGACGGCCGCCCGGGTCGCCGCCGGCGGCATCGCCCGCCTCGTCATCCCCGGCGTCACCATCCGCGGCGCGCTGGTGCAGATCGGCAAACACAGGATCAACCGGGCCAACTGGGACTGGGCGCAGGTCGGCGAAAACCCGTTCTTCGCGCCCGATCCCGAGATCGTGCCGGTCTGGGAAGAGTATCTCGACGGCATCCGCAAGGCCGGCTCCTCGGTCGGCGCGGTGATCGAGATCGTCGCCGAGGGTGTTCCGGCCGGACTCGGCGCGCCGATCTACGGCAAGCTCGACCAGGACATCGCGAGCGGACTGATGTCGATCAACGCGGTCAAGGGTGTGGAGATCGGCAACGGCTTCGGTGCCGCCGAGATCACCGGCGAGGAAAACGCCGACGAGATGCGCATGGGCAATGACGGCAAGCCACTCTTCCTGTCGAACCACGCAGGCGGCATTCTCGGCGGCATTTCGACCGGCGAGCCGGTGGTCGCGCGCTTCGCCATCAAACCGACCTCCTCGATCCTGACCGAGCGCAAGTCCATCGACGCCGACGGCAACAATGTCGACGTGCGCACCAAGGGCCGCCACGACCCCTGCGTCGGCATCCGGGCGGTTCCCGTCGGCGAGGCGATGCTGGCATGCATCATCGCCGATCATTATCTAAGAGATCGCGGCCAGACCGGCCGGCTGAAGTGAGGATTTCCCATGAGCTATGACCAGAGCCGCGTCGTCGACGCCATCCGCGCCTTCGAGGCCGGTGAAATCGTCGTGGTCACCGATGACGACGACCGCGAGAACGAAGGCGACCTGATCGTCGCGGCCGTCCACTGCACCGCCGAGAAGATGGCCTTCATCGTCCGCCACACCTCGGGGATCGTATGCGCGCCCATGCCGAAGGAGGAGGCCAAACGCCTCAACCTCAACGCCATGGTCGCGGAAAACGACAGTGCCCACACCACGGCATTCACCGTGACCGTCGACTTCAAGCACGGCACGACCACGGGGATTTCCGCCGACGACCGCACGCTGACGGTGCGCAACCTCGCCAACCCGAATGTCGGCCCGGCCGATTTCGTCCGCCCCGGCCACATCTTCCCGCTGGTTGCCCGCGAGGGCGGCGTGCTGATGCGCTCGGGCCATACGGAGGCCGCCGTCGACCTCTGCAAGCTCGCAGGGCTGCCGCCGGTCGGCGTGATCGGCGAACTGGTCAACGACAACGGCACCGTCAAGCACGGGCCGGAGGTCTTCGCCTTTGCCGAGGAGCACGGGCTGAAGCGCGTCTCGGTCGCCGACCTCATCGCCTATCGCCAGCGCAAGGAGACGCTGATCGAGCTCGCCTCGAGCTTCAGCATCGAGACGCCCTACGGCCCGGCAAAGGCGTACGCCTATTCGCTGCCCTGGGACCCGATGCAGCATCTCGCCGTCGTCTTCGGCGACATCCGCGACGGCGTCGACATTCCGGTGCGCCTGCATCTCGAACATGTCGGCAAGGACGTCTTCGGCAAGGAGCGCCAGATCGACGAGATCATGAAGAAGATCGCCGAGAAGGGCCGCGGCGTCATCGTCTACCTGCGCGAAGGCTCCGTCGGCGTCGGCGTCTCGACCACCGCACGCGCCGGCCACCACGAGCGCGAAGCACACGAACAGGCGCAGGCCCGCGAAAGCGAATGGCTGGAAATCGGCCTCGGCGCGCAAATCCTCAAAGACCTCGGCGTCACCTCGATCCGCCTCTTTGCCTCACGCGAACGGCACTATGTCGGGCTCGAAGGGTTCGGCATCCGGATCAGCGGCACGGAGATTGTGTGAGGGGGACGGGGCGCTCGCGGAATCGCAGCTGACTTGCACTGGTGGCGCCGGAGGGAGCGCCCACCATCGCTCAAACCCCTTAGAAGCCGGGTTTTCAGGGATGGTTAGGGGGACACGATGTCTCCCTTTCGCGCCCTTGCGTCTCACAGAATGAGATAACTTGCAATCGCTTCATGTCACGATCCATGTTGCCCATGGCGTGTATTGCTCATTCTCTTGTGACAGGCTTACGTCGATCCAGTTGTGAATAGCGGTATTCATTCGTTTGACGAAGAGGCACAAGAGGTAGCACTCATGTTAGAGATGAGGCGCGCTACTTCCGCGTGTTTTTCTATAGCGGCACGTTAAGCAGACAAGTGTGTGGCAAGAGGAGCATTTATGTTGTTTGAAGCTGATCCTGATTTCATCGCGGTTCTCGACGACAAGACATTGGTAAAGCTCCTGAAACGCCTCGTATTGTCTGAGAGCCGCCTTGCTGGGGTACCACTACGCGGAGCGGCTGTGCCCTTGCAAATCACCATAGCTGACGGCGGGGAAGATGGTCGTGTTGAGTGGAGCGGTGGACAATCATCTACTGCGTATCTGCCAAGTCGCTTTACTGCGTTTCAGTCGAAGGCTCAAAATCTGACAGAGAGCCGTGTACGTGATGAGGTTCTGAAGGTGGCAAAGGGGAAGCCACCAGAGCTAAGCCCGGTCATCCGTGAGGTTCTTTCAAGCAAAGCGGCCTATGTCATATTTTGCCGCGAACGAATGGTCACAGCGAAACGGAAAAAACTTGTAAAAGCTATTGGCTCTGCAATTACCGCAGGCGGCGGTGACCCAGACGAAGCTGCCGCAATCGACGTTTATGACGCCAACCTCATAGCTGATTGGGTCAACACCCATCCTGCTGTTGCCCTGTGGCTGGCCTCACAACGCATGGGGCGCAACCTTGCTGGATTTCAAACCCACGAGACGTGGGGACAGGTACCCGATTTTCAATCACCCTGGAAATCCAATGATGAGCCAAGATTTGCGCCCGCAAACCGCGTTGTACCAGTAGAGGTGCGGGCAGATCCAAAACGTAGCGCGTGGACCTACGAGCAAGCTGCTGATGAGATCCTGCAATTTATCTCTTCTGAGAAAGCAATTGTTCGGATGTTTGGGCCATCTGGATATGGAAAGTCGCGTTTTGTCTATGAAGTGCTTGGGCGCACGAGCAGCCTCGCTGACGAAATCGATCGAAGCTCGGTCATATACACTGAAGGCTCAATTTCCGGTGAGGAAAGCGTAAAGCTCGCATTGGAACTTGCCACTACTGGATTTCCAGCAATTCTAGTAGTCGATGAGTGTACAGATGATCTGCACAATAAACTGGCGAGCATTGCAGCTAGAAACAGTTCGCGGCTACGTCTCGTGACGCTCGACATCGAAACTAAGGTTCTTCAGGCAAATAACACACTTTCTATCCGTGTTGAGAAGTCAGACGACAAACTGATTATTGAGATTGCAAAAGGCATAGCACCTAGCCTTGTGTAGTGGCCCCCTAAATCCCCGGACACGATCTCCCACTTGT